>JBLNCE010000087.1:0-24644 GCA_050260415.1 Bacteroidota bacterium | reverse complement strand
TCCCCCGCTCCCTCATCTACCCAAACCTTCCTCCATCACCACCATGTACAAACCGGGGTTTAGCAGGAGTTTTATTTGCGGGCGCGAAATATGCCTGCGTGAAAGGTGACGGAGCTCACCCGCCTGCCAAGGCTGACTATAGAGCCAAGACGGACTTGAAGCAGGGACGGCGAGAGAAAGGAGGTGAAACCGGAAGATTTTTGAGGTGCAAAACTCTGCAGGAGGGGGATCGGAACCGGGGCGACGGAACGTAACTTGGCGTTGTTTCACCGCGAAAGGTTTCCGGGCCGCCTCCGCCCAAGGCTCAATGCACACGCAAGAATCTAAGGAGGAAACATGTTAATGAAGAAGCACATCATCGCAGCAATGGTCGGCGTGATGATCCTGGCCGTGACCGCTCCCGCGTTCGCGGCGGCCAATGTCGGCGGCAATCTGGAATTCGGTTACAACCTGGCAGACATGTCCCCGGCGGCTCCCTCCACCGAGTGGGGCCTTAGCGTCACCGGCAACGTCAGCGACGACGTTTCTTTCAAGATCGGTTTGGAGGATTACGAGGTCGCGGCTTCCGCGCTGCCGTTCTATCCGAACGAGGCCTGGATCCAGGCTAAGAATACCCCGGTCGGTACCGTGAAACTGGGCGCCTTCGACATGGCGTTCGGTGAACGCAACAATACCTCGTGGGCGGACGACGGGGCGCTCAATGTGCAGGTAAGCAATGAACTGGCCGGAATGAACGTCACCGCCGGTGCCCAGATCAACAACGCCGGTGAGCCTCACGCCTTTGGCGCCTCCGTCAACGTGCAGCCCATGGAAGCCGTCGACGCGACGGTCGGTGTGCTGGCCACGAAGAATCTCAGCGAAGAGTGGGAACCCGCGGTCGGTTACCAGGTGAACTATACCGGGATCGAGCACCTGAACCTGGGCCTGAAGGGCAACCTCAAGGAAGAGGAGATCGTCGGCAGCGCCGCTTACGAGCTCATGCCGGGGATCACGGTTGATGGTATGTATGCCCTGAACGCCCTGAACGAGGACGACGAGCAGGAAGACAGCCGTATGCAGGCCGGCATCAGCGCCAAGTTCGAGAACGGCCTCCGCGCCGGCGCCTCCTATGCCGTGGTCAACGAGACCAGCAAGATCATGACCGTGAACGGCGGTTACGACTTCGCGCTGACCGAGGGTCTCACCATCGCGCTGGACGGCGAGTACCAAGTGGAAGACGGTACCGCTACCAACGAGATCAGCGCCAAGGCAGCCGTCAAGTTCTAGTTTCCACGCGAGGGGCTGGCCCCTCGCCTACATAAACATATGCGCAGCTCGTTTCTGGTCGCTCGTCGCTCGGGGTACGATGAAAGTGGTAACGCAAGAACTATGCCTCCCGCCTCCCCCCGACTCGCGCCCTTACCCTTCCGCCTCATGCCTCCCGCCTACAGCCTTCCCGACTCGTGACTGGGGACTGGGGACTCGCGACTCTCCCCCACGCTTTTTTGTACTTGCAAAGAAGGAAATTACAAAATGACGTAGAACTATTAAGGTGCCTGCAAAAGGGCATGAACGTCCCGCCAAGGGGCGATATGAGGGAGGATTAAGGCATGGCAAAGGTTATCCTGGACCACATCACCAAGAAGTTCCCCAACGGTATCGTGGCGGTCAACGACGCCAACATCGAGATCAAGGACCGCGAGTTCGTCGTCCTGGTCGGGCCGTCCGGATGCGGCAAGTCGACCACGTTGAGAATGGTCGCGGGCCTTGAGGAGATCACGCAGGGCAACATCTACATCGGCGACACCCTGGTCAACGACGTGCCGCCGAAAGATCGCGACATCGCGATGGTCTTCCAAAGCTACGCCCTGTATCCGCACATGGATGTTTACAACAACATGGCTTTCGGCCTCAAGCTCCGCAAATTCCCGAAGGCCGAGATCGAGCGCCGCGTCAAGGAAGCCGCCCGCATCCTCGAGATCGAGCACCTGCTCGACCGCAAGCCGAAGGCCCTCTCCGGCGGCCAGCGGCAACGCGTGGCCCTGGGCCGCGCCATCGTGCGCGAGCCGAAGGTCTTCCTCATGGACGAGCCGCTCAGTAACCTTGACGCCAAGTTGCGTGTACAGATGCGCGCCGAGCTCAGCAAGCTCCACAACCGCCTGCAGACGACGAACATCTACGTGACCCACGACCAGATCGAGGCCATGACCATGGGCGACCGGATCGTGGTGCTCAACGACGGCATCATCCAGCAGGTCGGCAGCCCGCTCGACGTCTACGACAACCCGATCAACCTCTTCGTGGCGACCTTCATGGGCACCCTGCCGATGAACACCATGAACGGCGTGCTCAAGCAGGAAGGCAGCCGGATCTGCGCGGATCTGGGCGCATTCAAGCTCTTCATCCCCGAGGGCAAGTTCAAGAGCATCAGCAAGTATGTCGGCCAGGAAGTCATCGTCGGTATCCGGCCGGAGAACATCTACGACCGCGCCTCGGTGCCCGACGCCAAGGACGAGGATACCGTCACCGCCGTGGTGGATGTCATGGAGTTGGTCGGCGCGGAGGTCAACCTTTACATGTCCACCGGCACCACGAGTTTCACCGCCCGGGTGGATTCGCACACCAAAGCCCAGGACGGGGCCCAGCACCAGGTGGTCTTCAACACCAAAAAACTGCACCTCTTCGACAAGAAGACCGAGAACGCCATCCTCTAGGTTCTCGAGGCATACGCCTTACACGGGATGCGGACGCGCGCCGGCGGGCAACCGGCGCGCGTCTTCTTTTACGCCGGTGTGGGGGGCTGGAACTAAAGTGCCATTGTCACAAAAAGGAGACGAACCCGCGGCTTCCTCCGCCATAAGATATAGAAACGCGGCGAAGGGAGGGAACACTGTGGCCGACACGGTAGTCTTGGAACTGCTGGTCGAGAACGACTGGGTCGTCGAGACCTTGAAAGCGCTTGGCAGCGGTCACATGCTTCACTTGTCCTTCGGCTACGACCAGGTGGAGCCCGCGACACTTAGCGCGCTGGAGAGCGGAAGTCTGGGCGTGGGGGCGCCGGGGGAAATCCTGACGATCGGACCGGTGCTGAGAAGGGTGGCGATCTTTGAACTGCAGAAGGTCAATCTGATGAAGGAGTATTTGCGGCTTGACTTCCGGCTCTTGACGGTGACGCCTTTCATCCGGAATGGCATTAAGGCCGAGGGCACCCATTTTCGATGCCGATGCCGGCCCGTTACGCCAGGATAAAAGATGGGTTTCTGCCCATTTTGCCCAGAATGATAAGGATTTGCCCCCTCCATACCGGGAGGAGTTTACCGGCAACTGTCGAATTACTGGCTGACCATCGAAAGATGGACCGCCACGGCGGTTCTCGGACAAGCTCCACGGCATTGGCGCAAAATCGGACTCAACTCGGGAGTGGCGTAATTGATCCAGATGCACAACCTGTCCAAAGTCTATGGCAACGGCGTAGTTGCATTGGCCAATGTAACACTCACGATTACCAAGGGTGAATTCGTCTTTCTGGTGGGTCCCAGCGGTGCCGGTAAATCCACGTTCATGAAGATGATCGTCCGCAAGGAATTACCTACCGAAGGCACGGTCATCGTGGGCCGACGCAACGTGCAGCAGCTCAAGGCAAAGGAGATCCCCTACTTCCGCCGGAATATCGGGGTCATCTACCAGGATTACAAGCTGTTGCCCAACAAGACCGTCTTCGAAAACATCGCCTTCGCCCTTGAGGTCACGGAGAGCAATCCGCGGGATATCAGACGCCAGGTGCCTCAGGTGCTCGAACTGGTGGGTCTGACCGACCGCGCCAATCTACGGCCGTCCGAATTATCCGGCGGCGAACAGCAGCGCGTATCGCTGGCGCGGGCGATCGTCAACCGGCCCTTGCTGCTCTTGGCGGACGAGCCGACCGGCAATCTCGACCCGGACACGTCCTGGGGGATCATGGATCTGCTCCTGGAGATCAATAAGCGGGGTACGACGGTGGTCATGGCCACGCACAACCGGGACATCGTCAACCGCATGCGCCGGCGGGTAATCGGCCTGGACGCCGGCCGTGTGATCCGCGACGATCCGAAGGGGGTCTACGAGGTTGAGGGGTAGGACCTTCGGTTATTTTCTCCGTGAGGCGGGCCGCGGGCTCAGCCGGAACGGGCTCATGGTATTGGCCGCCGCCACGACCATCACCGTTTCGCTGATTATTATGGGTGTTTTCATGGTGCTGGTGACAAACCTCGACTATCTTGGCGAGCGGGCGAAAGCCGAGATCCAGTTGCGTGTTTTTCTGGCCAAGGATATCTCGCCGGACGAGGCCATCGCGCTCCGGACGGAGATCGGTACTTACCGGGAGGATGGCGTGCGCGCCGTCCGTTACGTCTCCAAAGAAGCAGCGGCGCGTGACGTGGAGCGTACCTGGGGCGTGCCGGAGCTTTTTGCCGGCATGGGGGATAACCCGCTCCCCGATATGCTCGTGGTGGAACTGCAGCGCGGCGCCAAAGTGGACAAGCTCGTACGGAGGATCAACGGCCTGCCGGGTGTGGAGGAGATTGTTTACCGCGACTTTATCCGGACGGTGCTGCTGGTGGTCCAGGTCCTCTGGGTCGTCGGGATCGCCCTCATCCTCGCCGTCTCGCTGGGCGTGCTTTACATCGTGGTCAATACCGTCCGGCTCACCGTCTTCGCCAGGCGGCGAGAGATCGAGATCATGAAGCTGGTCGGGGCAACGGACTGGTTTGTACGCTGGCCATTCGTTTTGGAAGGGTTGATCTTGGGACTGATCGGCGCCGGCGTGGCCACCGTGCTCTTGTCCAAGAGCTATTATTTCCTAACGAAATCCCTCAGCCATATCGCGGTAATCCCGCTCGTTTCCGAGCCGCGCATCAACAATCTGCTCATACTCGTCCTTTTCCCGGCCGGCGCTTTCTTCGGGATCTTCGGCAGTTTGCTATCGGTCAAGAGGTTCCTGCGGGACTAGGTCTAGATGGGCTTCTTGCATAATAATATTGACCCGGATCTTCAGTGACCGCGCAGCCAGGTGCGCTGTCTTCCAGACAGGGGAGCGGACTATGGCAGGACGTTTTTCGAGACTCCATATTGTGCTGGGATTGTTGCTCTTATTGGCGGTCGGCCTGGCCGGGCTCATGGCGGTGGCCAGCGCCCGCTACAGCCAGTTGGATCAAGCCCTCCAAGTGATGGCCCATGTGAAGATGCGCTACGTGGAAACAGCGCCGCTGGCGGACCTTTTTCGGGCTTATCTTCGTACCGGCACCATTGACGGCATGTTGGCATCATTGGGTGATCCGTATACCCGCTTTCTACCGCCGACCGAGTACCGCGAGCTTCGTGTCCAGACCAACGGGACCTTCGGCGGCATCGGCGTTATCCTCAACTATCACGAGCAAGACAAGACCATTTTGATTATGAAGGCTCTGAGCGGTTCACCCGGTGAGACGGCCGGATTGACCCGGGGGGATCGCATCCTGGCCATCAACGGCCGTCCGACCAAAGAGATGTCAGTAGACGAGGCGGTGGCCGCCATCAGGGGACCGGCCGGGTCGGCCGTGCGCCTGACAATCATCCGTGGCGAGAAGGGTGCCGCCTCCAAGACTTGGGATGTCAAGATTACCCGGGCCAACATCAAGTTGCCGAGCGTGGAATGGGAGATCGTCAACGACGCCAAGGCGGGAAAGATCGCCTTTATCACCCTGTCACAATTCTCCGAGCGAACAACGGCCGAGCTTGAGGAGGCCTTGCAGGCCGCGGACCTTGCCCGGGTGAAGGGCGTCATCCTTGACCTGCGCTACAATCCGGGCGGGCTCCTTGACGCCGCCATCGGCGTCGCCAGCAAATTCCTGGACGGCGGCACCGTGATGTACATGCTCAAGCGCAACGGCATTCGCCAGCCCTTCCTGGCCGAGCCGCAAGCCACACGGAGACATTATCCACTGGTGCTTCTCGTCAACCAGTGGTCCGCAAGCGCGGCCGAGATCGTGGCCGGCGCCCTTAAGGATCGGCATGCGGCCACTCTGGTCGGGGCCAAGACATTCGGCAAGGGGGTCGTGCAGGAAGTCGTACCCTTGAGCCGCGGCGCCGCGCTTTCCGTGACGGTGGCCAGATATCTGACGGCCGGGGGGCGTTCGATCAACAAGATTGGCATCGAGCCCGACGAAGAGGTCGATATCCCCGGCGTGATGGATCGGGCCATGCAGGGCGGCAAGCTCGACGAGTTGCTTCGCCTCGAGCGCATGCAACGCGACCGGGCCTTTGAGATTCTCCGAGCCCGCGCGGCAAAACCCGCAGCCGCTGCCTCATAGTTCAGGCGGGAGGTACCGCATGTTCTTCCTGGCCAGGATCGCCCGTCTGATCTTCGACTTGCTCCCCTGGGCGATCGTGTATCACCTGCCTCCCTTCATCTTGCTCGCGGCCCTCTTGATCGTGCGCCGGCGCGCTGTCGAACGCCGCGTCCTCGGTCAATCCCAGACACCGTTCTGGAAAGAGTTGACCGTGACAACCGTCGTTGGCGTTCTGGCGGGATACGCCGGCACTATGCTCCTCCTCTCGCTGGGAATCACGATCGATATCAGCGGACTGAACTTCCTCCTTCCCGTCGCCCTCCTCCTCATGCTGATCGACCTGCGCTATCTCTGCCTAGCTTACGCGGGCGGTCTCTTGTCTCTGGCCTCGCTCATCACCGGCCTGCCAAAGCTGCACATTCCGGGTTTGCTCGCCTTGATCGCGGTCCTGCACCTTACCGAGAGCGCGCTCATAGCGGTGGCTGGCGGCCGGCAAGCCCTGCCCGTGTACATCAAACACAAGGGCAAGACGGTGGGAGGATTCCTGCTGCAACAAGTCTGGCCCATACCGCTCATTGTTCTGACCGTCGTCATGGCGCGCGCCGGTCATGGCGAGGTCTACCTGAGAGTACCCGCTTGGTGGCCCTTGATCCCCCTCAGTCTTGCCGGTTCGCTCGACCTGGTCTTCACGCCCGTATCCGTGGCCGCCGCGCTCGGCTACAGCGACCTCGCGCTCACCGCGGGCCCGCGCATCAAGGCAAACCGTACCGCCGGTCTATTGGGCCTTTACAGCGGTTCCCTGCTGGCCCTGGCCCTCCTTTCGGCAAGAGTGCCGGTCCTGGCCTGGGCGGCATCCATATTCGCGCCGGCCGGACACGAACTCGTCCTTTATCTGGCGCGCCGGCATGAGCTCAGCGGCAAACCAGCCTTTGGCCAAGTTCCCGGGGGGGTCGCGGTGCTGTCCGTCTTGCCGGGCACCCTGGCCGCCAAGGCCGGTCTGCGTCCGGGTGAAGTGATAATCAGCGTCGACGGCCGGCCCGTACGGAGCAAGGCCGAATTCAACGCCTGCCTTAACACGGCCGGACGGGAGATTTCATTGGTCGTCGCGCCGTGTTCCTGGCATGACGGCCGTAGTTATCAGCTTCGCGCCGAGACCGGGCGGCTGGGATTGATCCTTGCGCCAGATCCCGACGAACCGGCGCAAGCCAATGTGGGACGCTGGCGGTTTTTTGGGAGGCGGAGGGAGACATGGACGTGAACCGGGAGACGAGGCGGTTCGTCGCCCTGTACTTTTTGTTCACGGTTTTTCTCTTCGCCAGTGCGGCGGAGATGACGGCCCCGCCCGTGCCGGCGGCCGCCGGCCGCCTCGAGACGGCCGGGAAAAGCGGCGCGGAGGAGTTTGGCAGGGCGTTATCGTCCTCCCTGAGTCAAGCAGGTTTCGTTCTGACCCGCCCGTCCGGCTTTGACCGCCTGACCCTGACCCCCCGCACCGGGTATCCCCCGCTCATCTGGACGACAGCCGCGGACGGTGATGCCCGGGAGTTGCTCGCGCGGGCGGCCGCGGTTTTGGCCGGCGTGGCGGCGCGTCACGAGGGCTTGATCCTGTCCACGCGGTGGAGTTCGTTCGGCGGCTGGCTGTGCTTGCACGTCCGCCTGCGGGGAAAGGACGCGGTGGTGGAGCTACGCCTCCAAGCCGCGCTCAGGCGCGCCAACCCCCTTGGGCTGCTCCGTCGGACCGCCGTTCCCAAGCAGGGCCGGCCGCCGGATACGGGCAGACCTGCCAAGACCGGGCAAAACTCGGCATCGCGCCCGCGCGTGGCGATTGTCCTCGATGATGTAGGCTTCGTGGGGGGCACGGAGGATTTTCTCGCGCTGCCGGCCCAGTTGACCTTCGCCATCCTGCCGCTGGGACCGTATGCGAGAACCTACGCCAGGCAGGCGGCTTCCGCCGGCCGTACCGTGATCCTGCACCTGCCTCTGGAACCACTGGACACCAAACAAAACCCCGGCCCGGGCGTAATCCGGACCGGCGCCACGGGCGCGGAAATCAGAGCACAATTGGAGGCGAACCTGGGCTCCGTCCCGGGAGCGGTGGGCGTCAACAACCATATGGGTTCACTGGGAACGACCGATGAAACGTTGATGCTCGAGATTCAAACTATCCTCAAAGAGAAGGGTTTATTCTTCCTCGACAGCCGCACCTTTGATCCCCGCGTCAAGAAATCGGTGGTGGGTAAGGTCGCGCGCCATCTCGGGGAGCGTTTTGCGGAAAGGGACTACTTCCTCGATCCCGAGGGGGCCTCGGTCGAGGAGATTCGAGCCTTGCTGCGGCAGTTGATCGACCGGGCCAAAAAGCACGGAAGCGCCATCGGTATCTGCCATGCCAACAGGCCCAATACCCTCGCGGCGCTCAAGGCGGCCCTGCCTGAGTTCGCGGCGTCCGGGGTGGAGATTGTGCCGGTTACGGAATTGCTTCACTACTAGGATAGTTAGTCAAGAGCCACGCGTCAAAAGACCCCGGTCTGAGACCTTTGACTTTTGGACTTTGGCCTGTTGCTTGACGCGGGCGCTCCCCCTTTTGCGCGCATATGGTAGAAGGGGGATCAAGATGCCTGACGACCAGTATGAAGCGAACTCATTTAACCGGGCGGCTTATGTGGCCGAGGGGCTCGACGCGGTCCTGGCCATGCTTCTATTGTCAAGGAGGGTGCACGTCGAGAGCTTGTCCCTGATCGAGCCCGATCTGGCCAGGGTGGAGTTGAGCGGCGAGGCTGTCGAACAGGGTCTGGCAGCCGTGGCGGAGGTTTTGACGCTGGCGCCTCAGATCTATAAACGGACAAGGGCCAAGAATGCGGACGCCGTCGAGGATCCGGCCAAAGGCGGTTCCACTGCGGGCTCACTCTGGCAAGCATTGAAGGACTTTGCCCTGCCGCCGGCAATTCCGCCAAGAGATAAGACCAAGTAAGTCAGAGCAAAAGCTCGCGATACGGCCCCTCGGCGTGGTGAGTTTGCATCACAGGTCTTGAGCGTCCGCCTGGCTGATTATTCCACCGTGACGGAAGGGTGACTATATGATATTATTTAACATAGTAAAGTAAAAACGAGGTGTCAGGCGGTGCCCGGGAAGAACCTCCGTTTGGTCTGGCTGTTTGCCAGGACGATCGACGGCTTGATGGCGGCGAGCCCGCAACGTTACTCATTATCGCCGGTACAGTTCTTTGCGCTGCGTTTCATCGCCCTGCACGATCAGCCAAACCTCGGCGCGATCGCCGAGGCGCTGGCGGTCAGCAATGCGGCCGCGACAAAACTGGTCGACCGCCTGGTCAAAAAAGACCTGGTCGCCAGGGTGGAGGGTGCGGTCGACCGCCGGGAACGCCGGCTGACCCTAACCGGAAAGGGCATGAGTATCTTGAAGGCCGTCACGGAGATGGGAGATCGACGGTTGGACCAGATCTTGGGCAGTCTTTCGGCGGCTGACCTGGAGATGCTGTGCCGGGGAATAAAGGCCTTTTTGGCGGCCGCGTTTCACGGCCCGAAGGAGATTCAGCGGGTCTGCCTGCGTTGCGGCAAGCAGCACGAAAGGGACTGCCCGGGGGAAGACCTCTATCGTTCCCTGGGAGGCGGGCCAAGGCAGGTCTAGGGTGTGGGTGGGGTGTGGGGGAGAAGGGCTGAATGAATGATATTGGAACCGAGATTGTGGCAGACCTATGGCTGGACGGACAGGAGCTTTGATGAGACATTCTGGAGGGGAATATGAAGCGATGCAACTCAAGGGAAGCAGGACCGAGGCCAATCTAAAGCAAGCTTTTGCCGGTGAATCACAGGCCAGGAACAAGTATACCTATTTTGCCAGTGTTGCCCGCCGCGAGGGTTATGAACAGATCGCCGCGATCTTCCAGGAGACGGCCGATAACGAAAAGGAACATGCCAAGCTGCATCTGAAGCTCCTTGGCGGTATCGGGGACACCATCGCCAATCTCAAGGAGGGCATCGCCGGCGAGAACTACGAATGGACCAGCATGTACAAGGATTTTGAAAGCGTAGCCCGGGAAGAAGGGTTTTCCGCGATTGCGGAACTCTTTCGCGGCCTGGCGGCGGTGGAAGCCGAACACGAGCGGCGCTATCGGGATCTCTTGCGCAATCTGGGGTCCGGCGAAGTGTTCAAACGGGCGGGAGTGCGGCAGTGGCATTGCCGTAATTGCGGCTACATCCACTCCGGCGCCGAAGCCCCGGAAAAATGCCCGGTCTGCGCGCATCCCAAGGCGTTTTTCGAGCTGAAATGCGATAACTATTAGGCGGACGGATGAAGGATGCAACGAAAGGGAGACTCCTGAGGTGAAGAAGTGGCGTTGCGGTGTCTGCGGCTATATCCATGACGGCGGGGATCCCCCGGAGCGTTGCCCCAAATGCGGGGCGGCCAAGGAAATGTTCAGCGAGATACCGGCGGATGGCGCGGCCTTGCTGGAACGGGCGCGGCTCAGTAACGGTCTGCACGCCGAGTTGCACGCCCTGCTGGGCAAGGTGCGGGAAGTGGCCCAACGCGGCATTGATGACAACCTCGATCCCGGCTGCGTGGCCGTCTTCCGTTACGCGCTTGCGGCGGCGGAGGTCGCCCAGGGCACGATCAAAGCGGAGATTGCCACGCACGTCGGCAAGGGGAAATGGGGTTGAGCCGCATGGCGGCTGCGCGCTATCTGGCGCGGCAGAGTCAATTCGACGGCGAAGTCGCCGTCGAATTGGCCGACCTGGCGCTGGGTCTTACGGCTACCATCATCCCCGGCTTCGGCAGCAACCTCATCTCCTTTTCCCGACAGGCCGATGGGCGCGATTATATTTACGGCCCGCCGTCCCTCGCGGAACTGAGGTTGCGTCCGGTGCGGTACGGCAATCCGGTTTTATTGCCGCCTAATCGGATAAGGGGAGCGCGGTTCCAATTCGAGGGCCGGACTTATATCCTGCCGTGCAACCGCCCGCCGCATCACAGCCACGGCCTGGTCCATAGCCTGCCGTGGCGGTTCTCGGCGGCGGGGGCCGGCGAGCACGAGGGCGCCTGGGTCAGGACCTCCATTTCGACCAGAGACGAGCGGACGTTCGCGGATGCTTTCCCGCACGATTTCCTTTTGGCGTTGACCTTTGTCCTTCGCGAAGGCCGCCTGTCTCTGAGCGCCGTCGCCGAAAACCGCGGCCCCGGGAAGTTTCCGTTCGGGCTCGGCTATCACACGTATTTCCGCCTGCCGATGACGGAGGGGGAGGATCTTGCCGGATACCGGCTCACGTTGCCGGCCCGGAAACGTTGGGAACTCGACGCGTGCTTCCCCACGGGACGCCTCCTGACCCTGGCGGAGCATGAGCGGCTGGAGGCAAAGCCCGTCCGTGAGCTTCGCCTGGACGATGTCTACACGGATCTGGCCCCCGGCGAGCCGGAGATCGCGGCGCGGCTCTGGCACGAGGGGAGCGGCGCGGGCATTGAGTTCGTCTCGGACCGGGCTTTTCCGCACTGGGTGATCTGGAATGGACCCGAACCAGAAGCGCCGTTCGTGTGTCTGGAGCCGTATACGTGCGTAACCGACGCGCCCAACCTCCCCCTGCCGCGCGAGACGACCGGCCTGGTGGCGCTGGGGGAGGGAGAGGTCTGGCGCGGTCGTGTCGAATTCAGACCGTTCGGATAGGGTTATTCGATCGGAGCCTTCCAGTTCCAGCCGGAATTATTGTCCCAGTTGCCGGCGGAGTCCCGGAAACAAAAATCGACCGCCTCGACGCCCTCGATCGGGATGCTGGCGACGAAGCCGTTCATGAAGCGGCTCATCGGCACGGTGCGGGGGTTTTTCCAGCCGTCGAAACCGTAGTGCAGAAAGACGCGGTCCGCGCCGGATTTGACCAAGAGACCGTCGTACCCGATGCGCGCCCGCTCTTTCCGCTCGGGACGGACTGGTTCGACGAATACATTTTCTTCGTGCATATACGATCCCTCCATCGCCTATTCTTGCCGCGGACTCTGGGCCCTATGCCTGAGTGGTTGTCCGGCGGCGGCGGGCGCGGAGAGGAGAATCGCCGCGTAGCAAATCCTTAGCCCTTTTACTTTTGCCTTTTGCCTATGGCCTGTTCTTGAGAGGAGTATTTACGTGCGGGATAACGGTAATCCCACCCCCGCCACGATGCGGTGGCTTCCCCTCGGCTTGGTGCTGCCGGCGTTGCTCGTCGGTGCTTGGTTTTTGGCGGCAAACAGGACCGGCGACGCCTTTCTCCTTCCCGGGCCCTCCCAGGTAGGGGCGGCGCTCTATGACCTCTGGCGCGAGGGAAGACTCTTGCGCGATCTGGGCGCGAGTCTCGGCCGGGTGGGTCTCGGCTTCGCGCTGGCGTCCGTCCTTGGCGTGCCGCTGGGCTTCGCGGCCGGCCGTGCCGCGGGCTTCGCCCGGTTAATCGGAAGCACGCTGGATTTTCTTCGCCAGATCCCGCCGGTCGCGCTCGTGCCACTGCTCATCCTCTGGCTGGGTCTTGGAGAGGCGCCGAAACTGCTGGTAATTATCTATGCGGCCTTCTTCCCGATCTTTCTCGCCGCGGAACTGGGCGCGCGGCAGGTCGATCGGAACTTGCTCGAGGTCGGTCTGCTTTACCAGCGGCGGCGGTCCGTCATCCTCAGGCAGATCGTCATCCCCTCCGCCCTACCGTCGGTCACCGCGGGTCTGCGGCTCGGCCTGGGTTATGGCTGGCGTTCTTTGGTCGTCGCGGAGATGCTGGCGGCCGCCAGGGGTCTGGGAGCGCTCATCGTCGAGGCCCGTAGCTTCGGCCAGGCCGATCGGATGCTGGCGGGCGTGCTGGCCGTCGGCGCGGCGGGACTCATTCTCGACCAGGGCTTGCGGGCCTGTGAACGCTTGTGGCCTTGGGCGCGAGGAACGAGAGGTACGGTGGCATGAGCGGGTTGGTTTTGGAAAGAGTCAGTCATCGGTACGGCCTTGCGCCTGTGTTGCTTGGGATCGATCTGGCGCTGGGACCGGGCGAGATCGCGGCCGTCCTCGGCCCGAGCGGGTGCGGCAAGACCACGCTTCTGCGCATTACGGCCGGTCTGCTGGCGCCCGCCGCGGGGCGTGTCGAACGGCCCGCCGCGGTCGGCATGGCTTTTCAAGAGCCCAGGTTGTTGCCTTGGCGGGATTGCTTGGGAAATGTCCTTTTCGGCTGCGCGCGCCCGACGGATTCCGTCAAGGACAGGGCCAGGATGCTCCTGGGCGAGCTCGGTCTCGGCGGTTACGAGGAGTATTATCCGGGTGCTCTCTCCGGCGGGATGGCGCACCGTGTCTCCCTGGCCCGCGCTCTGGTCGCCCGCCCGGAACTGCTGCTCCTCGACGAACCCTTGAACGGGATGGATTATTTCGGGCGCATCGATCTGGAGGAACGCCTGGCAAAGATCTGCCAAGTCGAACGCCCCGCCGTCCTGCTGGTGACCCACGATCCCGACGAGGCGGTCTATCTGGCGGATCGGGTACTGGTCCTGTCCGCGCGGCCGGGCAAAGTGGTGGCGGAGATCAAGCTCACCGAGCCCCGTCCGCGGGAGCGCTGCGGGGCAGAGGCGGCGCGGGCGCGCGCCGAGGTAACGGCGGCGCTGATGCAAATCCGGGAAGAAAGGCGTGGTGATTGAGTTGAAGAGAGTCCGACCGGTGATTACGATCTTTCTGTTATGCCTGGTGGTCTTGACCGCGGGCCTGGCGGCGCAGGAGCAAACGCTCCGGGTCTCCTACAACCCGATGCCGCTCAACCTGCCGTCGATGGTCCTGCGCAGAGGGGCCTATCTGGAAGGGGAACTGGCCCCGCTCGGCTGGAAGGTGGAGTGGGTAAGCAGTCTCACGACGGGACCGCTCATGTCCGAGGCGTTGGCCGCCGGCGCCTTGGATATCGCGGCGGTCATGGGGGAAAGTTCGGCGGTGATCGCGCGCGCCGCGGGCAACGACTTGGTTGTCCTGGCGCCGTATAGCGTGGCGCCCAAAGCCTTCGCGATCGTGGTGCCTGCGGAGGGCGGCGCGGCGGATCTCAAGGGTCTGGCCGGCAAGCGGGTTGGGTTGCCCCTGGGAACCACCGCGCACTATCTCCTGGCCCGGGCGATGTCCGCGGAAGGGCTGAGTCTTGCCAAGGTCGAGGTCCTTAACCTGGGGGTCCCCGACGCGTTCACGGCGGTGGCCGGGGGTAAATTGGACGCGGCGGTGCTGGTGGAACCGGTCCTGACCAGGGCCTTGGCCGGCGGCAAGGTGCGTTTGCTCCGGGATGGCAGCGGCCTGATCGGGGGCCTGACCGTCACGGCGGTGCGGGGGAAGCTGCTCCGGGACAATCCGGACGTCGTGGCGGCGTTTCTTAGAGCCGTAACCCGCGCCGGCAAGGCCCTGGCCGCGGATCCGGAGGCGGCCGTGAGCCTTGGCGCCGAGGAAACAAAGCTGCCGCCGGAGATGGTGCGCAAGATTGCGGCGAACTACACTTTCCTGGAGATACCGCGGGCGGATATGATCAAGGAACTGATCGCGGTGGCCGATTTCCTGGCCGATCAGAAGATGATCGCGCGCCGTCCATCCATGGACGAACTGGTGCGCCAAGTGCCGGGGCAATGACGGGAGCGGGCGTGCCATCCCCCGGCGCGGTCCTGATCAGCGCCTGCCTGCTTGGGCAGGCATGCCGTTACAACGGCGGGCATAGCCGGCACGATGCGGCCCTGGCCCTGGCGAATACCCGCGCGGTGATTCCCGTCTGCCCGGAGGTATTGGGCGGGCTCGTCATCCCGCGCCCCCCGGCCGAGATCAGGGGCGGGGACGGCGAGGCGGTCCTGGCAGGTTCGGCGCGGGTTAGCGACCGTGCGGGCACGGACGTGACCACGCTCTTCATCGCCGGCGCCGAGGCGGTGCTGGCCCTGGCCGTAAAACACGGAGCAAAAGCGGCCGTGCTAAAAGCAAGAAGCCCATCCTGCGGCGTGCGCGAGATCTATGACGGGACCTTCAGCGGCCGCCGCGTGCCGGGAAGGGGCGTGACCGCGGCCTTGCTGGCGCGGAACGGGATCGAGCTATGGGATGAGGAGCAACTGGAAGCATCCACCCTGACATGCTGCCGGGACAGCAAAGGATGAAAATGAGACGGTTGATGAGTTTTTACCCCCAACGTTCCGGGGTTGGCCGGAGGAATGATTTTAGTCCCTTGACAGGACTGGTACCCGTCTGTTACGATAGCGAAAAGTATCTTCATATTCGTAAAGGCGTTTGACGAAGGAAAGTAGCCCCGTCCCGAACGCGCAGAGAGGGCGGCCGGGTGTATAGACTTAGCCCCGAAGCATCGGTTCGCGTAGAGCGCTTCAAACCTCAGCGTTTTATGTGAACCCCTGACTAAAGGTTCAAAGTCTTTGCACGGGCTGTGAGCCGCCCCGGGAGAGACCGGGTAAAGTTCCCTTCCGAGCCGCCGGCTGAACGCGGCGATGCGGCGTATGCATCTGCCAGTAGGCCTGGCCGGGTCTCGCCCGTTAGCGAGGAGATGGCATCGAGATCCTTTCTCCGTGCCGGCAGAGCTGAGCCCTTCCGGGCTAATCAGGGTGGTACCGCGGAATCCACGTTTCGTCCCTTACGACGAGACGTGGGTTTTTGTTTTTTGGCGCAAGGAAGAAGGAAGAAGGCAAGAGGCAAGAGGCGGAAGGCGGAAGGAAGAAGGCAAAAGGAAGAAGGTCGAAGGAAGAAGGCGGAAGGTAAAAAGGTTTGGCTATGTTCTCATCAACGGTTGATCCTGCAGCTGTAGATGCTCGGGCCGACGGCGCCCTGAGAGGACGCCGCTACACCGGAGCAAGGCAAATCTTCAGAACTACCGATTTGTCAAAACGCGTTGAATCATCGCGTTTTGACAAATCGCCTGAACAGGGTGATTTGCCTTGCTCCCGGCAAGCCATCCTGGCTACGGGGAAAGAACGGGATCCAGATCCTAGGGCATTTATACCCTTGCCAGATCTGGTGTAGCGGTAGGATCTTGCTTTGACAGGCTCGACTCGACTGAGCTCGTCGAAGTCAGCACCCCGAGCTTGTCGAGGGGCAGCCTACCGTCGGCAAAAACGATGTTTCGGAACGACCGTTGCTCAGAACAGAGCCAAAGGTTTAGTGAAAGCATGGGGCGGGTAGTTGGGATTCCATCTCCTGAAGCGCTTTACGGTTTTTGCTCATGCCGCGTCCCCTCCCACCTCTTGCCTCATGCCTCCCGCCTCACGCCTAATACTGAAGGAGGCATCGCACATGATCATCGTCACGCGCAAGAACATCACGCAAGAGGACCAGCAGCGCATCGAGAAACGTCTGACCGACCTCGGGTTCAAGCTGCACACCATCGTGGGCGTGGAAAGGCTGGTCATCGGGGCCGTGGGTGACAAGAGGCTGCTGGATCTGCACGCTCTGGAGTCCTTGCCAGGAGTCGAGCAGGTCATCCCCATCCTGCAACCTTACAAGCTGGCCAGCCGGGAGGGGAAGCCCAAGGGAAGCCGCATCAAGATCGGCGGCGTCACCATCGGTGGCGACGGCCTGACCGTCATGGCCGGGCCCTGCGCGGTCGAGAGCCGCGCGCAGGTTCTAGCGGTCGCCGAGGGAATCAGGGAGGCCGGCGGCCATCTCCTCCGCGGGGGGGCTTTTAAACCGAGAACATCGCCCTACAGTTTCCAGGGCTTGCAGGAGGAGGGCCTGGCGCTGTTGGCCGAGGCGCGGGCCGCGACGGGGCTCCCAATCGTCACGGAAGTCATGAACCTCACCGAACTGGAGATGGTGGCCGCCGTCGCGGACGTGCTCCAGATCGGCGCGCGCAACATGCAGAACTTCGGCTTGCTGCGCGCGGTGGGGCAACTGCGGCAGCCGGTTCTCTTGAAACGCGGTATGTCGGCCACGATCGAGGAATGGCTCATGTCGGCCGAGTACATCCTGGCGGAGGGGAATGAGCAGGTCATCCTCTGCGAACGAGGGATCAGGACCTTTGAGACGGCGACCCGCAATACGCTGGATCTGGCCGCGGTGGCGCTGGCCAAGACCCTGACCCACCTGCCGGTCGTGGTGGATCCCAGCCACGGCACGGGGAAGAGGTCCCTGGTCCTGCCGATGGCCAAGGCCGCGGTCATCGCGGGCGCGGACGGGCTCATGATCGAGGTACATCCCAACCCGCCCGAGGCCTTGTCCGACGGGGAACAATCCCTCGATCTGGCCGAATTCGCGACGGTGATGGCGGAACTCAGGCCCGTGGCGGGGCTGATGGGGAAGGAGATCTAGGGGCGAGGCATACCTCGCCTGTCCCACGAAATACGGCCATGATAAGAATCGGGAGAGGGAAGGCGTTTTCACCTTATTCGGCGCTTGACGGATGGGTAGAGAATGACGTCATTCTTTACGCCTTTTCGGCGTGCTGAGATTGGCGGTGTCATGTCCCCGGCCGTGCGCGCCCTTTTCCTGCAGGTTTTCCTTTGGGTCAATCTCCGCCGGGGGGGCATAGCGCTCGGCGTCGTCAGCGGTCATGACGAAGGAGACCCCGCTCTTCTCCGGATCGGTCTTACCCGTGCCTCTGGCCATCTCGTGCCACCTCGCGGTTAGTATGCCCAAGAGAACGGGCGGAGACCCCGGTCCGGCCCAAGGGGACCAATCCGCCGTCTCCGCCATATGATGCGGGTGGCGGGCGGAAGTCCCAAGCGACAGGGGCGTGAAACGATGGAGAGGGTACAAGGCAGGCCTTTACAGTCGGCGCGGAGCGAACAGATCCTGATCGAACTGATCGACCGGTATCCCGTGCTGATCCCCTGCATGTACGGGGTGGGAGAGGCGGTGAGGGTGATTGCCGGCGCCTTCGCGGCCGGCGGCAAACTACTGCTCTGCGGGAATGGCGGCAGCGCCGCCGATGCGGAGCATATCGCGGGGGAGCTGCTGAAGGGTTTTCGCCACAAGAGACCCCTGCCGGGGCCGCTCCGTGACATGTTTACCGCGTGCGGCGACCAAGGCCTGGCCTCCCGGCTGCAAGGGGCGCTCCCCGCCATCGCTCTTTCGGGCGCTTCGCCCCTGGCCACGGCCATCGCCAACGATCTCGGCGCCGAGCTCTGCTTCGCCCAACAGGTCCTGGGCTACGGCAGACCGGGCGACGCATTCCTGGGGCTCAGCACCTCGGGCAATGCCCGCAACGTGGTGGCCGCCGCGCGGGTCTCCCGGGCGCTTGGCCTGCGCACGATCTGCCTGACGGGGCAGGACGGCGGTGTCCTGGCCCCCATGGTGGAGGTCGCGATCAAGGTGCCGGCCGCCGAGACCTATCTCGTCCAGGAACTGCATCTCCCCGTCTACCATGCGATCTGCGCGGCGGTGGAGGAGGAGATGTTCGGAGAGCAATAAGCACCTGTCCGAATGAGAATCTGCATAAAGCAGGAAATTTCCGTTGACATTTAGAAACACCGGGCTGGGTTTCCGTCACGGCTAATGCGGGGAGAGCAATGAAAAAGACCCGGCGGTCAAGTGCTGGCCGGCCGGGGTCTTGTCCTCGCGAAGCCGGGTGACGGGCATAACGTTGACCGGGGTGACCTGTGATGCACAAATGGACGAACTTTTGGCGCGTCTTGCTTGTTTGCGCGGTATTATCTGCCATCGCGGCCGCGGCGCCAATCCTGGCCCAGGATACGGCCGAACACGCGGGTATCGTGTTCCAGACATTGTCCCCGGCCGATCTCTACGCCATTCAAAGGTCGACCGGCTACCGCTTGGGCGTCATGGTCGCCGAGGTCAAACAGGATTCGCCCGCCGCCGGGATCCTGAGCGCCGGGGACATCATCATGGCGATCGGCCAGACCGGGGTGGACAGCGCCCAGGGGGCCGCGGCCGCGCTGCAAGGCGCCTCCGGCCAGGTGGCCTTGGTGGCGGTGGTCAACCGGGACGGCGTCTACGCGGCGCAGATGCCGCAGGCGGCGGACGCGGCTCCGGGCGCGCCGTTTGCCGGCGCCGTGCCTGCGCCGGGAGGAGCGGCCGGAGTCACGGCGCTCGATCTCGCGGGCGCCTACTTTGACCTCCTGGACTTTATGCGCACCCAGGCCTGGGCCAAGGCGTGCGCCACCCCGGCCGCCGAGCGGCAGCGGGTCGCGGCGCTGCTCGAAAACTCCTGGACGGGTCTGGACGACCAGTCGCGGGCGACGCTCCTCCAGTTTCCAGATACCTGGGGCAATCTTAAGAAAGCCTGGCCGACCCTGGGCGCGGCCAAACAAAACGAACTGCGCGCGCATTGGCGGACGCTGCTCCTCCTGCCCACCTTGATCTATCCCCCCTTGGCCAACCCAAGGGTCTACCAGAGCGGCGGCAGTTCCTTTCAGTACCCGGCCGAGTGGACGGGCGGCGAGGCGTCCGCCAACGGCGCCGGTTACCTCTTCCTCGGTCCGGGCGGCGCCTCCGCCACCTGGGAGCGGGTCATGAACGCCGCGACGAGTCCTGCCGGCGGCTTCTTTACCCTGGCGCCGCTGCCGGCCAATCTGCAGTCCATGTCCATCCTGGACGGCGCGAGGCTCTATGTCCGCCAGTACGTGGCCGTGCAGGCCCCGGAGATGAAGGAGATCCACGCCGCCCAGAGCGGCCAGGCGGCCATCGTCGTCCTGCGGGGCAAATTCCCCGGCCAGCAGGAGGAGAAATTCTTCTGGGTGGTGATCATCCCCCTCGGTAGCACGACCTTTGACCGCTACCAGGCACAGCTACCCCAATGCGGCTTTGGCAAGGAAGGCGTCTGTTGCCAACTCTGTTCGCACGGCCCGTGCCGGATCACGCCCAAAGCGCCGCGCGCCTTCTGCGGCGCCACCGCCGATATGATCGCGGCCCGTAACTTGCTGCGCTTGGCGTGTCATGGCCTGTCCGCCTATTGCCACCAGTTGGAGGAGGGGATCGCGACCCTGAAAGCCACGGCGGCGGAAAAGACGCCGTTCGAAATCTGCGCGCCGCGGAAACTGCGCATCCTGGCGGAGTGGTTGGGGGTTGACGACCAACGGGAAAATAACGTTCTGGCGGCGGTCGTGGCTGATGCGTTGACGCAGGAGTTGCGCAAGGGGACCGGCGAACCGCTGAAACTGGTCGAGAAACTGGCACCCCAAAGCCTTCTGGCCAGATGGCGCGCGCTCGGGATCGTGCCCGGCGGGCCTCTGTCGGAGTTACGCGACGCCATGACCATGGCCATGTCCAACATCAACACCGATCCGGCGCGCCTAATCCTGGCGGCGATGCGCCTGTCCGTGGCCACCGGCTATATGGGCCTTATCGCCACCATTACGGTGCAGGACATCCTGCTCGGCGACCCCGGCCTGGGACGGACCGAAGCCGATCTCGGCGTCTCGGACCCGCGCACGGTCAATATCGTCGCGCACGGGCACGTGCCCTACATGGCCGCGGCGGTGCTCCGGGCGTTGAACGAAGATCCGGGCTGGACGGAAAAGGCGCGCGCCGCGGGAGCCGAGGGCATCAGCTATATGGATCAATGGATACCGGCCAGGAATTGCTGCAGCGGCTCGACGGGGCCGGGAAGGGCTTCGCCGGACAGCTGGGCAACTGGCTGACGCAGGAGCTGATGGTCGCCACCGGGGCCATCGACCTAATCATGATGGATCTTAATTGCTCCATTCCCGGACTAAAGCTGGCGGCGGACAAATTCCACACCAAGGTCATCTCCGTCTCCAGGGTTTTGCGCATGGAAGGGGTCGAGACCAACATCGACTATGAACCGGAACGCGCGGAGGAGCAAGCGCGCGCCATCATCGCACTGGCCGTCGAGGCGTTTCTCAACCGGGGCAAAGGCAACGGCATGCATATCCCGCCCCACAAGTCACCCGTGGTGGCGGGCGTAGGGTTGGAATCATTGCTCGGCGTGTTGGGCGGGAGCCTGGTTCCGTTGCTCGGTGCGATCGAGGACGGAACGATCCAAGGAATCGCGGCGGTGGTCGGATGCACCAACAACCGCAACGGGCATGACGCGACGTCGCTCAAGCTCATCCAAGAACTGATCGGACGAGATATCCTCGTCATCACGGCGGGCTGCGTGTCCAGCGGCGCGCAGATCGAGGGGTTGCAGACACCCGAAGCCGCCGCCGGCGCCGGGGAACACCTGCGCGCGGTCTGCCAGGCCCTTGGCATCCCGCCGGTGCTCAACTTCGGTTCCTGCATCGACATCGGGCGGATTGCGCTGGCCGTGACGGCCATTGCCGGCGCCCTCAACGTCGATCCCTCCGATCTGCCCGTGGCCGCCTCGGTGCCGGAATACCTGGAGCAAAAAGCGGTGGTTGACGGGATCTTTGCCGTGACTTTCGGGTTTTTTACGCATCTCGGGCCGCTACCGCCGGTGGCGGGGGCGCCAAGTGTCGTGAAGATACTCACCAAAGCCGCGGAGGCTCTGACCGGGGGCAAAGTCGATCTGACGCAGGATCCGGTCGCGGCCGCCCAGGCCATGGCGGATCACATCGCCGTCAAACGCCGCCGCTTGCATCTATGAGTCGGGGGTGACGCGCCGTGAAGCGAATTCGAGTAATCCCCGCTAAGTGCAACGCCTGCCTGAACTGTGTGGTGGCCTGCCAAGAAACGCATGCCGGGAGCGAACTCCACGCACCCATTCGTGACGTCGAACCCGGCCGCATCCAGATCCAGTACGCGGCAGGGCGGCCGGTGCCGCTGGTCTGCCTGCACTGCGAGGAGCCGTCCTGCGTCAAAGCCTGTCCCGCGGGCGCGATGCGGAAGGACCCCGTGACACGGTCTGGTAACCAATGAAGGGCAGGCCGAACCCTGCATCGGTTGCTGGATGTGTGTCATGGCCTGCCCGTACGGGGCGATCGCGTCAAAACGCACCGTCCAGGTCAAGTCCGCCGTAAAATGCGACCTCTGCGCGGGACGCGGCCTGCCGGCCTGCGTCGAGGCGTGTCCCAATGGGGCATTGGTCTATGAGGAGCCGTCCTGAGCGGATCCTGCCATTGGCCGCCAGACCGAGGGCTGTCGACTACGAATAACGATGACAATGGGGTGACGACCGTGCGCTACGTAATCATCGGCAACGGCGCGGCAGGCACCGCCGCCGCCACCAAACTGAGGCAACTCGACCCCGGCGGACGGTCCTGTCGGCCGAGCCGTATCCGTTGTATGCCAGATGTCTGCTGCCGGAGTTCGCCGCCGGCGTGTACGAGGAGGAGCGGTTGTTCCTCCGGGGGGAGGATTTCTACAAGGGGCTCGGCGCGGAAGCCCATCTCGGCTCAAGAATCGCGTGGGTCGATCCCGTGGGCCGGACGGTGCGTGCCGAGGATGGCGCCGTCTATCCCTATGACCGGCTGCTCATTGCCACGGGCGCCGCGCCATGGCAACCCGCCGTACCGGGCCTGCGGCAGGCGGCGGCCGAGGGAATCGCCATCCCATTACAGACGCTTAAGGATGCGCACTTGATTCGCCGCCGTTTGGCGCAGGCTGAACGGGCGGTGGTGGTGGGTGCCGGGTTCGTGGGGCTCGAAGCCGCCTTCAACCTGGCCAAGAAGTTGGAAGACGTCGTCTTGATCGAACGGTGTGAACGGATCCTGCCCGGGCAATTGGACCGGACGGCGGCGCGTATCCTCGAGGGAGAGTTGGCCCGCGTAGGCGTCCAGCTCCTGCTGGGGGAGGCCCTGGTTGAGATGGTTCCGGCGCCGCCTCGAGGTCATGCCGCGGCCTTGGCGCTGGGTTCCGGCCGCCGTCTCGAGGCGGACCTGGTGGTGCTGGCCACCGGCTCCCGGCCGAACCTGGATGCCGTGAGGGACGCCGGCATCCGGACGCATCGAGGCATCCTGGTGGACCGTTCCCTCCGGACCAGCGCCGAAGACATCTATGCCGCCGGAGATGTGGCGGAGACCATTGACTCCGCCGTGGGACACAGCTTTCTCACGCCGATCTGGCCCAGCGCCGTGTCCCAGGGGGAGATCGCCGCCACGAACATGTGCGGTCTGCGCGGCGAAGTTTCGGGCTGGATCGGTCTGGAGAACGTTGCGGAATTCCGGGAGGTGCCGGTGGTCTCCATGGGGCTGGTGGACCCGGAGGGGACGGGTTATGAGGAATACGTCGACCACCGGCCGCGCGAGGGCGTCTACCGCAAGGTGGTGGTCAAGGACGACCGGCTCGCCGGCCTGCTCTTTGTGGGGGAGATCCAAACGCCGGCGTCATCGGCGATCTAATCCGCAGGCGGGCCGATGTGGGGCGGATCAAGCGGGACCTTTTGAGCCCGACCTTTGGGTACGCGGAGGTGGAGGAGGTCTGCGGATCGCTTGCCGGTACGGGCGGCGTAGCGACTGCCGGATAATGGGCTCTGGTAGAGAGCTCTGGATTGTGGTATAATAGCTACGATCGATTTTCGGGTGCGGTTTCCAAACCAAATATGGCCCCGTAGCTCAGAGGATAGAGCAGCGGTTTCCTAAACCGTTGGCCGCGCGTTCGACTCGCGCCGGGGCCACCATAATACGAGGATTTCGGGTGCCTTGTCTGTGGTGCCCGTTCTTTCAGGCGCCGATGCGGCGTCTTTTTTATCGTTCGACTTGCGCGGGAGGCGAGGCCAGAGTGGCGGAAGAAGTTCTTTTCGACGCCAAGGACGGACAAACCGTCCCCGCGCGTTTTGCCGGCCTGTTCTGGGACTGTGATTTTGCCGGCCTCTCCCCGGTCGATCACAGTGCGTTCATCATCCGCCGGGTCCTCGATCGCGGGGACTGGGAGTCCATACAGTGGTTGCGCAAGACCGTCGGGGATCAGGCAATCGCGGCCTGGTTTCTGCAAAAGAAGGGCGGCGGCCTGGACCCCCGTAAGCTGCGGTTCTGGGAATTGGTGCTCGACCTGCCCAAAGCGGAGGTTGATGCCTGGGTGACAGCAGCCCGGGCTTCGATCTGGGGGAGGCGCAATCATTGAGCTTTCACCTGGAGATACTCTTGCCGGAGCAGCGCGAAGTCTTGAATATCCTCGGACCCGCGGCATCCAAGGCTGGTTTTTATCTCGGCGGCGGCACGGCGGTCGCCTTGCATCTCGGCCACCGGCGCTCGGTGGACTTTGACTGGTTTACGCCGGCAAAACTGGATGACCCCACGGGCTTGGCGGCTTCGCTGCGACAAGCAGGCATTCCGCTGGGAAATATGAGCGTGGCGGCTGGAACGTTGCATGGTACGGCCGGGCAGGAACCGCATTATACGACAATGTGATGAGCAGGTAGGCCAAACAACAAAAGCAGTAGCCGCCTACATGAGGCAACCGCTGCCCTCCTATTGGCCTGTAACGCCTTGGATCATACTCAAGATCCCGAAACCGAAGAAGATGATGGCGGCGGCGATTTTGACAACTCGTTCCGGCAGTTTGGCGCCGAGCACCTTGCCAACTAAAATGGCCA
>JBLNCE010000086.1:0-2870 GCA_050260415.1 Bacteroidota bacterium | reverse complement strand
AACTCCGGCACCAGTTGCTCACGGCCGGACACGATCCGGCCGCGCTGGATCCGCCCCTGCGCCTGGCCGTGGCCGAAGGGGCGGAAGAGTATACCGGTTTGGGCGGATCCGGGCGCCGCACTGTGCCGGGCGATCTCTTGCTCCGCGACAAACAAGGCGTCATCTCCAGCATCCTGGGCGGGCCAGATCATCGCACCAGGCTCAAGGAGGACACGCGGGACGCCCTCTTCTTCGTCTACGCCCCGCCTGGGGTCGAGGTGGACGCGATCCGCCGGCACCTGGAAGAAATCGAGGACCTCGTGCATCTCTTCGCGCCCAAATCAAGCCGCGAATCGCTGGCAGTGGTAATAGCGCCATGAAGAACATCGCGGTGAAACTCCCCGCCTATCTCTGCCTGGCGGGCGCCATGGGCATCGCGGGCAGTTCGGTGGTGGTGGCGAAGATTATAGCCTGCCGCCTACCGGTCTTTCTCTCCTGCGCCTGCAGTTTGGCCGTGGCCGTGGCATTCCTTCTTCCTCTTTCCCTCAAGCGTGGCAAGGGGTTCCCCAAGCTACCCAGCCGCGCGTTGGTTTTCTTGGGGTTGCAGGCCCTTACCGGCCTCTTCCTCTTCCGGGTGGCGCTCTTTTATGGTTTGCGAATAGCCTCCGCCCTGGAAGCGGGGGTCATGGTCAGCACCCTGCCGGCCATAACGGCACTGCTCGCCCTGTTCATCCTGGGAGAGAGCCTGACCTGGCGCAAGGCAACCGGCATCGCCCTGGCCGTGGCCGGCCTCTGCTGCCTGAATCTGCCCGGAGCCGCGGCTAACGGCGGGCGGCACCCCGGCGCCGTCTTCCTGATCCTGGGCGCCGTGACGGGCGAGGCGCTCTTCACCGTGCTGCAAAAGAAGGTGCCGCAGAATGTGCCGCCCGTGACGGCCACCGCCTTGATCAGCCTCATCGGGCTTCTGCTCTTCCTGCCGGGAGCCGTGTATGAAGCCGTCCGGTTCGACTTCGGAAGCTTGGCCCCTTCCGATCTGCTTTATACCGCCTATTACGGCCTGATCGTCACGGCATTGGCGTACATCCTCTTCATCGCGGGCGCCAAAAAAGTGCCCGCCGGCACTGCCGGGATGTTCTGCGGCCTCATGCCCGTGGCGGGCGCCCTGCTGTCCTGGGCGGTCCTGGGCGAGAGTTTCGGGCTGGGCTCAGCTCTCGGCCTCTCGTTGGTGCTGCCGGGGATTCTGCTGGTGGAGAGCCTATAACCGCGGATCCACCGGCCGCCCCGCCCTGGTGACTATGACGATCCCGAAACAGCGTTACTTGGAACTCCTACCGCCCAATCCCGTTATGACAAACTGATCCCTGTCAGGGGTGAGAGTAAGCAATACTGAACCAACAGGAGGCCTCCGCATGCCCGGTTTCACTTGACTTTGACCCAACGCCCATAGCCTTTGCCGTTCGCCCGGCCGTGGGGGTTATACCTCGACGGCTTGTTGTGTTGCCCACGCCCGTCCGCCGCCTTTCTCCTTGCATCGCGATCCCGCAGAAGAAAGGAGAAGACGGATGCGTGATATCGCGGCGAACACCTGGAAGCTCATACTCTACCGGTTCCTCCACCACCTGGTCTTCGCCTATGTCATTGAGCGCCTTTACTGGCTCGACCGGGGCATCTCCATCAGCCAGACTGTCCACCTGGAGATCATCTATGCGGCAGTGGTGGTGGTCCTGGATGTACCAACCGGCGCCTTGGCTGACGCATGGAGCCGCAAATGGCTGCTGGTCGCGAGCGCCGCCTGCATGCTGGGCGAGCTGGTGATCATCACCTTCTCCCGGGGATTCCCGGCCTTCGCCCTGGCAATTGCCCTGGTCGGATTGGGCCAAGTGCTGGCCAGCGGTACTTTCAACGCTCTGCTCTACGACTCCCTTGCCACCGCGGAACAAACGGCAGAGTTCGAAACTGTCCTGGGCCGCATCATCCTCGCCGACCGTACCGCTCTTATCATCGGCGCTCTTGCCGGTGGAGCTATTGCCGCGCGTTACGGCTTGAGCGCTACTTATCGCCTTTCGCTCCTCAGCTTCCTAGGGGCATTGGGAGTGGCGCTCACCCTGCGGGAGCCTGCACGGGGGCCGAGCGAAACACTGGCGGGCTATTGGCGCCATATCCCCGCCGCGGTTCTTTTTCTCCGTCGCCAAGGCGACCTCTGGCCCGTCCTGCTCCTCAGGATCGTTGTGGGCGCTGTGCAGGTTTATCTCGACGAGTTCTGGCAGGTTTTCCTGATGCGGATCAATATCCCCGTTGTCTGGTTCGGTCCATTTCTCACCGCAAGCTGCCTGGCCTACGGCTTGGCGGGATCTTTTGCCCATTGGCTCAAGGCACGCTTCACCGACGGCCGGATCCTCGCCGTCTTGCCGCTGCTCTTCGGGGTAGCCCTGATTTTGGCGGGCTGGCTTCGTTCGTGCGGGGGCTTTTTCTTCCTCCTCCTTGCCTACCTGCCGGCAGCCACAGCCGAGCCGCTGGTCACGGGGTTTTTGCATGTTCATGTCGATTCCGCGCACCGGGCTACCATCGAATCATGCCAGTCCCTGGCCCTCCGCTTGGCCAGCGCGGCGGTGGGGATGCTCTTCGGCTGGGTCGCCGAACGATGGTCGATCTTCCTCGGATATCTCATGCTCGGCTTCTTCGTGCTGGTATTTGGTGTCTGCCACCTAAAGCGCTTGTGGGAATGCGAACGGATACAGAAATAACGGAGAATGGGAAGCCCGCCGCCGTATCGAACCGCGGCGGAATTTTCTCATCCCAACCGTTACTCTGTTTGACATCGTCTCCCATATCTGTTACCATAACAAATCGGGGCATCCGCCCTTTCGCCGTCCGAAGCGGAGATCTCCGTA
>JBLNCE010000085.1:0-135513 GCA_050260415.1 Bacteroidota bacterium | reverse complement strand
GAACTGCCAGTCGTCGTTGCCCGCGACGGTTATCGAAGCGGGTTCCCTATTCAGCCCGCCGGGAGTCTTGCCGCGTATGCCGAACCGGACCTGCTTACCCGCCGGCACCCAAAGCCGCGCGCGCCCGGTGACGACCGTGCCGGCCGGCAGGGCCGCCGCGTTCAGGGAATGGAAGCCTTCATTAATGGCATCTGACACGACCTGTAAACTGGACTGCCCCTGGTAAGCCTTGGTGGTGGTCTTGCTCAACACCCCGGCGAAATAGGGTGAAAATCCCGAAGTATCACCCTCGACGTGTGTCTGATTGTCCGTCAGTATATTCGTCGACGCCTCCGCGATGATGTTCCCGCCGAGATCGTAGACGTACTCCGTCGTGACCCCGCCCTCGGTCGCGGTCAGCCGCAGGCCGGAGAAGTCGTAGGTGTAGGTCTTGAGTGTCGTGCCGTTCCGGCTGACGGAGGCGAGCCGGTTGGCGTAGTCGTACGGGCACAAGTGCCCTCATCGGGATGGGGTCGGACGCGCCTGGCCATGAATGGCCGGCGTTATGGTAAATGCTAAGACAGATGGGCGGACTTTCTAATGCTAGACTGATGGGCTACTTTCTTAGGTGGTGCTTACGCTGACCGCGGACATAGCGACGCACACGGTCAACTTTGACCATGCCGGCGGTGCTGACCCAGTATCCTTTGGACCATAAATTTCGTTCCCCAGTAGGCGGGAAGACATCTCCGATCTCGGGGAACTCCCGCATCAAGTCATGCGCGCTACGGCCCTTGAGCATCTGCGCCACGGTCGGCAGATAATCCCTCGGGCGAAGGCGGAGCAGCAAATGTGCGTGGTAGGGCATGATCTTGCAATGGATCAGCCGGTATCCGTGCTTGATGCAGATGTTGAGGATCATCTCCTGCAGTCTATCCTTGACCGGGCCGCACAGGACCGGCCGGCTGCATTTGGTCCGGAAGACAAAGTGATAGAAGAGCCGGTGGGCCGTGGTTGGAGTGTAGCGCGGTACATCGGGCATAGGGATAAACCTCCCTACCCACAATATTTCATTCCACAACGCGCCCGCCATTCATGGCGTGGCGCGAAGATCCATATCGGGGAGGCCATTCATGGCCGGCCGCAGGGCAGAAGATCCGCTTGTTCTTCAATCCGCCATTTGCCCCGGAAACATCCATTGCGTTTTATGCCGGTACCCTGTTCGGGCACGATAACCGCGCCCCTAAAAAACGACTCTTATGACTCGTGACTCGCGACTCGTGACGCGCGACCCTCCCCCGTCCCTTTCCCCAACCACTCCCCCACCGCCCTCAGCACCGTCTCGGCCGGCCCGAAACACTCCGTGCACCGCGGCAGGGCCTGGCGGAAGACCTGTCCGTACGGCTTGGTCAAGAGCCGCCGGTCCAGGACCACCACGGCGCCGGTGTCGTCGCCCCGCCGCACCAGGCGGCCGAAGCCCTGCTTCAGCTTGATGACGGCCTGCGGCAGAGAGTAACGTTGGAAGGGGCTCCCGCCCTCGCGCGCGATCTGTTCCGTGCGGGCTTCGGCGATGGGCTCGGTCGGGACGCGAAACGGCAGGCGCATCAGGACCACGCAGGAGAGGGCCAGGCCCGGCACGTCCACTCCCTCCCAGAAACTGTCCGTGCCGCAGAGGACGGCGCCGTCGTCCCGCTGGAACTCGGCGAGGAGATCGGCCCGGGGGCGCTCGCCCTGGCGGAGCAAACGCAGATTGGAAGACAGCAGAGGCTGGAGGCGCTCGCAGGTCCGATCCAGGGCGCCGAAGGAGGTGAAAAGGATCAAGGTCCGCCCTTGCGCGGCCCGCAGCAACTCGGCCAAGAAGAGGGCGGCCCGATCCGGGAAATCCGGCGCGTCCGGCTCGGGTATGTCCGTGGGGGCGGCCAGCAGCACCTGGCGCCGGTAGTCAAAGGGCGCGTCCAGCTGGATCTCGATCCGCTCGCCCGGGTGCACCAGGTCCAGGCCCAGACGTTCGCGAAAAAAGGCGAACTCCCCACCGGCCGTCAGCGTGGCGGAGGAGAAGATCGCGCCGTCCAGGTTGCTGAGGAGCGCGGCATGAAAGTCGGGTCCCACCAGGAGCGGGGCCATGATCGCCTCCACCTCGTCCACGCCCCGGTAGCGGGCGCATTCCAGCCAATAGACATGGGCGCGGCTGCCGCCGCCCAGAATCGGCTCCAGCCCGGCCGCCAGGTCCAGCAGGTTGAGCTTGGCGGCGCGCATGGCCAAGCCCTCCTCGGACGCGGGCGCCTCCGCGTTAGGACCCTCCCAGAGTTCAAGGAGCTTGTCCAGGGCCTTTGCGAGTCCTCCCAGGAGCACCCCCAGGTCCTCGGCCAAGGGTCCGAGTTCCGGGGCGATGGCACGCAGATCCTCCTGGTAGCGGCGCTGCCAGGACCCGCTTTCTTGCCGGCCTTGTTCCCGCGTTAGGCGCACCAGGACCGCGAAAAACTCTTCCGCCTTGAACCGCAGACGGTTTGCCTGTCCGAGCGCGTCCAAAGCCAGTTGGCGGGTATCCTGCATCCGTTCGGGGGTTGGCGATACGCCCGCGGGCAAGAGGCCCGAGCCGACCACGGACAGAACGGAGGGGCCATCCTGCCGCGCCAGGCGGTCCAAGAGGCGGGCCAAACCCAGACTGCTCAAGCGGGTGCTGAAATACTCGGTCGCGATGTCCTCCAGATGATGCGCTTCGTCAAAGACCACCCGCGTATAGGCGGGCAGGACGGCGTAGTCCGCCTCCCAGCCGCGGGCGCGCCGGATGGACACGTCGGCCAGGAGCAGATGGTGGTTGACCAGGAGGATCTCGGCTTCGGCCGCCGCGCGCTTGGCCGCCTGCCAATAACAGCCGGACGCCCAGGGACAGCGTTGACGCAGGCAGTACTCGGCTTCCGAGGAGACTAGCGCCCAGGCGTCATCGGGCACGGTAAAGCCCAACCGGTTGCGCTCGCCGAGCCCGGTCCGGGCCGCCCGGCTCAGGGCTGTGGCGAGTTCGTCCTCGATCTCCCGGACGCCGCGTGTCAGGGCCAGCTCCAAACGGCGGCGGCAGAGGTAGTTCCGGCGCCCGACGAGAAGCACCGTCTTTGGTGGGTCGCCGAGCAGGCCCAACGTGGGCAGGTCCTTCTTGAGGAGTTGCTCCTGGAGGTTGATGGTGGCGGTGGAAACGACCAGCGGCTGCCCGGCGCGCCGGGCATGGACGAGCCCGGGATAGAGATAGGCCAATGATTTCCCCGTGCCCGTACCGGCTTCGATCAGCGCCGTCCGGCCGCCGGCAAAGGCCCGCCAGACGCAGGCGGCCATCTCCACCTGCTGCGGCCGGTACTCGAAACCCGGCATGACCCGGGCCAGCTTTCCGTCCGGTCCGAATACCGCCCAGGCTTCACGATCGGCTTCCCTGCCGTCCGCGATGCTCACGCTTTGCCGCCCGCGAGGGCGCGGATCGCGGCCAGGTTGCGCAGATCGTCCGCCGGACTCTCCTGGGGGGTCTCGAGAATTACTGCCCGATCGGCGAGGTCGTCTATACCGCCCATGGCGGCAAAAGCCGGCGCGCCCAGGTAGCCGGCCCCGATATGCTCATGGCGGTCGAGGCCCGAACCGAGATCGCCCCGGCTGTCGTTGCCGTGGATGAGTCCGAGTCTATCAAGCCCGGCGCCGCCGGCGATCATGGCGAGCGCTTCCCGCCAGCCGGCCTCGGTGCGGAGATCGTACCCGGCCACAAAGGCATGGCAGGTATCGAGGCAGATGCCCACCCGGTCCCGGTCCAAGCCGGCGGCCATGGAGGCCAGTTCCGACAGGTCGGCGCCAAGGTCGCGCTTGCGGCTGCCTTGGTTTTCCAGGAGAAGCCTGGTGGGGCCGGCCACCTGTGCCAGCACCGCCTCGACACCCCGCATGACCCGCCGCATCCCCTCCGCCTTGGCTTCCGGTGCGCAGGAGCCGGGGTGCACGACGAAGTAGTCCGCCCCGAGCAGGTTGGCGCGGGCAAAGTCCTCGCCCATGGCCAGGACCGACCGTTCGAAGAGTTGGTCGTCCAGGTTGGCCAGGTTTGGCAGATAGGAGAGATGCACCACGACCGGCCCAAGGCCGCTTGCCAAGCGGGCCGCCTTGAACCGCTCGGCTTCCGCGGCGTCGAGCGGTTTACGCGCCCACCCGCGCGGGTTGCCGGCAAAGATCTGGAAAGTCTCGCACCCGAGGTGCTCCGCCTTTTGCACGGCTTTGAGAAAGCCGTCCCCGATGGAAACGTGCACGCCGAATCTCATCGTTCCGAACGCCGCCCCCATCGGTCCAGGATGCGCAGGAGACTGACCCGTTCGATCAGCGCCGTAAAGGAAAACCGTTCGGAGGCAAGCTGCAAGGCCAGGAACAGGACGACGGCGACGGCCTTGGCGTGCCACGTGAGCCAGAAGACCATGGCCATGCCGAGCACAGCCCCGAGGTAATTGGCGCCCGTATCGCCCAACATCAAACGGGCGCGCAGATCCTGCCGAAAAACGGGGATGAAGATCAGGGCCGCCAGGAGGACGGGGCCGCCGTAGAGGTCGATCTTGACGGCAAAAGCGGCGCTCAAGGCCAGGCCGAGGAGGAAAACCTTACCCGCCCGCCCGGGACGCAAGTCAAAGAGGTTGATCAGATTGGCGGCGGAGGCCAAGAGCATGGTATTCAGCAGGATCTGGTACCAGGAGCCGAAAACCTTTGGATAGACCGCCGCCAGTTGCAGGCAGGTCAAGAGCGCCACCGCCCCCCCGAAGAGGGCTTTGAGCGCTCCGCTCGTCAGACGGCCCTCCTTGAGTAGCGCCTTGAAATGGCCACGAAAGCCCTTATCATGGGCGGAGCCGAGCGCGTCGTCGATGAACCCGGCCAACCCAAAGCCGACGGCGGCAAAGGCGAAGACGAGGCAGAGCCGCGCCGGCATGGCGGGCACGCCGGCCAGGATTGCCAACGCCAGCAGCGGCGGCAGGAGGATTACGAAGTACAGGCCCGCGCCCAGGGGGATTTCCTGCCCGGCATAGTTGGTGCGCCGGGGGCCGGCCTCGCGGAGAAAGCGCATGAACATGGGCAGGCCGAGCGCCGCGCCCGAGTAGGCCACGGCCAGCAGCAGTATATACTGGAGAAAGCCCAGGCTTACCACTCCTTTATACCGCTTCCGGCATCAACTGGTGCGCGTCCTTGATGCCGTAGTGCCCCTTCTTGCCCCTGACCAAAGCCAGGATCAGCGCCGCCTGGCCGGGCACGGTCTCCACGTTGTCCACCACAATGATGGGATGCTGCAGGTATTCGCCCAGGTAGCTCCGGGCGGCGGTACTCGTTTCCACCGCGGCGACCAGCAGGCCCTTGGCGCCGGACACCGTCTCGATCAAAACCCGATCCACCTGTTGACTGAGATCCACGTTGGCGTCGGGACTGCCTCCGATCAGGATCACCGCATCCACCATGCCGCCATAGTCGCCGCTGGTCTCGATCAGGCGGGATGCGACCAAGGTGGACAGGATATCGTCATGCGAAGCCGCGCCGAACATGGGGCCGTTCGCGATGCGGTCGGCGATGAAACGCAATAACCCCCTGGCGATTGCCGTGTTATCCTCCCCGTCGAGATCGAGACGCTTCTTGAGCTCTTGAAGCTTCTCCAGGGTCAAGTCGGCCGGGTTGCGCAGGATGGTTGAGGTCGAGGTGACCTTGGCGCCGGCGATCTGAAAAACGCGCGTCAGATCCCGCGCGAGGCGCGCGTCCACGCTTGGGTTGGTCCGGATCAGCGCGATGCGTTTGCCAAGCAGCTTATTGCGCACCAAGACCGGCAGGGAGGTGGCACCGAATTGGTTCAGGATCTTGAGCTCCGCTTCACGTTTGGCGATCTCCGCTTCGAGCACCCTTTGATCGGTGCGAAGCTTGGCCAGATTTTCCTCGATCTGATTCAGTTCCTTCTGCAGAGCCGCATTGCCCAGAACCGCCCCGCCGATCAAGATGCCGATCCCCAAGGCGAGAAAGACCGCGATCAACGAGGCAAGATGGTACCGAAAATCGATGATCAACACGAACCCTCCCGCCCCCTTCCGCGCCTCGCGGGGTCTTGATTAATGGGGCCTTGAAAGATCAAGGCCCCGCGCTAAAGGAAAAAAGGGGGCTTATTCTAAAAACCAAGGAACATCTTTAGTCTAACCCAGATGATCTTCAGGATCGGCGGCGGTGTTTTCGCCACAAAGGCCAAGGCCAACAAGGGCAGGAAGGCCGCCGATACGAGGAGAATGAGGTAGCGCGTGCGAAGCCGGCTGTGGTACAGACGGCTGACGCCGCGGGCGTCGACCAGGATCGAACCGACCTTGAGGCGGACCAAGAACGTACTGGCCATGCCCCGGCGGCCCTTCTCGAGAAAGTCGATCATGTTCGAGTGCGCGCCGACGGCCACGATGAGATCCGCGCCGCGCTCGTAGGCAAGCAGCATCGCGATGTCCTCGCTCGTGCCGGGAGCCGGGAAAAGCCGGCACGGCACGCCCAAAGCCTTGATGCGGGCCAAGCCGGGCGCCCTGCCGTCCGGATAAGCGTGGACAATGACTTCGGCGCCGCAACGCAACGCTTCGTCGCTGACGCTGTCCATGTCGCCGATCAGGAGATCCGGCCGGTACCCGGCCTCCAGCAACGCGTCGGCGCCCCCGTCCACTCCGATCAGGACCGGTTTGACCTCGGTGATGTATGAGCGCAGCGTCGCCAGGTCTTCGCGGTAATTGCTCCCCCTGACCACGACCAGTACCTGGCGCCCATCGATCGGCACGTTCACTTCGGGAGGTATCACCCCCCCGAGAATGAGGTCCTTTTCCTTGATGGCGTAATCCAGGGTGTTCTGAACGAACTTCTCCAGTTCGACGCGGAGGTTTTCCCGCGTCTTGAGCATCAGCGCCGCCACGCGATCGCGGTCCAAGAGCGCGCCGCGGGCGATCTCCCGCCCGTCCTGCCAAACTGCGGCGCCTCTGATCTCGATCGCGGCGCCCTCCCTAATCTGCTGCATAATCGCACGCCCGGCGTTGTCGAGCAAGACGACCCCGGCGTTGACCAAGACCTGCGGACCCAGGTTGGGGTACTTGCCGCTGATCGAGGGACTGGCATTCACAACCGCCTTGACCCTGGCCCGTACCAGACCCTCGGCGGCCACCTGGTCCAGATCTTGATGATCGATCACGGCGATCTCGGATGGTCTCAGACGTTTGACCAGGTTCTTGGTGCGAGGGTCGACCCGGGCGATGCCGCGGATTTCGGCCATACCCAAATAGATCTTCTCCTCTACCCTGACTTGCCGGAGACCTTTCGTGACAGCAATTCCAGGCGGACCTGGTCGGCCACCTTGGCGATGAACGAGGCGTTGGTCGGTTTGCCCTTGCGCTCGTCAATGGCGTACCCAAAGAGGCGATGGAGGGATTCGATATCCCCTCTGCTCCAAGCGGCTTCGATCGCGAAGCGCATGGCCCGTTCGACGCGATCGCTCGTAGTCTTGTACTTTTCCGCGATCTTGGGATAGAGCTGTTTTGTGATCTCCGTGATCACGGTGGAGTCGCCCACGGTGAGCAGGATTGATTCGCGAAGATAGGTATATCCCTTAAACTTGGCGGGAATGCGGAGTTTATGCATGATCTCCGTTACTTCCCGCTCCGCGTTGTCCGAGGAAGGGGTGCGGAGGGACTTCTGTACGGTTTGGCCCGCGATTTCGAGGATACGTTGCGTCAAGGTATCCAGATCGAACGGCTTGACGATGTAATAATCAGCCCCGAGACTGACCGCCTTGCGCGTCATCTCCTCCTGGCCGAAGGCGGTAAAGATGATAACCTTGGGGCGATGGGGGAATTCGGATTGACGCAGACGTTCGAGGACGCCGAGACCGTCGACATTTGGCATGACCATGTCCAATAGGAGCACGTCCACCGGGGATTCCTTGATCAGCTTAATGGCCCGGAGCCCCTCGTGGGCTACCCCGACGACCTTCAACCGCGGACAATTACGAAAGTAATCGGCCAACAATCGACAGAACTCGACGTTGTCGTCCGCGATCACCACCTTGACGAGACTCGCCATACACCAGGTCGCTCCTTGAAGTGTCCACGTTTGTCGATCTACTTCGCGATGCGCGGGACAATTCCTGCCGCGGAACCGTCAGGATGCGACTGTCTTGCGAAGGCAACCGGTATCTTGGCCTCGTCTACCCAACCCCGCTACGCGGCTTGGGATGCGGTCACCGTATCCATCTCATGCACCATCCATTCAGCGATGACGCCATAGCCGCGCGTCGGATCGTTTACGAAAACATGCGTGACCGCGCCGACCAGACGGCCGTCCTGGATGATCGGGCTCCCGCTCATCCCCTGGACGATACCGCCGGTCAGGCTTAGCAAGTCCGGGTCCGTCACCTTGATTATGAGACCCTTGTCGTGCGGTTGCTGCTGGCGATAGACACGCACGATCTCCACCTTGAACTCCTGGATGTCGTCTCCCTGTATGACCGTGCGGATGGTGGCGGGGCCGATATGCACCTGGTGGGCCAGGGCAACCGGGACGGCGTTTTCACCGGGCAAGGAACACGCCAGTTTGCCGAAGAGTCCAAACCGGGAGTTGAGATCGATGTTCCCGATGATGTCTTCCGGCCCGGAAAAAGTGCCGATCTTCTCACCCGGGCTGCCCCTTTGCCCCTGCTCGATACCGGAGATGCGGGCGGCGACGATCTTGCCGCCCTCCAGCCAGACCCGGCGCTGACCGCCAAGTTCACTGATCCTGTGTCCCAGGGCCGCGAACCCACCGGTCCGCGGATCGTAGAAAGTGAGGGTGCCAACGCCCGCGGCCGGGTCTTCGACGTATAGTCCAAGCATGGCGCGGGGCTGCTCCCGGTTCGGCGCGGTATCGCACAGGACCGGTTCCATTTGGCGGGCGATAAGGTGTCCCGAGCGCCTCAACATCACGCGCACCGGCCGGCGTTCCAGGTACGCCGCGCCCACGAGACTCGCCAGATCTTCCGCGCGGCGCACGGCTATCCCGTCGACGCGCAGAATAATGTCACCGACCTCGATCCCCGCTTCCTTGGCGGGGTAGCGTTGTCTACCGTCCAGCCCGCGCAGCGCGCGGTGCCCCACCACGACCACGCCCTCGGCCGCCAGGAGCACGCCGATCGCATGCCCGCCGGGTACGACCATGCGTTCAGGAACGATCTTTACGGCGACCTTTCGGAGCGGGATCGCACCCAACAGACTCAATTCCACCTCGAAATCGCCCGTACTGACGGACCGAAAGACGAGTTCGGATCCTTCGGCCAGCGAATCCGCAAGGAAGGCGCGGCTTTCTTCCGGAGCCCACAAACTGAGCGGAAAACCCACCTGCAGTCTTCCGACCTCACCCGGAAGCAGGTGCAGTTCGGAGGGTACCGAGATGACGGTCACCGCGCAGAATGCGAAAAAAGTCAAAAAAAGCAGCAGGCCTGCACAGAACAGGGCCTGCCGGCGTCGGACCCGAAACAACCATACCACCTCAGGACAGGCACCCAAGCCGCTTTGGGTGCGGTTCTAGCAAATCTAACTTGCCCGCTCCGGACCTGCGCTATGCGCAGGCAAGAAGCTGGAAGTGAGAAGCTAGCAGAGGTGTGAAAAACCCTTCTTTCATCCGGGGACTAGCGAGGGGTGATAAACCGCTGTGGCGCAGGGACCGGGAGTTTTGGCCGCCGAGAGCGGATAAATGGTGTTTCTTCGCGCCTCTCCGGGCCGAGCTTGCACCGATGGACTTTCCGCCTTTCGGCTCCTAGACTTTGGACTGTTCTCTGTCCTCACGCCCCTCGCTTCCCGCTTCCGCAAATCTTTCCGCGTCATGCCAAAGGCGTTCCAACTGGTAAAAATCGCGTTCGCCCTGGAGCATGATGTGCGCGACGAACCAGCCGTAGTCCAGCAACAACCAGCGCGCGTCATGGGCGCCCTCCTTGCGGAGCATGGTCAGGCCGGCCGATTCCAGCTCTTTCTGGAGGTGGTCGCGGATGGTCCGCACTTGCACGGTGCTCTGACCGCTGCAGATCAGAAAAAAATCAGCGATCGTACTGAGCGGGGCAATCTTCAGGATGACAGGGTCGGACGCCTTTTTTTCCAGGGCCGCCTCCAGCGCGACCTTCAAGATCTCCGTTTGCTCCATTGCCGCACCGTCCTTATTGCATCCCGGGGTCCAGCAGTTCGTTGCGCGCGGCCACACTGCGTGGATGGAGAAAGTATCCGCGCGTGATGACGTAGTGCATCGTGGCGTCTAGCGCCAATAGCAAAGCCCGTCTGAGATCGGATCGCGCCGCGGACCGGGCGTGCGCGCAAACATCATCGCGGCGGCCGGGTTCGATAAAGTCGGCGAGAAAGACCACCGACGCGAGGAGTGTCATGCCGGGGGCTCCGGTGATGTGCTGAGCGATGGCGGCCAGTAGATCCGGATGCGCGAGGCCGAAACGTTCGTAAGCCAGCATCGCGCCCACCTTGCCATGCAAGAGCAAGGGTTCGCGGGCTTCGATCGGGTCGATCTCCAACCCCTTGGCTGTCGCCAGACGCTGGAGTTCCTCCGGCGCCATCTCGCGGGCATAATCATGCAGTAGACCGGCGACTCTGGCTAGATCGGGATCGGCGCCATGGATCAACGCCAGTTCCTCCGCGGTCGCGGCCACGCCCAAGGTGTGCCGCCATCGTTCCGGGGACAGGCTCCGCGCCGCCTCTTCCCTGATTTTGCTCTCCGAACCGCCTATCATAACTCATCTCTTCGCCATGGGGCTGTTCCTTCCTGCTGCAATTTGGTTCAGGAACAATAAAGGGAGGGTCTCCCCTCCCTCCTGTCGTTACCCGCTAGAACTTCGTCTGCCTTGGTTTTGCCTCGTTGACGAGGATCTCGCGCCCGCCGAGGTCCTTGCCGTTCATCTCGGTGATGACTCGCTCCGCGTCCTCGTCGTTGACCTCGACAAAACCAAAACCCCGCGACCGCCCGCTCTCGCGATCGGTGATGATGCGCGTGCTTTTCACCTCGCCAGTGGTGCTGAAAAAGGCCGCCAAGTCCTCTTCCGTGGTCGACCAGGGCAGATTGCCGACATATAACGTCTTGGTCACGGATTTCACCTCACTTTCCGTAGGCCGCGCCGCTTGGGTTCGGTTCCCGGAACGGACAGAAGGCCACGGAAGGGGCCTAGACCCGGCAGATCGGGACCTGTCAGTCTCAGGGCGGAGACGATACCAAAAGCAGAGACGCAACCGTTTTTCCTGACGGATGTTATTCTTCGCAGTTTCCCGAGCCCTATACCCCGTACCTATGCAGCGGCGGGCGCTTTGGAAAAAGGGCGCACAGGCCGTGCGCCCCGAAGGAGAACAACCCCGCTATTGCCTATTGCCTATACAACCCCCGTTCCTCGATATAACTTGCCACGCCGGCGGGGATGAGATACCGGACGGAAAGTCCCTGGCCCAACCGCTGCCGGATCATGGTCGCCGAGATGTCAAGGGCCGGCGAGGAAAAAGTCTTGACGCGCTCCGCCCAAGGCTGGAGTTCGGGCGGCAAGACCAGTGGCACTCCCGGGCGCACCGCCGCCAGGATTGTCACGAGCGGCAGGAGCGACCGGTAGTCGCGCCAGGTCTGGATCTCGGCCAAGGTATCGCTGCCCATGATGAGGCACCATTCCAGTCCCGGATACGCCGTCCGCAGGCTGTTCACGGTGTCGATCGTGTACGAGGGGCCAAGACGCTCCAGCTCGACGGGGGACGCTAGAAAATTGGGGTTGTCGGCCGTGGCGATCTCCACCATCCGGAAACGGTCTTGGGCCGCCGCCGCCACCAACCCCGGTTTATGCGGCGGATTCCCGGCGGGCACGAAAATGACCCGCTCGAGCTGGAAAACCTCCCGCGCCGACTCGGCCAAACATAGATGCCCCGTGTGGATGGGGTCAAAAGTGCCGCCCAGTATGCCCCTGGCTGCCAATGGCTCACTTCCCGGAGCGCGAGTCTTTTGGGTCAACCTCTCTCCGCAGCTCATTTTACACCAGGATCTTCCTCAAGGCAAGAGGAGCGGGAGTTCATCCACCAGCCGATTGCGTGCCGGTTCGCGCGCCCAGATCTCCGCTTGTTTGCGGAGGAAAGTCCGCAACGGCCATGCCTTGCGATTGAGAAAGTAGTGGTGCGCCAAGCGGTACAGGTCGTTCGGGAAGCGCAACCCGGCCTGCAAGAGTTCCAGTTCAGCGCGGCGCAAGGGCCACTCTTCGTGGTATCCGCGGAGAATCGCGGCTGCCGCGGCCTGGGACCAGTCGAGCCGGGGCAAGGTCCGGGCTAGAAGCCGGTAGAGGTCCCGGATCGGAATCCCGGCCGCCATGCCCAGGAGCGTCTTCAGACCCAGCCTGGATTGGCTCCGGTATAGCCGATGCCGATCCACCTCGCCGAGCGTCACGCCCACTTGGCATTCCCGGCCGGCCTGGGCCAGTTCCGCCGCGCTCCTTTGGGCCTGGTGTCCGCAGTAGCGAGCCTGTTCGAGGTAGATCAGATCAAATCGCGTCGGGTTCAGGCGTTCCGACGCCAATTGCTCGAAGAGTCCCAGGCGACGCGCCCGTTCGTCCCAGCTCTCCGCCCAGCTCAAACCCTGGGGTGAGGGCGCGGCCAGGTCCTCGGCGGAACACAGACGCCGAAAACGTCCGAGGAAACGGGCGACCACGATCAGATCCTCGGTGGAAACCAAGCGCTCGAGATCGTTCCCGACCCAAGCCGTCAATAGCGCCAGATTGCGCTCGTCAATCCGTATCCAGGCGGCGCCTCCCCGCGCCAGCAGGCGAACGGCGGTGATTCCGCGCCGTCCGAGACGGTTCTCCCACCGCACAAGCAGTTCCTGTTCCTCGGGAGGCGCCGGGCTTCGCCACAGGCAGCCCCTGATGCCGCCGAGCTGGATTTCGGCCCGGTTCTGGTCCGACTTGAGCAGGCATTCGGATCCCAGGCCATACGCGGTCAAGGCCTCCCGGTACCAACTGTCATCCACGGCCGCCACCGCCCTGTACCCGCGCCCGGAGCGGGGGAGGAAACGGGCGCCAGGACAACACCTGGGAAACCTCCCCGGCCGGCGCGGCAAGGGGCAAGAGCGCCGCGGATTCCGGTGCCCGCGCTTTCCCAGCCCTCGCCTCCGGATCCGCCGGGGATTCCTCCGCCAACACATCAGGTTCCGCCGCGGCTTCCTCCACCTGCCCATCCGGCTCCGCCGCGGCTTCCTCCACTTGCCCATCCGGCTCCGCCGCCGCTTCCTCCACCTGGATCTCCGGTTCCGCCACGGCGGTTGTCGACGCGGACGCGATGGGCTCCCCGCTCGGAGCGGGCATGGACTCTCCCCCGCTCGGCCCGGGCGAGGCAAGCGAGACCAAGCCAAGGCCCAACGATTCGGGCCCGCCTGGCCGCCCCGCGTCCGCCAGTGCATTTGGTTCGTATTGATAGGAAGGGACGGCGCCTTCTGTCGTGTCGGGCCAGATTATGCCCATCCCGCCCGCTGTCTCTTCGAGGACCGTCCCGTAGAGTTCGGTCTCCCGGACGGGTTCGTGCGGCGGTATGGCGAGCGGTTCCACGGCGGTGGTCTGCCAGTGCCAATCGGCTTCCGTGGCCACGGGGCCGTCCGCGCCCGACCAGGCCGAGGCCGACCAGGCTTTGCCCGCCGGCACCTCGGGCAGGTTGATGAAGCCGAGGTTGTAGAGAAAGCCGGCGCCTTCCAGAAAGCTGAGGTCCGCTCGCCGCAACTGGTCCAGAAACCTTAGCTTCACGGGCAGCATTTCCGCCAGTTTCTTCAAAGCGTGTCGATCCGTGGCTTTGCCGGCGAAGTGCGCGCCGGCGAGGCTCCAGAAATCGAACGGAAAGCGCAGATAGGCCAGGAGCACCATGACATCCGACCGGGTGATGGGATTGACCCCGTGATATACCTGGAGGATGAAAAGCGTCCGTTCCAGCTCCCATCCGCCATGGCGTCCGATGAACTTGCCCAGATCCTCGAGTCTCGTATCCATGGTGATATCGTCAAAGTCCGCCAGATAAAGGGCGCCGTCATCGCGGAGGACAAGGTTATTGGCGGTGTAGTCCCGGTGGCAGAGACCGCCGCGCTCGCGTTCGAGCGCGACCAGGCGCTCATAGGGGCTGGCCTCGAGTTCCTCCAAGGCATGGGCGGCCTCACCCACGAAGCTGTCGAACACCTTGAGAAAATGGCGGGCGAAACGGTCCTCCTCGCCTCCGTTACGCGCCTTGTCCTCCAGACCATAGGATTCCTCGATGCGTGCCGCCATCCGTCTCGGTAAGGATCCCCAATCGCCGCGCACGGCCGGGGTTTCCGCGGTGTTAAACCCTTGGCTGCAACGGTGGAACCAAGCCAGCATTTCGACGGCTTGCGTGAGTTGACAGAGATTGTCGAGGTCAACTTGGGTCCCGGGGACCCACTCGCGCATCGTGTAATTGGCCCCGTTTACGCTGACGATGGGGCAGCCGCTCGGCGCCCAGGTAGCCCGGGGCAGGCGGGAGAAACCTTGACCGCGTAAGAATTCCGTGGCCGCGCAGGCAAAACGGTATTCTGCCAGGCTATGCCGGAGCCGGCGCACCTCCTTTGCGCCCTCGTCGGTCTCCACGATACAGGCATTGCCCTGTTTGCGGTATCCGCGCATGCGCAGCCCGAATTCCTTCGCCACCTGCTGCAGGGTCATATAGTCCTGCAGGGTATCCAGGAACCTATCCGCGGTTGGCGCAGTGTGCCCCATTCCTAACCCTCCGTTCCCGGCATGAGACCGATCCCAGGCCGCATGCGGCCCGACATGCCGAAGTCCCAAGCAACTTAGTATATTCGGGAAGCCGGGGGTAGGTGCTGCACCCACCCGGAGACGTGCTCATAGTATACTCACGGAATCCCGGGTAAAGGAGAGACGCCCTTTGTTGGTCAGGAGTCGCGCGCCGCTGCGCATCAGCTTTGCCGGAGGAGGAACCGACATCGAGCCCTACCTTTCCGAGCGTGGCGGGGTGGTCCTGAGCACGACGATCAACCACTACGTTTACGGCTCGCTGCAGCCCGACAACTGCCAGGAGATACGGCTGCAATCCTTGGACTACGACACCATCGTCAAGTACCACCGCCACGACAGCCCGCCGCGCCAGACGCCGCTGGCTCTGGTCCAGGCGGTCGTCAACCGCCTCAATATTCCCCCGGAAGGATTCTCTTTGCTGCTCCGGAGCGACGCCCCACCCGGCTCGGGGCTCGGCTCCTCCTCGGCGATGGTCGTGATGATCCTGGGCCTCTTTCGGCAGTGGTTGGGGCTGCTGCTCAGCGATCAGGCCCTGGCCGAACTGGCCTACGAGATCGAACGCCACGACATGCGGATCATCGGCGGCAAGCAGGACCAATTCGCGGCGGCTTTCGGCGGGTTCAATTTCATCGAATTCACGCGGGACGGCACCTTTGTCACCCCGCTCCGGCTGGGTCCCGCCACCCTGAACGAGTTGGAATGCAATCTTCTCTTATGTTTTACCGGCAGCACGCACCCCGAGGGCGAAATACTGAAAGACCAGGTGGCGGCCTACGATCGCCGCGAGGCCATCTCGTATACGTCATTGGACCAGCTAAAGGAGATTACCATCGCCATGAAACGCGCTCTCCTTGGCGGAAAGGTCATGAATTTCGGGCAGTTGCTGCACGAGGCGTGGCTGACCAAGCGGAAGCTGGCGCGGGGCATCACCACCGACCGTATCGACCGGCTCTACGGTATCGCCCGCAACAAGGGCGCCTTCGGGGGCAAGATTCTGGGGGCCGGCGGCGGCGGCTATCTCTTGATTTTTTGCCCGTTCGACAGGAGGCACAAGGTCGCGGCCGCGCTCGAGGAGGCGGGGGGGCGCATCGTGCCGTTCGATTTCGTCAGCCACGGGTTGCAGACATGGCGGGTACTATGAGTGCAAACCTGCATAGGGTGGCGTTGGACGCGCGGCCGGTCCAGAACGCGGACGGGACGGGTATCGGCAGCTACACGAGCCAACTGCTCAAGGCCCTCGACCGCGTGGCACGTCTGGAACTGTATCTGGCGTGGACCCCGGGCGAGCCGTCTCTCTGCCTGCGCAACAAGGTTGCGTACCTGTCCCTGGGCAAGGACGAAAGGCTCGAACAGGACGTCCTGCCCGACTGGCTCGCCTCACGCCGCGCGCAAGTCTTGCATCTCACGCAGAACGGGCTCGGCTGGCCCCGGCGGGGAAAGACCCCCCTGGTCGTGACCCTGCATGATGTAATTCCGTATCTCATGCCGGAGGTGGTGCGCTCCTCCTACCTGATGCGTTTTACGAGCGAGGTCCCCGGCGCCGTCTCCGCCGCTCGGCGGGTGATCACGGTCTCGGCCAAGGCCAAGGAGGACATCTGCACGGTCCTCGGCACCGATCCGGCCAAGGTGGCGGTCATCCCCTCCGGACCGGCGGCCGTCTTCCGCCCGCGGGATCCGGGGGCGGCAAGGCGTTTTCTAGCCGCCCGTTACGGCCTCAAGCACCGTTTCCTGCTCTACGTGGGAGGCTACAATCCAAGAAAAAACGTAGGGGGACTGATCTGGGCATACGCGCGCATCGCGCGGCTCCTGCCGGAGCGGCAGCGCCTGGTGCTGGCCGGCGCTCTCGGGCCCCACATCGAACGGTTGAAAAAGCTCGCGGCGGCGCTAGGTATTGAACGCGAGGTCATCTTTCCCGGCTTCGTGCCGCGCCGCCACCTCCCGCTCTTTTATACCGCGGCGGACCTCTTCTGCTACCCTTCACTCTACGAGGGCTTCGGCCTGCCGCCCTTGGAGGCCATGGCCTGCGGCACGCCGGTGGTGGCCAGCGACAGCTCGTCCATGCCGGAGGTGCTGGGCCAAGCGGCCATTCTCGTTCCGCCCGAGGATGCCGGCGCCATGGGCCGGGCGATTGTACGTCTCCTAACGGAGCCGTCGACCGCCCGGGAATACGCCGCGCGAGGCTTGGCGCGCGCGGCCATGTACCGCTGGGATGGGATCGCCCGCCGGGTGCTGGAGGTCTACCGCGAGGTGGCCGAGGGGTAGTGAAAATCTGGGCCGAGATCGGGATGAGGGCATTGGCGCGATCCGGGGCGCCGATCGTTCTCCCCGCCGTAGCTCACGGAATTCCGCCGGGATAGAACGATCCGAGGACTAAGACCGCGAGCGCAGCGATCATCACCGCCGCCACCCCCAATACCCCCAGGCGGAAGTTCTGCCGCCACAGCCAGGCGGCGTAAAAAACGAGTTTAATGCTTAAAAGGCCCCAGATAATATATCCCCATGTCCCCAGCAATCTTAGTCCCCCTCCCGGACGGCGTTTTTACGAATGATCAAGCCGGTACGGGGCGCGTGAACCCTCACTTGAAGCTTAACCGGCATCTGGCGGAAAGCCGCCCGCCAGTCCCATGCCTGCCATTCATTCCAGTCCGCAACCAACCAGCGGGCTTTATGTCCGAAGCCAAAGATATCGGTTCCCAAAGCTTGCGCTTTGTTCAGGACGCTCCGGCATTGCTCTTCGATCCATACCTCGGCGCTCCTTTCGATCCGCTGCATATTGCCCGGCAGCTCATAACTCTGCCCGGCTTCGATCCCGATGATATCCGCCGACAGTTCCAGGCGCACTCCGGCCTCGACCTTCGCGCCGTTCTTTTTAACAAGTATTTCCGGCCTTTGTTTCTGGCTAATCTCGATTTGCAGGATTGAACCCGGCTGATACCGATCGGGAATGACAAGGAAGATCCGGCTTAACTCTCCCCGGATCATGGAAAGAGCCATGGTTTCATTGCCATTCAGCTTACCGGCCATCATCCCCTTTCTAAAAACAGCGGTCCCTAAAAACTGTAATGAACCTTCACCGGAAAGCGGCGAATTTCCCGCCGTCCCTTCGCCGGGATCGCCGGTGGCGCCGGCGAATTGGTTGTTTGAAGGCAACGGATCCGCTTTGATATTACCCAATTGGTATTTATTGGCACGAGGAGCCACCAGCGCGGCAACCGGGTCTTCCCCTTTCGTCTTCAAGGCGTTATAAAACCATAACATCTGGTTGCGCGGTGTGAATCCCACATGACCCTGGGAGATGAACATCAATTCCAAAAACTTGGCGGGATTGTCTTCATTGGGGGGAATTATGCTTTCAATGACCCGGCGGGCTTCTCCCTGGGCCACCGCCAGATATAAGGTGCGCCGGAATTTCCGCCAGCGGGTCAGGAGGTCAAAATAGGGCTGGAGATCGGTCTTGGCCAACTCCTCGCCAAAGACGATCGTCTTAATATGTCCCAGTTCCATCTGGCGTTCCAGAATGGTATTGATTGAATTTAAACCGGAAAAAAAGCCGGAAGCTTCAGTGGTGAAAGTCCGGACTTTGTTCACCGCCAACGTTTGCATCCCCTGTTCGGTGGCAACCGGCAAATTTGGCCTTCCTGTACCGGCCAGGACGGAGATGCGGATATTATTCCCAGCGGCACGATCCAGGCCAATGGCCAGAACATAAGCGGCTTCATCGATCTCCCGCTGGCCCCAGCAGCCGCTGATGATGAACAAACTTGAGATAAAGAGCGTTATTTTTAGCGTTTTCTTAGACATTGGTTTGCTCACCACGCTTTCCCCGCACCGCCGCGATCAGAAAAATCAAGGCTGGAATAAGAAAGGCCGGTATCCAGGCCAGATGACCCTGAATCAGGTTGTCCCAAAAAACCGTGGTATTATAATCATGCAACAGCAAGGCGGCGGCAAGTACCGTAAGTGCCATGATTCCAACTAACGGCTGGTAGTACGGCATCTTGAAAACCTTGGCCAAACCGGTGGCGGTGAAATAAAACCGCAGGCTCAAGGATAACAAGGTTATCGTCAGCCATACCAAGACGAAGATGAATTCCACCCGCTGGTAAAAGCGGCCGAAATATACGGAACGGGCGATCTCATAAAAGGGAAAGCTATGTTCCGCCGCTACGCCGGGTGGAAAGATCATTTGACCGATCAGCATCGCTCCGGTCAGTAAGATTGCCGCGAATATAATCAGATAAAACCCGGCGGCCGCTTTTTTTTGCCGGGGCAGAAAGGGGGCCAGAAATCCTAAGAAAACCACCTCACTCACCAGTGAGCTTCGGGCAAGGCTGTTCGCGGCAATCTTCGGCAGCCCCGGCCCCCAAAACGGGGCCAGATAATCGAGTTTCATATTTCCATACTGGAGCAAGAAGAGGCCAATCCCCCCGATGAGCAAGAAAGGGGTCGCCAGCGCAGCCACTCTGGCGGTCGGTTCCAGACCCCAGCCCGCCGGAAGCGCCATGACGGCTGCCAGGAGAACGATCACCGCCAGCAGCGGAAACTGCGGCAGGGCGGTGCCGATAATCGTCTCCGCGATCTGCCGCAGCAAGAGAACGGTGCTGAGAAAGAAATAGGCGATCAGGATTCCGGAGAGCATCTTGCCGATCGCCGGCCCGGCGGCCCTCTCGGCGATTCCGACCAGGTCCTCGCCGGGAAACCGGGTTAGTAAAGCGGCCAGCGGCAAATAAAAGATCAATCCCAAAAGACACCCGGACAATACCACCAACCAGGCGGCGCTCAGGTTTTCCTGGATGATCCCGGACGAATAGGAAAGAAAAATCTTCCCCAGCGTGGGCCAGAGCAATAAAGTAACCGCCTCAAATAGGCCGAAACGGCCTTCGCTAATCATCAGACTTCCCTCCTTCAGACAATTCCGGCGCCACCGGACCTGCGGACTGTTCTATTAACCAGCCCCGGCTGTCCTCCGGCTGTCGCCGGATCTGTCCGGGATCGAGGAAATCGGGGCGTTTCTCCCGCAGCCAGACCGGGCTCATCAGAATAATGTCCTTGCTCCGTTTGGTGAAAGGAGCAATCGGGGCTAACATGGGCACACCGAAGCTTTTCTGTTTGACCAAAAGATGCAGGTGGATGAAGACTGCGATTACAATTCCGATCAAGCCGAACGTAAAAGCGGCCAGGGTATAAGAATAACGGGTCAGCCGGAAACTTAACCCCACCGAAAACTCGGGCATTACAAACGCCGCGATGGCGGTCAGCAAGACTACCAGCAACAACACTGGATTGATCAGATGGGTAAAAACGGCGACCAGTCCCAAAACCACGCCGATCACGATGATTAGCGGCGTTACCACACTGCGCGGCCCCCGGTGCCCTGCTTCGCGCATAATCTCAAAAACCAGCTCAATCAATAGCACTTCGATAATGGTCGGCAGCGGCGAATATTGCTTAATGGCCGCCAGGCTAAAGAGCAGATCGGTGGGGAGCAGTTCCGGCTGATAAAGATTGGCGACGATATATAACGAAGGCAGAAAGACCATGACAAATGCGGCCAAGATCCGGACCAGGCGCATAAAAAGACCGTAGGGCCACCTGACGTTGTAATCTTCCGCCGCGTGCAACAGGCTGATCAGGGTCGCGGGCATCAGCAAGGCTTGATAACTGCCATCCACCAGTACGGCGGCCTTGCCTTCGGCCAGTCCGGCGGCAATCCGGTCGGGCCTTTCGGTGACTAAGATCTGGGGATATGGATGCCACCATTTGTCTTCAATAAGCTGTTCCAGCATGCCGCTATCGGAAAGGTGGGCGATTTTCAGGCTTTGGATCCGGCGTTTGACCTCCGCGATAAGCCTCGGATTGGTAATCCCGTTGACTGACAGGATGGCTAGGCGGGTCCGGCCCAATGAGCCGGCTTCCAGATACTCACAGGCAAAACGGTGGGTCCGGAGCCGTTTTTGGACCAGAGCCAGATTGGTCTCCAGGTCTTCGGTGAAGCCTTCCTGGGGGCCGCGGACCACCCGTTCATGTATGGCTTCGGCTACGGCCCGGTGGGGGGCGGCCCCGGTCCGGACGATGAGAAAGCGGGTCTCCCCTTCAAGCAGGACCAAGCTGCTCCCCCGCAGAAGCTGTTTGATTCCCCCGTTTAGATCGCCGGATACCCATGCTTCCCTGGCGGTAAGACCAGCCCGGATGTTTTCGAGCGATAATCTTTCCATCCGGCTGATGGGTCCGATGAGATTGCGGCTGACCGTATCCAGTCCGGCCAGTTTTTCCAGAAAAAAGATCGCGGCGGTTTTCCCGGCGACGGTAATATCCCGGCGGGTTAACGCCTGGTTCTTTTCCCCGCCGAAAACCGCTTCGAGCAAACGGCCATCAGACTCAAGGACCCCGGTCAACTTCCGTTCCGGCGGCATAATTACGGATTCGTCCGCAAACTGTTCCGGCGGGGGAACTGTCTCCCGGACTTCTTCCGGTTCGTCCCCTGCCAGCAGAAAGCCTGGTTCGGGTTGCGGTTCCTTGAAAGCAAAGGCATTCTTAATCGTCTCTACCAGCGGCAACGGGATCACCCTTTGGTATTATTGGCAGCCGATGGGTTCATTATTCGGGTACCCCGTTAATTGGCGTCCGTTGAAAACGTTGGCGCATGGCAGGCATCCATAGTTCTAACCAGAACCTATCCTCCTACAACCAACCCCGGCTTCTTTACCGGGCTTTCTTGCCTCCTGTCCTCCTCATGGTACTCTTCCTCCGTATTCACGCTCCAGGTGTCATGGATCCTCCGCCCGTGCAGGATGTTCCTGGCCGCGTAAAGGCCGGTCATGATCGAGTGGTCCATGTTATTGTATTTGAATAAGCCATATCTCCCGATAAGCTGCAGATTCTCAAACCGGGCTAGATAGCCGGCGATCTTGTCCAGCCGTTCTTTATAGCCCCGCACATAGACGGGATACGCTTTCGGGACCCTGACCACGGTATAGTCCTCGATCTCCGCCGCCCGGCAGATCCTTATGGCCTCGATCTCGCGCGCCGCCAGGGTAAAGAGCTGGTCGTCGGGGGTGTTCCAGAACGCATCGCCCTCGTCGCAGAAATACTCCAGGCCGAGCGAGGTCTTGGCCGGGTCGGGGACCATCTCCAGGCTCCAGTTCTTGAAGTTTTGGATCCGGCCCAACTTGACCTCCGGGGAGTGGATGTAGATCCAATTATCGGGGAAGACGTCCCGCCGGTCCACGATGATGTCGATGGTGACGATGCTCCTGTATCTCAGTTCTTTCGCCATCCGGCGCACGTCCTCGCCGGGGGCGGGATGCAAGAGTTCGATCAGTTCGGTCACGGGGATGCTGGAGATGAATTGCGCCCCGTCGCGCCCGGCGGTCCCGCCGCCGGGAACGGTGTGCTCGACGCCCAGTATCCGCCGGCCGTCATGGTTGATCCTCGTAATTCTTGCGCCCGGAAGCACCTCGCCGCCCCAGGCTTCTATCCTTGCCCGCATTGCGTCGTACATCATGCCCGGGCCGAGGACGGGGTAGTTGAACCGGTCGATCAGAGTCTTTATCTTCGTGTGCTTGGGCCTGAACAGGGCATTGGCCACGGCTTCCTTCAACGAAAGGCCCTTGATGCGCTGCGCGGCCCACTCGGCTTCGATCTGGGCGCATGGGATGCCCCAGACTTTCTCCGTGTACGTCTTGAAAAAGATCCGGTACAGTTGCTTGCCGAACCGGTTCGATACCCATTGCTCGAACGTTTTTTCCTCCCGGTCGGGCCAGAGCCTGGCCTTGATGTAACTGCCCATGACGGCGCAGGTGGCAAGAAACCCCATACCGAACAAGGCATTGGCGGCGGTGAGGGGATAATTGAAGAACCTGTTCCGGTAGTAGATCCGGGACAGCCTGGGGGTCTCCTTGAAATCGTCCCCCAAGACCTCCCGCCACAGCTCATTGACCTCGTCAAACTTGGTGAAGAACCTGTGCCCGCCCAGGTCAAAGCGGTAACCCTTGTACTCGATGGTCTTGCTTATCCCGCCGACCTGTTTCTCCGCCTCGAAGAGGGCGGCCGGCGTCCCGTTCTTTGCGAGTTCATACCCCGCGGCCAGACCCGCCGGACCAGCGCCCATGATGATGACGTTCGACATGGAGGATACACTCCTTACTGTGGCAAACGGTTCGTATTTTCGGGGTCGGTATCGGTATCGCGAGCGGAATCGATCTCAAAAACCTCGGTGACCTTTCGATTTCGATTCCGATTCCGACCCCGACCCCGACCCCGATGCGCTTGACATCACTCTTCTGGAGGAGATGTGAAAAACCTCATTATCGTCGATCGATGCAGGCCCTCTTCCCCTTGATCCCCCGCTCCCGCGCGTGCGGGAGATGGGAAATAAAGGGGAGAGAGCAAATCATCGCGCCGCGAGAAAATGGCTTCTTCGCAATGCTTCTAGAGCGAGTAGACATCCGTCTCCTTGGAATGGTACCTCAGTCTCAGGTTCCCCGCGATGGCCTGCTCGTTGAGGGGGAAGCTGGCGCTCTCACGCAGCCAGTCATCCACCACCACGTAATCGATCTTTTCTTTTCGGATCAGCGCTTTGATGTAGTCCGGATCCCCGGCGAAGGTATAGATCGTCTGCGCGATCTCAAACCGCGCTTTCTTGTCCGACTGGTCGTTATTGTTGAGCAAGAGGTAAAACCGGCGCCCGGCCAAGCGGAGCGAGGTGATGGCGGTATCATAATGCGGCATCTCGGGATTGGTGAGAAAGACCGCCCGCGGATCCGTTTCCCCGGCGACCCATTGCACCAGGGGCGAACTCCGGTCCGCCACGATCATGGTGCGCTGATTCGCCGTGGAGAATAGATCGAGCACGCCCGCGAAGGTCAGCATGAAGCAAAGGAGAACCGGACAGGCCAGGGCAAGCAGTCCGAGCCGCTCGCGCGCCGCGCGATAGAGCAGGATCACCGCATAACCGGCGTAGCAATTGAGGAAGACGAGGGAGATGAGCAACAGCTTGTTGTTATCGTAGAGCACCGGTCCAAATTGCAGAATGTTGCCGAGAAGAAAGGGTATGCTCAAGATCAGCAGATCGAATCTACGTTTCCACGGCATGAGCATGAGCGCCGTCGCGAGCACCAACGGCTTCACGCCGAGCACCCTGAGGTAATAATGGCCGATCGCCGCCAGCGTGCGTTGCTCGGCGCCATAGCCGAAGAATATCTTCGGATAACCGGTTAGAACCGTCCCGCCCGACCGGAAGAGGAGATATTGCGGGACAACCATGGCGAGCGCGGTCAGCACGCTGGCCAGGATCCCGATTGGGTAGCCCTTCTTCTTGAGGCCGGTAAGCCCGAAGGATGCCACGATGATGATGGCGATGAACGCCACCACGATATGCCAGAACGGCAGGAGGCCGATGATGAAACCGAGGAACAGGCGCCCGGCCCACGGGCCGGCCTCTTTTCCCTCCGGCGCGGGCGCTTCGCGGTCCTGCCATACCACCAAGACAACGAGCAGGAGTACGGCCAGGGCAAAAGGAAAGTGCCTTTGCGCCTGAAAGACGCCGAGGTTGAACAAGCCCCAGTTCTCAAACTGCGCACCTTGCAGCCAGCCCGTCTTACCTACGATCCGCGCCAGGACATCCGTACCGTGCAAGTTCGCTTGCAGCCAGGCCAACCCGCTCAGGGAACTGTGCAGGATCAGGAAGATCGCGCCCAAGACTCCCGCGGCCGCGCTATGAAAGTAGAACCTCCCCCACGCGAAGATCAGCAGGAGCAGCGCGGTCATGCCCAGAATCGACATGATATTCAAGGCATGTACGGAGTGAAGGCCCATCTGCGTGATCTTGCCGCAGAAATAATCAAAGAGAAAATGGTAGTTGACCGCCTCATTGGCGAAATATGGCCGCTCGATGGGGATATTCCGCCCGATGCTCACCGAACGGATATAAGCGGTGTGATAGAGATGGTCGCTCCAGCAATTGAGGTCGACGATGTCGCCGCCCCGCGGCCTGAAGGCCTGGTAGAAGAGCCAAGCCGAGAAGAGCGCGGCCAGAAGCAGCATCACCAGCCCCGCCTTGTCGCGCCGTAATCCGGCCGCCTCGTCCCGCAGTTCCCGGAGAAGGCCTTGGCGCCTGAGCGACCATGCGATAAGAATCGACGCCGCGGCGAGGAAGACCCCGTTGCTCAACGTGTAATGGTGAAAGGCCGCGACGAACAGGAGGTCTAGCAGGTAGAGAACGGGCGCGGAGACGAGGATGCCGGCGAGGACGGACCCGACGAAGAGCAGCAGCGGATCCTTGAGACCCAGGTAAGTCTTGACGAGGCAGTAGCCGACGACGAGCGAGACCAGGAGCAGAATCAGCCCCATCACGAACCACCCGCGCTTTCAGCACAAGTGTTCTACAAATGTCCCGAATTTTCCTCCAATAGCGCGCTCATTGCCGTTCCCGGTTCTCCGTCAATCCTTCCAGCCAGAGCACGCCGATCAGCACCAGCGCGGCGCCGGCCATCTGGCCGCCGGTAAGCCTTTCGCGGAGGAACAGCCAGGCAAGGATGGCCGTGAAGATGGGCTCCGTGGTGGAATAGAGCCCGGCGCGGGTGGCGCCCACCCGGCGGACGGCGGCCAGGTAAAGCGTGTTGGCAAGGTAAGTGGCGATGACGGCCAAGTACAGACCCCCATAGAGCAGCGGCCGTCCTCCGGCCGCCCAGGTCGTGGGGGGGCGCAGGCTCAGAAAGACAAGGGCGGCGCCGGTCACGGCCCACCGGTTGACCCAGGCCGCGGAACGGGCGCGCATGACCTGCTGGCCGCCGAGGCCGAAACCGGCATAAGTCAGCCCGCTCAGGGCGGCGATCAGCAGCCCCGCGAGGGGGACGCCGCGCAGGCCCGCGCGGGACCACCCGATCAGGGCGGCGCAGCCGATGAAGGTCACGGTCAAGGCCGCGCCCCGCCTCAAGCCTAACGGCTCGCGGAACCAGGCGCGCGCGGCGATTGCCGTGAAGGCGGGATAGGTGTAGACGAGCAGGACCGCCGTGGCCGCGGGCACGGTGCGCAGGGCGTGGAAGTAGGCCGCCGAGGTGGCGGTGAGCCCCCCCACGGCCAAGGCAAGCCAGGGTATTTCCGCGCCGGCCGGCCATAACGGTTCACGCCGGTCCCGCAGGAACCAGAGCAGCAGGGCGCCCCCCGCAAACCTCACCGCCAGGAGCGAGAAGGAATCCGCCGCTCCGCCCCTATAGACGAGGCGGGCGGCCACGGGCATCGTCGCGAAAAAGAAGGCCGCCAAGGCGGCCATGCCCAGACCCTTCAATGAATTGCGGCTTATATTACGCCCCTCCGATCATGGCCGTGATGCGGCTCAGACCCTCCGCGATCCTCTCCCGGCTCGTGGCATAGGAAAAGCGGATGTAATTCGGCATGCCGAATCCGTCACCCGGCACGACCGCGACCCGCGCCTTCTCGAGCAACAAAGCCGCCAGATGGCCGTCGTCACGGATTTTCTCTCCCCCGATGGTCCGTCCGACGAGCGCGGCGACGTCGGCAAAGACATAGAAGGCGCCTTTTGGCATCGTGCATTTGAACCCCGGGATGCTCCGCACGAGTTCCACCATGAGATCGCGACGCTTGGCGAACTCGGCCCGCATCGTTTCCACTTCCCCCTGCGGTCCGCGCAGTGCCGCCACGCTTGCTGCTTGACAGAACGTGGTGGCGTTGCTGCTATGGCTCTGCAGGTCGCCCATGGCCTTGATCAGACCCTCGTCGCCGGCGGCATAGCCGATGCGCCAGCCGGTCATGGCGTAGGTCTTGGAAAGCCCGTTGATCAGGATCGTCCGCGCCGCCACTTCCGGTCCGAGGGTGGGGACGCTCGTCGGCTTGACGCCGTCGTAGACCAGGTGATCGTAGACCTCGTCCGAGACGATGACCAGATCGCGGCGCACGGCGATCTCCGCCAGCGCGCCCAGGATCTCGCGGCTGTAGACCGCCCCGGTGGGGTTGTTCGGGCTGTTGATCACGACCGCCCTGGTGCGCGGCCCGATCGCCGCCGCGAAATCATCCGGCTGCAGGAGAAAGCCATTGGCGGCCGTGGTGGCAACAGGCACTACCACGCCGCCCGCCAGCTTGATCTGTTCGCTGTAGCTGACCCAGTACGGTACGGGTAGGATGACTTCATCCCCCGGTTCGAGCAGGACCTGGAAGGCGTTGTACAACGCGTGTTTGGCGCCGCAGGAAATCACGACGTGCTTCGGCTCATATTCGAGCCCGTAGTCCGCGCGCAACCGATCGCAGACGGCCTGTTTGAGATCGACCGTGCCGCTGACGGGAGCATACTTGGTCATGCCGGCGCGTAAAGCCGCCATTGCTTCTTCTTTGATAAAGCCGGGCGTATCGAAATCGGGCTCACCGGCGCCGAAAGAGACCACGTCTATGCCGTCACGCAGCATCTGTTTGGCTTTGGCGTCGATGGCCAGAGTAGATGACGGACTGATACCCCGCGCTCGTGTCGCCAACCGTAAAGCCAAGCAAACTCCCCCTATCCGTTCCTATGTCCGGAGGATGATTCGCCCGGCCACGGACGAGTTCCTTCAGGGCCGGCCATAGTGAACTGTATACTTACGGCCGCCGATGGTTGTTTATATGCCGCCAGATAGAGAAAACGGCGCCAGACCGGATGTCCTTCCCCCGGCTCCTCATGCACGAGCCAGCTCAACACGGCCAAGCCGGACTCCGCCACCTCGGCGCAGAGTTCCTCCCGGCCGTATAGATGCATGGGCAAGGCGCCGGGACTGCGCGCGCGGGAGATTCGCTGCGCCAGAATCGTCTCCGGCCGCCCGGCATCGGGCGCAAGCCATCTCAACTCATCCCGGTCCGCGGCCGAAATCGCATGTGTACCGAGGTAGACGAGTCCGCCGGGCAGGAGCGTCCGCGCCGTTTCGCGCAATACCGCCAAGCGTTGCGCGCGCTCGGGAAGGTGTTCGAGAACCTGCGCCAGGAGAAGGACCGCCCCGAACGAACCGTCGGCAAACGGCCACGGGTAAGGTGTCGCCAAGTGTACGAGCTCTGCCGAGAACCCTTGCCTTGCCAGGGCCTTCCTCGCCGCCAGCAGGGGTGGAGACGCCAGATCGATCCCCGTGACCTGCCATCCCCGCGCGGCTAAGCTAAGAAGCTCGCGACCCGCGCCGCAGCCCACGACCAGGGCGCGCTCGACCGGCGGCGGGAAATGGAAGAGCAGCAACTCTTCCTGTGCGTTGAGACCCGCCAGGGCCGCCCGTTTCTGGGCGCGCACCTCGGCCCGGCGGCCGTATTTGCGCCGCAGCGCCGGGAGCCAATCGGCCTCCGGGACGCTCTTCGTCAAATTCATTCCCCTCCTGCCGGCTTTTCTCATCAAAAAACCCCCGCCATGGCGAGGGTTTCATTCGCTGGTGCGCCCGGAGGGATTCGAACCCCCGACCTCCAGGTTCGAAGCCTGTCACTCTATCCAGCTGAGCTACGGGCGCCTACCGTCCGTAGTATAGCACATGCGGCGCCGGGGATCAACCTATTGGGGTTTGCAGACCCGACACCCCGGACATACGATCACCCGGTCGCCGAAGACTTGTCGGATCGTATCGACCACTTCCAGCGGTTCCATAATGTGCAGGATCACCCGCGCGGGCGCGATCGTGATGAGGGCGGACAGCAGCAGATCCTCGTAATCGATCTCCTCGGGGCCGGCGTCGGTCAGGACGCTGCGCAACTGTTCATGCTCGATGGGCTCTCCGTCCTCGTCGAGCAAGGAGAACATTCCCCCGCCCTTAACCCTCACGTTGACTTCCTCGATGCGGGGCGACTGCATTTCCACGAAGTAGCGCAGCAATCGGATAAACTCGTGGTACTCCCGCTTGAGCATGAATTGATCGACCGACCGGTCGATCGCCTCGCGCATCTCGGAAAAATAGTCTTTTAGCTGAAAGCGGAGAAACCCCTCCAGCACCATTTGGTTGTGCTGCTCCAAATATCTGAGGACTTTGGCCAGCACTTGATTGCGCCGGTATATGCGATAGGGCACGCCGTTTTCCGTACCCTTTGCGTTTAGAATCGCCATGGCCTCATTTTGGATGGTCCGATGTTCTTCCTCGTTGAAGAGCTTATAATTACCCTTGATTATGCGGGCCAGCATTTCACGGGTCAGCGGATTGAGAATCAGGTCCGTGATGACGTTCGCGAGATAATAACGGAGGATACGCGCCTGATTAGCATCATCGCCGCTCTGGGCTTGGTCGAATTGGCAGTCGACGAAGGAGAACACGCCCCGATTCTCCTCAAGTACCTGCACGGCAAGGCCTTGCTGGTGCAGGATGCCGATCTCGTGTTCAAGGTCCGCCCGCACAGAGGCCATTGGCTGAGCAGTTCCTATGGAGAAGACTTCCATATTGTGTCACTTCCTTCCTCACGCCTATTATATGTGCGGTCAAATGGGGCTATACAGTGGGAAGGAAGGCACGAATCCAGGCGGTCACCTTTTTGTCCAGGAGCAGGCCGCCCAAAAGAAAAAACCGGCACATGACGTACCGGCTCTTGCGCGCAAATGGTGGGGAAGAGAGGGATCGAACCTCCGACCTCTACGATGTCAACGTAGCACTCTAGCCAACTGAGCTACTTCCCCATCGGCAGAAACTATATTATCACGGGGCGCCGGCCTTGTCAAGCCAAGACCACCCGTGACCCTTCTTCCCTTTGTAAGAAGCTCACCAAATGAGGCGGGAAGAACCATCTTTGCGCAAGTGCCGCACCCCAGGCTGCATGTGGCGGCCCCGGGAGATGATGCGAGTCACTTCATATAATGCGCCATGAACACAAACCCAAGTCCGCTTTTCTCCTTCAGCCAGACTTTTATCCGGTCCCCGGTTTTCCGTTGGGCCCGGCGGCCGGGTGAGCGTCGCGCCCGTCCACAAACGCCGGGGTTTGGGCATAGTTGTCGGCGAGGACGGAACCGGGCTGGGAAGGCAAACGCAGATGTCGATAAAGAACACCCATAGCGCGGAGGATCTGGCGTTTGACATCCGGTCCGCCATCCGCGGAGAACTCGAGGCCATCAACGAATACACCGCCTTCGCTCGTCGCGCGCCGATGCCCGAAGCGGCCGCCTTGTTTATTCACATCGCCGATGAGGAACGCCATCATGTTGTGGAACTCTTCGGCTTGCCCACGCAGGTCGACCCGGCTCAGCGCCAGGCCTATATGGATGTGTTTGCCCGTGACACGCGGGCACACGACGTACTGGCGGTACCTGCATGTTTTGCTTCCACTCTCGAAATCCCGGCAAGGAATCGTATTGTACCCGAGATGGGCCTTCGCGTGGCGAAGGCCCAGAAAACAAAGCCGCAGGGTTTCGTGCATGAGTAACGCATTCACTCATCCTTGACCGCCACGATCATCTCGACCTCAACCGCCATATTATTCGGCAAGGCCGCCACACCGATCGCCGATCGGGCATGCTGGCCCCGTTCTCCGAAGAGATCCACCAGCAGGTCCGAACACCCGTGCATGACCGCGGGCTGCTTGTAGAAATCGGGGGCGCTGTTCACAAATCCGGTTACCTTGATAATCCTGGTTACCCGATCGAGATCTCCGAGGTAGTTCTTCAGGCTTGCCAGGAGCTGTAAGCCGCACTGGCGTGCCGCTTCGTAGCCTTGTTCGATCGTAAGTCCGGCGCCAAGTTTCCCTGTATGGATGTATTGCCCATCCTCCTTTTCGCAGCCATGGCCGGATAGAAAGACGAGGTTTCCTTCCCGACGAGCAGGAACGACTCCTTTCCCGGTCAAGGGTTTCTTCGGCAGTTCGATCCCAAGTTCCGCCAACTTCTTATCAACCATGGACATGATGGCGACTCCTCCCGTCTACCAACTTATGTTTACCAACGATTCTGGTGGACTCTTGCCTCATCATAGCGGTTTGCCGGCGGTTTCCGTTCCGCCGGGTAACCGACCGGAACCAGAGCAAAAGGCACAACGTGCTGCGGGATACCGAGCAACTCCTGTAAACCTTGCACACGCTCGGCAAGTGGAAAAACTCCCAGCCATACCGCCCCAAGCCCTTTGGACTGCACCGCGATGAGCAGATTTTCCGTCGCCGCCGCGCAATCTTGCACCCAATACTGGCCGTCAAACTTCGTCGTTTCGAGGTCGCCGCAAACAAGGATGGCCACGGGCGCCTCGCGGATCATCCCGGCATATGGGTGTATTTCCGGTATCTTTACCAACGTCGGCCGATCTCTGATGACAACGAAATGCCAGGGTTGCTCGTTTCCGGCCGAAGGAGCGCTCATCGCGGCCGCCAGCAATTCACGCACCAGATCGTCCGGAACATCGGCGCGGGAGTATTTTCGTATGCTCCTGCGGCTGAGGATTGCTTCCACACCTACTACCCCCCAACTCGGCTATTGCTCACAAATTGCCATTTTGTTGTCGGCGGAACCCGCATAACGGCTAATCAGGTTCGCCGCCCAACCGTTTACGCGAGGAACCACCACTGCGAACGCGACTCAGGGAACGTTCGATCGGATGCCCTCCGCAAGGATTTCGGCCAGTCTATGCCGCACAAACGCCCCGTCACGGGGCTCGAAGAAGATTGGATCCAGAATGAGGTGTCCCTGCCCCGCAAGATCAAAACTTTGACGGATTTTGATCGATAACGGTCCTTCATCCAGTTTTCCGGCCAATTCGGTCGCCGATAATCTCACTACGCGTGGATCGATGCGCACATGTACCCGCTCGGACGGGTAACATCCCTCGTCAGACTCGGCGCATGCCGTTATTCCCGTCAACCCCGCCAGCGTCCGGGAGAGTTCCTCTGCTTTGGCCCTCACCTGCTCTCTGAGGTGGCCATACTCTCCATGCGCGTAGGCTTCCATGGCCGCGATGACCCCGGCAATCCCTTCTTTGCCGACCTTCATCGTCCGGCCAATCCCGTGCTCCTGCGCACGGACGGCACGCACCAGCTCGGCACGGCCGCAGACGATCCCGGCGGTCGCCCCTCCCAAAAACTTGTGGGCGCTGTAGATGACGAGATCGGCGCCGGCCTCGATGTATTGCTTAAGGTCGAGTTCGGCCGCCGCATCGACGATGACCGGTATACCTTTGCGCCGCGCGACTTCCGTGACGACGCCTACCGGAATGAGGCCCGGCCGTTGCGTGGACTGGGCGATTATGTAGACAACCGCGGCGGTCCTCCCGTCGATGGCTGTTTCCAAGTGGTGAATCCCGGCCGTCGCGGCTCCGCCGACCTCGATAGGCTGCGCGCCGGTCAACCTCACCAGTTGGGTCAGGGACACCCCCCCCACATTGATGGCATGCCCCTTTTGGATGACGATCCTGTCCTTCAGACCGGTGGTGTCGGGCAATTGCTCCACGTCGGCCGGGTTCTCACCGGTCATAGCAGCCGCGATGCATAGCGCGATGCCGGCGGCGGCGCAAGCGGTAACGCAACCTGATTCGGCCCCGCTTGCCTGCGCGATAAGCCGCCCCGCCACGCGCTGGAGTGCATCCATCTCCACGTTCAGGGCGAGCGCCTCCGCCGCAGCCTGGATCACATCAGGTCTTGCAGGGGCGGCGCCAATGGGTGTCGCCGGCCCGGCCAGGTTGATAATTGTCCGCAATCCATATCTTTCGCGAAATCCTTCCGCCATCGTAGTCACTCCGGATGCCGCACCTCATCGAGCAGATCGAGAGCGGCGGCGACGATTCTTTCACCAGCCTCCGGCGCAAAAACGGTCCCGTACGTGGATTCATAACCGCCTTCGTCGTAAGCCTTGCGTACCGGGATGTAATGCCTGAGTCCATGGGAATACGCCGCGACGAGCACCAGCTTCTGCGGGGCCCGCTGTTTGATCTCCAGCCCGAGTTCGACGAAGACCTCACCCGGTACGAAGACGATGGCGCAATCGTTGATGGCCCACACCTGTACGAGGGATTCCTCACCCATCCGTCCGGAACCTTCGACATACTCCCATTGCTTCAAATCCCGGTACGCATTGATGTGGGTGATGGCCGCCTTATGGAATTCCTTGCTGTCCGGCACGGCGCCGTCAAGTTGCGCGCGCGACCGCGCAAGACTTTCCCTGAGTACCACCAAGTCGGGCTTGGGCTGCCGGTACGGAAGCTCGATTCGTCTCGCGACGACCCGCATGTCCGCTTCTTCGCTCAGATCCAACGTCTCAAAGGTCTGCATCGTTTCGTAGGCGAGGATCCGGCCTTTGCGAGCCGCCTCTTCGTACGAACGCTCCCGCCCATTGAGCCTTGGATGGACATTGCCGCAGGCGCCCTGGAGAAAAAGCGGGGTAATACCCGGGTAAAGACGCTCAATGGTTCGGCAAGCCGCTGCCGGGTAGTCGCCGCTTATCCTGTTCGATGGACCGGCCGCCAGCGCATGCGCGGTGAAATTAAAGACCACTCCCAGGGGATCGCCTTCGAGCGTATCGAATCGCACCACCCCGACGTCAGGGTCGATCGGGTGGGGTGAATAGTCGGGGTAAGCTTCGGGGGCATAACTATGCCAATCACCCTTGATGCCATACATGCGCATCTCGCCGTTGACGTAGATCCGCCTGTTGCCGGAGATCCCCTCCAGGCTGCCCCGTCCGAATCCTACTTTGGCAGGGGCCAGACGGGCGTGCGCCATGATAGACGAGGCGGCCGCCAACCTGTTGACCATCGCCGCGTACTCATGATTGAAGGGGCTGGCCTCAATCTTCCGTTTGATATGATGCAGACCGAAACCACCGGCGATTTGCGGCGCGCTATGGTTGTGCGTGACCGAGATTGTAACGTTCGCTTCCTTGATCCCCGTTTCTTGCTCGATTTCCCGCTTGATCTCCTTGACCTGTTCCGCGGTGACAAAGCAAAGGTCAAGACAAACATGGCAAGCCTTGATTTTACCATCGTCCAAGACCACGGACCTCGCGTAGATGGGATCGTTGATATCCACGGCCGGATCCCTGTGCGGGTAACCATCCAGGAGCACAGGCAACGGCGGGGTGAGGTCCACCTTCGCCAAACCTACGCGTAGTGTGCCCATCAGATTTACTCCTTTTTAGCCTGTTATTTATCTTCCTCGGCATAGTTCCAAATCACGGCATGATGTCCGCCATCAGCGAAAAGGCAAGCCCCGGTCACGAAAGAGGCGTCCCCAGAGGCGAAGAACAAGGCCACCCTGGCGATCTCTTCCGGCGCGCCGGGCCTGCCAAGTGGATGCGTCGCGAGAAGTCCCTGCCATTTACCGGTGGTCTTGAGATGTCTGATCCAAGCCTCCGACATCCTCGTCTCGACCAGTCCGGGGCAGATGACGTTGGCTCTGATCCCATACCGGCCGAAATCCACCGCCATGTTCCTGGTAAGACCGATTACGGCGGATTTTGTCGTGGCGTAAGGGAAACTCCCGATCGAGGTCTGGATCCCATGCATCGAGGAAATATTGACGATCGACCCGCCGCCCCTTTTTTGCATCAAGGGCACGGCGAGCTTGGCGGCCAGCCAAACGCCCTTGAGATTGACCGCCAGGCATCTCTCCCATTCAGCCAAGGATGCGTCAAGCACACCGCGTCTTATTTCCAAGCCCGCGTTGTTAACCACAACATCGAGGCCCTGGTGGTCTGTTTCCACCCTGGCGTAAAGGTCAGCTAGATCTTCTTCCCGTGCGACATCGGCCGGCACGAACCGGACATCCAGGCCTTCGTCCCGCAGCGCTTCCGCCGCACCGCTCCCGGCTTCCCGATCGATGTCAACCAGATAGACCACGGCGCCCTCGCGTGCAAACAAAGCGGCTGTATGCAGCCCAATGCCTTGCGCGCCGCCGGTTACCACGGCCACTTTTCCCGCTAAACGCATTTTTATCTTTATTCTCCCTCACATCAACCGAGATTACGCCGGTTCATTCCTTGAGGGCGCCCATCGTAAGTCCAGCCGTGATGTAGCGTTGCATCGTCACGTAGATCAGCAAAGACGGAATGATGGAGATGATGAACCCGGCGAACAAGGCCGTCCAATCCGCGGTGTACTGCATCGTTACCTGCATGCCATAAAGACCGACCGGTAACGTATAGAGATTGCGGTCCCTGATGAAGGTCATCGCCAGCATATACTCATTCCAGGTGCCCAAAGCGTTCAGGATCCCGACCGTCAGCATGCCCGGCGCGGCAAGGGGTATCGCCACTTTCCAGAACACGCCCCAGGCGTTGCAGCCGTCGATCTCCGCCGCCTCCTCTATCTCCGATGGCAAGGAGGCAAAAAAGCCGTGCAGGACAAAGATCGAAAAGGAAATGGAGGTAGCGATATAGACCAAGCCAAGACCGGGGAGACTATTGATCAGCTTCAGATCCTGCAAGAGGAAATAGAGCGGTATCAGGAGCAATTGGTGCGGAATCCCCATGCCGGCCAGGAAAACCAGGAGAAGCAAGCGCCCCCCCCGGAAAGCGAATCTGGATAACGCATAGGCGGCCATGGCCGATACGAGTAGGGTTAAAATCGTTGTAGCGATTGTGATCGTCACGCTGTTGAAGAAATAATCCTGGAGCCTGACCACTCTCCAAGCCCTTACATAGTTGGCGAACTGCGCGACCTTCGGCAGGGCCCAGACGCTCTGAAAGAACTCGCCGTTTGTTTTGAGGGAAGTCATGACGACCCACAACATTGAAAAAACCGTCATGCCGATCCAGGACCAGAGAATGAAATTCCCCGCCGTGGCGGAAGGGCTGATGCAGGTGATGCGTCTCAAGATCCTTCTCATTGCGCCACCTCAATACTCATAAGACTCGCGCCGCCTCAGGAGCAGTTGGATCACGGAGAAGGCCACCACGAAGAAGAACAAGACGACGGCCATCGCGGTAGCGTAGCCCATGCGGAGAATGGATCCTTGGCCGCCGGGCGCCTCGAAGGCGGTTTCGAAAAGGTACACCGCAATAAGCTGTGATGCGTTGGATGGCCCTCCACCCGTCATGGAAAAAACCAATCCGAATTGCTTGAGGGCCGATACCGTCCATAAAACGGCACAGATGAGCACCACATCGCTGATTAGCGGCAGGGTTAAGCGCCTGAACATCTGCCACTTGCTGGCCCCGTCTATCTGCGCCGCCTCAAAAAAGGTATAGGGGATTCTGTCCATGCTCGCCTTCAGGATCAGCATGTAGAATCCCACGCTCCACCAGAGTAACGGCAAGAGGATGGCCCACATGATCGTCTTCGGGTCGCCGAGCCAGGGCCGGGCAAGACCCCCGAGTCCAACGGCGTCTAAGATACCATTGAGCAACCCCCAGCGCGGATTGTAGATGAAGATCCATAAAATGGACACACTGACGGTATTGAATAGATGCGGCATGAAGATGGCCGTGGTCTTGAGCTTTTCCGTGCGAGGCCTACTCTGCTTGATAAGGTTGGCAAAAAACAACGCCAGTACTATTATCAGGATGCCACCGATGATTACCAGGAAGATATTGTTCTTGAGCGCGCCGCGGAAAATCTCGTCATAGAACAATTCCTTGAAATTGGACACGCCAACGTACTTCATGTTTGCGGTAAAACCGCTCCACTCATGCAGGCTGACATAGAACGCCTTAAGTCCTGGATAGATGAAGAATAAGCCATAGAGGAGGACGGCTGGGAGCAGGAATGGGATCGCTAACCTAACGCGTCTTTTCACCCATATTCCTCCTTTCTGGGGTAAACGACCGGCCAGACCCGGCCCGGCCATAACCAGGCCGGATCTGGCGTATCAACGTCCCGGTCTGGACCACTTACTTTTTCTCGTAAAAACGCTTGTGCGCGGCGTCCAGCTTCTCGATGAACTCCTCGGGCGTGATGGTGCCAAAGAGCAGTTTATCATTGAGTGGTTGGAAAACCTGGATCTCCCATTCAGGGGCCATGGTGGTGATCCCCGACCTTAGATCCGTGGTGGACTTCGCATTCGCGATGAGTCTCGGCACGTCTTTCAGACGGACGGGTACGGGGGTTCCTTTGATACTAGACAGCACGTCGGTGTGCTTGAGCATGTCCGCGGCCATTTCCCTGCTCGTGATGAACTTCAGGTACTGTGCGGCTTCATCCTTGTGTTTGGCGTCCTTCGGGATGGCATAACCGTTGGACCAAAGCTCGACAACGGTTTGATCGCCTTTACCACCGGGAATTTGCGGGAAGAGGAACTCTCCCATTTGGTAGTCCGCCGGCAGGGTATTGCGCATCTCGTTGGGCAACCAGGAGGCGTTGAACATCATGGCCGTCTTTGAGGTGGCCCAATCGATCTGCGCCGCCGGGAAGGCGGACCCTTGGAACCCTTTCATGAAGTAATTCTGGGCAACATACTGTACCTTCTTGGCCGCATCCAGGTAGCCGGGGTTTGTCCAACTGGTGCCGGGTTTATTGAGGGCCGTATCCCGCACATAGTCCGCCCCGAGGAGCCTTGTGCTTGTCTGAACGAACCACCAGCCGTTATAGGCGGAGTTTCCACCGTCCACCGCGATTGGTTCCACACCGTTCTTCTTGAGTGTCTCGCAGGCTTTCAAAAAATCGTTCCATGTCTTCGGCACATTGATCTTGTATTTCTTGAAGATGCTCACGTTATAGAAGAAACTGCTGGTATCGTAGAAGATCGGCACCATGTACATCTTGCCGCCGATCATCTGTCCCGTATATACTTGGGGAATGAACGTATCCTTCCATTTGGCGACGATCTTGCCTTCGGCTCTGGTGTTCATATAGCCGTCGAGTTCGGCAAGCAGACCTTCTTTGTACAGTTTATAAACATTGGGGAAGTACGTCTCGATTATATCCGGGGGATTGCCCTCAATGAACCGGGGACGGACCTTGTTAATAAGCTGACGTCCCTGTCCTAGCAAGTTGACCTTGATATCGGGGTTTGCCTTTTCGAATGCGGCCGTCGCTTTTGTGAGCCATTCGCCGACGGGCTCACCGGGATTCCACTTATGCCAGACTTCGATCGTGACCGGAGCCGCCATCGGCCCGATTGAACTCAGGAGTATTACTGCGATGGCCAGGACGCCGACTAAACAAGACTTCTTCACCACTGTCTCCTCCTTGTCTTGATTTTCTTTAGACGATCCTTTCCACGCCTCTATTGTGGTTGTCAGTTCACCTCCCGGCCGGCAGTTTTGACGGTCAGCCTTGTCGTACCTGAACGATCATGTCAATGATGACCGGCAGATTGTTCACCAAATTGCTCGTCCCAATCGTTGTACGGGCGTGTTTTCCCCTTTCCTCGCCAAAAACTTGCACCAGCAAGCGTGAGCAACCATTGAGGACGTCGGAGTGGACGAAAAAGTCCTCCGCTGAATTCACGAAACCAGTAACCTTCACCACTTCCGCCACCCGATCGAGATCTTCGATGAGGCTTTTGATGGTCGCCAGGCAGTTGAGGGTGGCCAGTTCCGCGGCTTTGACGGCCTGCTTCAGCGTTATCTCGCGGCCGACGCGCCCCCGGAACACCGGCTGGCCGTTCGCGGTGGGACCGTGGCCCGAACAAAAGACCAAGTCCCCGACCATTTTCGCCGGTACGTAGTCCGCGACGTACGGACGGAGCGGTGGCAGTGCAAAGCCCAGATCCTTGAGCCGTTGTTCAACGAGACCCATATCGATGACCTCCGGCAGTTATTGTGTCGCGCTTAAGCGCGAAACCAGGGTTGAACCTTGGCCAAAGCATGTTCAAGCTCGCCTACATCCACAGTGTCAAGGCGTGTGCCACTCGGAACGCGCATAACATCGGTTTTGATGACTCCCCGCTTGACCAAGACGTATTTGGCGTTCTGCAGCCACATGCCCGAGCCATCCAACATCAGGAGCGGCAAGAGGTCGTGATAGATCCCCCGCGCACCCTCCACGTTGCCGTCCTTGAATCGTTCATAGACCTGCACAAGTACATCGGGTACGTGGCAGGCGGGCATGATGCCGCATGAACCCCTGGCAAGCTCGCTCAGGATAAACTTGCCCCCCATGCCGCCAAACACGCCCTTGATGAGGCCCCGTCCCTTGTCCACGAGATAACTGATCCTTGGACCGGAGGGAAGGGCTTCTTCTTTGACATATTCAATCGACCTAATCTCCCGCGCGAGGTTCAGAATCGACTCTGAAGAGAGCACCGGACCCAACGGCGGTGAAGGATTCTGGTAGACGATCGGGATGCCCGCCGCTGATTCCGCCAGGAGCCGAAAATACGCCAGGACCCCTGGTGCTGTGTCGGGAACGACATAGGGCGGCAGGGCGATGATGCCGTCGGCTCCGATTTCGCGGGCGTGCCGGGCAAATTGGGCCGCGATTGGCGCGCTGGCGCCAGAGACACCGATTATAACGGGACAGCGGCCCCTCACGGTGCGTACCGTGCGCTCAGCCACCTGGAAGCGCTCCGCGTCCGAAAGCGTGTAGAACTCGCCCGCCATCAGAGGTATGCCGAGGCCATGAACCTTGGCGGCCAGGCAAAAATCGATCTCATTGTCGAAGGACGCCCAATCGATGGCCCCGTCAGCGAGAAAAGGCATGATCGGTAGGGCGAAAACCCCTGCGAAACCCGGCGGAGATGACATCTTGCCTCCGTCCTTTCCTATATGTCTGGAGATCCGCGAAATATCAGCGCCAAAGCACCATGCACCGGTTCAGATATCCCGGCGATACTGTTTCGAGGCATCGACAAAGGGTTGGTAATCCCAAGATATGCGCGAGCTTCGCATGGCCTCGCGTACCCAATGTCGCTGCCGCTGGCTATGAAGGATCGACTTCTCGAGTGACCCGTCGATCCATTTGCGGTCTACTTTGTTGTGCAACATCGCTTGGATGCCATGGCTTTCCCGACGGTCCGCCAAATTGTCCCGCTCGTGCGGGTCCATTACCAGGTCAAACAAGAGACAGGGGTTATCTTTCACGAAAACATACTTGTATCTGCCGGCACGGATGGCAATTGCCGGATGCAGCACGCCTTCCGCGCAGTACTCCACGACCGCCTCATCCTTGCCGGGCGATGACCCCGAGAGTAAACCCGTCAGACTCGTACCATCGGCCGAATGGACGGCCTCTTCGGCCTCCGGGACCGCGGCGATCTCGAGCAGCGTCGGAAACAGATCGATCAAAGACCCCGTGGAATCGAGACGCCGTCCACCATGCCAGACACCCGGCCAGGACAAAATAAACGGGACCCTGACGGCATCCTCCATGATCGTACGCTTATACCACATTCCATGCTCGCCCATCATCTCCCCATGGTCACTCGTGAAGATGACGAGGGTACGTTCGAGCAACGACCATCTCGACAGCTCGGCCAATAATCCACCCACCAAGTCGTCGACATAGCTCACCATCGCGCTGTATGCCCGGCGCGCCAGGAGGATGCTCTCTTCCGAGGGAGGGAACCGATTGAGCCCGTGCCGTGCCTGAATCCATCGATTGAACGGGTGGATCATAGCCGGGTCTTGCCCGGGAACGGTCGGAGGCGGCACGGTCACCTCGCGGTACCGGTCCCAATACTCCTGCGTAATGGCAAAAGGGTCATGGGGATGGGTGTAGGACACGCAGAGGAAGAACGGGGCCGGTGCATCCATACGCCCAAACTCCCTGATGGCGCTCAAGGCGTGTTCATGCACTTCGGAGTCATAGGACAATTGGGTGCTCCACCGTACGACGCCCGGATCCCCGATGCCCCGCGGCGTCTCTTTTCGTGCCAATCCGGCGCGCCAGTCCGGCGTCCAGGCAAAACTCGCCGGATAGATATCGGTGGTGAGCCGCCGGGCAAAGCCGTGCAACTGATCGGGACCAATGAAATGCATCTTGCCGGAGAGGACGGTTTCGTAACCGGCGCGTCGCAGGTGATGCATGATGGTCGGAACGGATGCCGGCAGTTCCGCCCCGTTGTCATAAACGCCGAGGTTACTGACCAACCGTCCCGTGACCATGGAGGCGCGCGATGGAGCGCACAGCGGGGAATTGCAGTAGAAATTCGTCAGGACGGTACCCCGTTCCGCCAGACCGTCGAGGTGCGGGGTTTTTGCGAAATCGCTCCCAAGCGCGCCGATAAAACGCGGATTGCACTGATCGGCCATAATAAGGAGGATATTTGGGCGGTTATCCGTCTGCGCTCCCAACCGGACACGCTCCTTTCCTGGAAAGGTGTCTCCGAATCCTTGCCATGCCTGGGGGCCTTAAATACGGGCGACGGATCCTTTGTCCATGAGCATCCTACGTACCGACCGGACGATACCGATCGAGGCCTGCAGCATGATGCCGACATCGGTCGAGTACGAGATCATCTGGACGCCCACGTCGGCCCATTTTTTTGCCCCTTCCGGGGATTCTACGAACGTCGCCGTAGCCACGCCGGCACGGTGAGCTTGGCTGACGATGGTGGTCATCATATGTTCAACTTCAGGCGCGTCGACCTGACCGGGAATGCCGAGTGATTGGGATAGATCGTACGGCCCTACGAATATCGCATCGATACCTTTCGTCGCGAGAATTCCCGGCAGGTTGCCAAACCCCTCGGCGCTTTCGATCATGGCAATGACAAGCACGTCCCGATTTGCCTCTTTGAGATATTGATAGCGGTCCATCTTGGAATACTTGGCCGCCCGCACATAGCGGCACAAGCCCCTTTCGCCGTCCGGAGCGTATCTCGCGGCGCACGCCAGCTTCCGGGCTTCTTCGGCAGTTGATATGCGCGGCACGATGATACCCGCGGCCCCGACATCCAGTATGCGGTCGATCGAGGCCGGCTCATTGTGGGGAACTCTGACCAGCGCGTGGAGACCGGTAACCTTCGCGGCCCTGACGAGATTCTCAACCGTCTCGGCGGATAAAGGCCCGTGTTCACAGTCCAAAATCACAAAATCGAACCCGGCATAGCCGAAGATCTCCATGTTCTGAGGGGTGGCTAGTTTACAAAACGGACCGAGAAGCAGCCTGCCTTCGGACAAAGCCCGCCTCAGTGAACACCGCCTATTGTGCAATTGATTTGCCTCCTGTCACGGCGAGTCGGGAAGTAGCTTCAACCCGGATCAAGCTCTATAGCCCATCCGTTCGGAGATGGAGGCAGCTGTCGCGCAAACCAACCGGCGGATCTCATCGAGCCGGTCGTCGTCGGTTCTCATGCTCAAGGCGGCGACACTGACCGCGGCAATCACTTCTCCTTCGTGATCGCGCACAGGGGCGGCCACGCATTTTATACCCTTCTCGTGTTCTTCATTGTCGAACGACCATCCACGCTCGGCGATCGAGCTTAATTCGGCGCGCAGCGTTTCCCCATCAGTGATGGTATGGACGGTAAAACTGGGCAACCCCCTAGCAATATACGCATTGACCTTGGCAGCGGGCCAATACGCCATCAGAACCTTGCCAATGCCGGTACAATGCGAGGGCGCCAAACGGCCTAGTTGGGAGAACATGCGAATTGTCTGATCCGGCTCGATCTTGTCGATGTAGATGACGCCGTCTTCAGTACTCACGCCAAGATGTACCGTCTCGGAGGCCCTATCGCAGAGTTGCTCGATGAAAGGCCGCGCGGTTTCACGGAGATCCATCCCCTCCAAGGCGATGTGCCCCAACTGAAACAGTTTCGTCCCCAGGCGATAAGACTTCCCATCGCGGTTCCGCGCCAGGAACCTTTCCTGCTCCAGCGTCAAAAGGAACCGGTGGGCAACGCTGCGGCTTAAGGCCAGGGAGTGCGCCACCCCGGAGACGCTCATCGGTCCCTTCTCCGCAATCAAGTCCAAGATACGGACCGCCCTCTCGACTGATTGGATCAACTCGGTCGCCATTCTCGCTCACGTCCCACTATTCGGGACATTGTCCCGGATATCGAACATGATTATAATTCGCGATTGGGGTGTGAACTCCTTCTTCTAATCGAAATTTCGAAAAGGAAAACGGAGCCAACTTCCCGATCGCTTCAAGGCGTATCTCCGCACGTGCCGGGCTAGCACGGCGGGATTCAGCGATAATTCATGCTTGAGCCGTTCCACGGGGGCGAACTGGTTCCTGCAGGGAAAAAGGGGAAGCCCCTTGCTGGCGTGAAGGGGCTTCCCGGCGATAATTGCTTTCCGGACATGTCGCCAAGCGAACCGGTCGCTGGATCTATTTCCGCACTATTCCACCCCGCGGAAGAAATGACCCCGCGTGAACCCCGCCGGCGAGAATGCGGCCAACGAAGCTTCCGCCTCTTCGCCTTGCGCGCGCGTCCAGGCGTTGTCGGCCAGCGCGCGCAAGCCACGGCGGTATGCCCCCACCACCGCGGCCGCATAACGCGGGCCGCGCCCATGCAACTCAAGGCGGAGATCGCAGCCAACGCGCGCGATTCTATCCAGTTCCGGCAGCACGGAGAGGTCCATGCAGTTTTGCACATGCAGTTGGCAGAAGCGGTCGGGCGCCAACGGAAAGAACAACCCCATCCGATCGCGGAGCGCGAACTCCCCTTGCGCGCAAGGCCGCCGGCAGGCCTGCCCGGCCTCGTTCTTGCCGCCGAGAACGCTGCCCAAAAGGCAATGCGCGGAAAGCATCAGCTCCAACCGTCCGTGGGCGATCACCTCGGACCGACCCGGGCAGCATGCGGCCGTTTCTTTTATCTGACGCAAGCTCAATTCCGGCGAGAGGGTTACGACGGCGGCGGTCAAGGCTAACTGACGCAAGCTCCAGGGGTTCATGACGTTCAGGGAAAAGTCGTAGCAGAGGCGGCCCCGCCAGGCCGGCGCGGCCAGATCCGCCAGCCCCTGATCGCCCACGCGCAGGCCATCCACGCCCAGAGCGAGCGCGCGCGCCATTTCCCCCTCCCAGAAGGATACGTCCCTTTCCCGCGTTACCCGCGGCAAGGCGAGGACGATGCGCGCCCGGTATTTCTTTGCCGCCTCGATGAGGAGGCGGAGGTCGCCGGACGGCCAAGGGTGGAGCCAGGACGCCAGGTAGAGTCGGTTCGCTCCCGCCCGCATGGCGGCCCAAGCTTCATCCGGCGTCCCGACGGTGGCGCTGATCGGGCCGGCGCCGATCGATTCTTGGACGGATGGGCGCGCCACCGGGGGCGCCGCAGCCGCCGTCCCGGCCCCGGGTGAGTCATACGCGCGGAGACGGGCTTCCTCCAGAGCGGCCAGAGCGGTCCGCCTGAGCCGGTTTAGTTCTGAGAGCGGCAGCATGATCCCCGGCGGCAGCTTGACTTCGATCTCCGCGGCCCGCCAAGACGTACCCCCCGTGCGGCCAATGTGATCCCTGACGATCGCCTCGTCGAGGGGCCTGTTTTTGGCGGGTTGGCAGGGAGACGCACTCGCCGCCGCCGCTTGATGCCCCTCATCATCGAAGAGCTTTAGCTCGGCGGGCCGCCCGCGCTCGAATCGAATCTCCGCCCAAAATGGCAGCCGCGGTCCCCCGCCTTCGGTGAGAGGCGCCCAGGCACGCGCCTGCAAAGCGGCGTCGCTCGTGCGAAAAACCCGGTCGCCACGGCGGACGTTCTCCCGCCAAGGTATCGTAACTGTCTCGCCACGCTCCCCGATCTCCGCCGGCCGGCCGCCGGCTTCCATCCGCGCGACGGTCATGCCCACGCGTCCGCCTGTGCTCACCCAGAATTCTATCCCATCGCCGATATGCAGGCGCTCGGACAGGGCCAAGTCGAGCGTGCCGCGGGCCGGGTCCACGGCCACCACGCGGCCGACCGGGAGACCGCGGTTGTTTGGCCGCCGGCAGCTCTGGTAGGCAAGACCTTGATCCCCCAGGAAAAATCCCGGCGTAAAGCCGCGGTTGAAGATCTGCTCGAGATCGCGCAGTTCATCCCGGCGTGGCGCGAATGATTCCGGCGCGGAACGCAGCCTATCGAGGGCTTGGCGGTAAACGCGGACCACGGTGCCAACGTACTCGGGACGTTTCATCCGGCCCTCGATCTTGAGCGCGTGGACCCCGGCCGCCCGCAGGACGGACAGATGGGGCAGCAGGCACAAATCGCGCGGCGAAAGAAGATAACGTCCCGCTTCCGCGCCCAGGTCCGGGCCGGACGGTCCCCGCAAACCATACTCCATCCGACAAGGCTGGGCGCAGCGCCCCCGGTTGCCGCTGCGGCCGCCAATGAGGCTGCTCATCAGACACTGGCCCGAATAACAGTAGCAAAGCGCGCCGTGGGCAAAGACCTCGATCTCGGGGCCGGCTTCGGCCATGGCCTTGATCTCATCCGCGCCGGCCTCGCGCGCCAAGACGGCGCGCGCGACGCCGAGCCTCGCCAGAACCCGCAGCGTGGGGGCATTGGTCACCGTCATCTGCGTGCTGGCGTGGATGCGCAAGGACGGCAGCGACTCGCGCAGCCTGATCAAGAAGCCCAGGTCCTGAACGATGATCGCATCCGCACCCATGGCTTGTACCAGCCGCGCCTGGGCCAGGGCGGCTTCCATTTCCTCCGCGCGGATGAGCGTATTCATGGCCACATAGACACGGACCCGGTGCAGATGCGCCAGGCGTATCGCTCCCTCGAGCTGGGCCTGGTCAAAATTGGCCGCGTTCTGCCGCGCGCTAAACTCTTTCCCCCCGAGATAAACAGCGTCGGCGCCATGAGCTATCGCCAGGCGAAAAGAATCGTACTCTCCGGCCGGGGCTACCAATTCCACGGCATGGTATCCTCCCAATTTCACCCAGCAATGCATCCTGGGCTGGATAAATCCTTCCTATACCCTGGCCGTTCACGATGCTTCGATTGCGGCCATAATTCTCGGCGTAATCTGCACCATGCTCTCCAAACCGTCGAGGAACGCGCGTTGACCCGGGCCGAAAGCCAGGAGCGGCACAGGATTGGCGGTATGGGAGCGCGTCGAGAGATCCTCGATGTTGCCGTGATCGCTTGCCACCAGGACCAGATCCCGGCTAAGATCAACGGCGCTCAGCAGGCTGCCGAGGAAACGGTCCAACTGATGCAGACGTGACGGGGGCAAGACCGGATCGCGGCTATGGCCGGCGATGTCGGTCTGAAAATACTCGAACAGGCAAAAAGCGCAGTCCCGGGCAAGTCGCGCCAAAGTGAGGCCGCAGTCCTCCGGCGATGCCGGGGGGACATCATACCCTCGCTCCCTGAGGCCTTCGCGCGTCAAATCTTGATAGACAGCGCGGCCGGCCATGAGATCGTCGAGGAACCTGAGCCGCACCCCCCCGGCGAGCGCGGCCAAGGTGGTCGCCGAATAGCGCCAGCGGCCGGTGGCAACGGCCGCGAAATACTCCGCCGTGAATGCATTGGCAAACGCGGCTTCGCGGCCGGAGGCGCGAACTTGGCGAAAGATGCTGTACTTGGCCAGGAGCCGCTGCAGCCTTGCGCCGGGGAATCCGTTCTGATGGCGGCCGAGGAGTGCGGACGCATTCCGCCCGGTGAACAAGGTCACCTGACCCGTCGCGCTCTGGGGGAGTCCCGATATGCCCAGGGTGGCGTCCACCGCCACCCCGCCGCCAAGCGCCGTTATCCTGGGGAAGTTGTGTGCTAGAAGCCTGCAACCCAGCCAATGCTCGAGATTTTCCAGGACACCGGGGCGCGCCATCGGATTTGTCTCCGGGTCATCGCGACCCAAACCGAAACCGTCCACGAAGACCAGGATGACTCCCACACCTTTTCCTCCCGGCCGTCCAGCTTCTACGTATGCCGCGGCTCGTCCAGCTTGGCCCGCAGTTCGGTCAGGTCCCGCCTGAGCGCCGACAGTTCCGCCAGGATCCGTTCGGTATCGGCCGGCGTCTCCTCGCGCGGGATCACGCTGACCTTGCCGCAAGCCTCCAGGACAACCTCCTTGGCTTGATGTGGGTCGTCGATGCCCTGCTTCCTGAGTTCCTGTCGCAGATCCCGGAGACTGATATGCTCCCGGAGCATATTTCCCTTTTCGAGACGGCCGTCGCGCACGAGGATCGTGGGCTGGCCCTCGATCAAGCGCGCGAACCACCGCCAGCGAAAAGTCATCAGGGAGAGAAGTATCTCCAAACCGGCCAGGATTCCCAATACGACAAGTCCGTCCACGATCGGCACCTTGCGCTCCAAACCGACGACCACGATGATATCGCCTATCCCCGCCATCACGACGAGGTCAAAGAGGCTAAGCTGGCCGAGGGCGCGTTTGCCCATCAGCCTGACCAGCGACAGGGCCGCGAGGTAGATCGCCACCGGGCGCACGAGATAAGCATACACTTCCGCCCAGGCCCGGGCCACGAGCAGCACCTCCCGGCATATTATTGGCCGGGCCGCGGGGGAACAAACAAAGTACTAAGTACACGTGGCGAAGATTCAACGCCATATCGCCGGACATGTGGTTCCGAATAAAGACGTTGCATATAGCGCTCTTATTTAGTTTTTAGTACTTAGTACTTTGTACTTATAACTCTTTCATCTCTGCCCGCACACCGGACACGGCCCTTTGGGCGCCGCCGGCACGGCGCTTGGCCATACCCTGCAGAATAAGGCCTCGCCTTGATTGGCGCGTGTCAAGGGGCAGGCGCCGTAGATAAGGTGATAACCCTGATAGGTAAGGCATCCGTCGCTGACCTGGCCGCACTTCGTGTTCTCGCAGGCGAACTTGGGATAAGACAGCACGCCCTTACGCACGAAACCGAAGTATTTGACTTTTTTGCCGCAAGACAAACAGGTGGCGCCGTCCAGGTCGGCAAAGTTTATCTTCCTGAGTTGCAAGCCTTGGGCGGTAATCAGCAGTCTCGGCACGTTGGGAGGTAACGACCGTTCCTGTAGTATATAAAAGACGGGAGCGGCCTGCAGGATCTGCGCCGTGAGCGGACCCTCCTCGACTTTCTGCCTGAGGGCGGGAATGGGGATGGATACGAGGATCACAATGATAATAACGAGGATGAGCAGGGCTTTGAGTCCGCCGAAAAACGCGCCGGCGATGGCGTCGACCAGGCTGACCGTGGATGATTTGGTCACGGCCCGCCAACGCGCGGCGGCAAAGGCAAAGAGCCCGTTGATCGCGGCGACGATCAAGATGAACCCAAAGATCCCGGCAAGCTCGGCTCCGACCGGAAGCACCCTGACCAGGAGGTCGCCGGCTTGACCGAAATAGGAGAATGCCGCGACGAGCGCGATAATCACGCCGGCCAGGCCGAAGAGCTGACTGACCAGCCCCCGCCGGTAGCCGCGGAAAACGAAGACCGCCAAAAAGGCCAGCACCGCTAAGTCAAACCAGCTCATGCCTTATTACTTTGCCTCCCCAAGCAGGCGGAGAACTTCCTCGTGTTCCCGCCGCAGTTTGCACAGTTCATCCGCCAAAGTCAGCGCGACCAGCATGGCAAGCTGCGTCTTAGCGAGCTTCGGGTTTGTCTCCTGCATCTCGAGCAGCTTGGCCTCGACGGCCTGGGCCACGTCCTCGAGATGCTGGGGCGAATCATCCCCCCTGATTACGTACTCATCGCCCGCCAGGCGGACTGAAACGCGGTTCATGCCGACTCCATCCTCTTTCCGAAAGAGCAAGGCCAACACCACCCAGTCTCCGGCTTCGGTAAGAGAATTAGGCAAAAAAAAAAGATCTCCTGCACCAGGGGGCCGATTACGGCCGGTACAGGATCGCCGCCAGAATGAGGATTGCGGCGCTGCCGAGCGGAAAGAACCACTCCCACCATTGGGGAAGCACCCTGCCGGACCGCAACAGCATTTGGCGCGCCAAGTAGGCGCGGACCAACAGGCCTCCTCCGCTCGTTCCGATCGCCGCCAGCGCGGCTTCCTCGCGGGCGCCTATCTCCGCCAGGGCGGGCGCCAGCGACTTGTCGATACGGCCGGCCAAGAGCGCCAGGGGAATCAGGTAGCCGGCCAGGCAGACCGCGGCACCGGTAAGGCTATAGACAAGCAGATCGAAGATATAATCCACCGCCAGCAAGTAGAGACTGACGCCGACCGCGAGCGCGATCAGGAACGAAAGCTTCGCCGCCGCGGCGCGCGTGGCGTGAAGCGCCGCCTGACGCGCGGGAATCGTGGCCAGATCGAGCTGATGGAGATGGCGACCTACCCCGCCCAAAATCTCGGCGAGGGCGGCATAGATCCCGATCAGTGCCAATTCCCTCAGGAGCGACAACGAATCGGGCAGCGGCCATACCGGCCAGGAGCAGGCGATCACTGCCGCCATACCCGGCACAAGGCACCATCTCAATCTCGGCCAACGGGTGCGCGGGAACAAGATGTAGCGGCCATACCAGGCCACGCCCAATAGGACCAACGACCCGCGCAACCTTAGCAACGCCTGATGGCTTTCCCCGGGCGCCAACGGGACGAGCGCCCGCGTCAAGAAAAAGTGCCCGATCAAGCATGAGCCCGCGATCAGGACAAGAGTCGATCCGCGCAGTAGCGGGCGCATATCGGCCGCCGCCTCGTGCTGCATGTCCCATCCCCCCGTCTACAAGCTATGCGGGAGGATGGGGCGGATAGAACACAACGGGGTTTCTCACTGCCGCAGACTTACGCCGAAGCGTTCCTCCAGGCCGCGCATGATTCCCGCCATCACCACGTTGACCTCCGCGTCGGTCAGCGTCCTGTCCGCCGCGCGAAAAGTGAGCGTAAAAGCCATGCTCTTCCCGCCGGCCTGCACCTGACTGCCGGTGTAGACGTCAAAGAGTTCGACGGAAGCCAGCAGATCGCCGCCGTGTTCCACGATCGCCTGTTCCAGTTCGGCCAGGGGCGTCTCCGCGCGCACGACCAAGGCCAGATCCCGCGCAATGGCGGGGAAGCGCGGCGGCGACTCGGCCAGCCATTCGTTCCTGACCAAGTTCGACAAGGCATCCAGATTGAGTTCGTAGAGATAGACCTGGCCGCGCAGGTCAAAAGCCGCAGCCACACGGGGATGGGCTTCGCCCAGGTATCCGATGGTTTTCCCGTCGGGACCGCTCAAGGCGGCGCTTCGTCCCGGATGCAATGAAGGGTGCCGCGCGGCGATAAATGAGACCCCAGAAAGGCCCATGCCCTCCAGGAATGCCTCCATCAAACCCTTGAGGTCGTAGAAATCCACCGCGCGCGGCTTCTCCGCCCAACCGCGGGGCTGCATGCTCCCCGTGAGCCCGCCCGCCAGGGTCAACGGCTCGCGCGGCAGTTCCTCCCCCTCGACCGGCAGATAGACGTGCGCCAATTCGAAGATCTGCACATCATTTACGCCGCGCCGCGTATTGCCGGCGATCGTGTCCAGAATGCCGCCGAAGAGCGTCGTGCGCATCACGGCCCATTCCTCGCTCAGCGGGGATAGAATGCGGAGGGCGCCGCGGCACGCGTCTTCTTCCGCCAGCCTGAGCCGGTCAAAGTGCTTGGGCGAGCAAAAGCTATACGTGACGACCTCCGTCTGTCCCAAGCCCCGCAGCAGACGTCGCGCGCGCAGGGCGAAATCTTGGGCCGGTGTGCGCCGGCCCACCTGCGAGCTGGCCGGATAGGTCGGGGGAATGCGATCGTAACCATGCAGCCTTGCCACTTCCTCGGCCAGGTCGGCGGGGCCCTCCACGTCCTGACGGTGCGTGGGGACGGTGACGGCCAAGCCGCCGGCCTCCGCGGCGGCGGTGGCAAAACCCAGACGGTTCAGGTAACCCGAGATTTCCTCCACCGAGAGGTCCGTCCCGAGCAGGCCGTTGATCCGTTCCGGTTTGCTCACGATGACCCTTGGCGCCCATGACCCCGAAGCGATATCGATGGTACCGGAGGCCACGCGCCCGGCGCCGAGTTCCTCCACCAGCGCGGCCGCGCGATCGAGGGCAAACGGCACGCCGGCTGGATCCACCCCGCGTTCGAAACGGAGCGAGGCCTCGGTCCGCATGGCGAGTGCCTTCGCGGTTCGCCTGATGCTCACCCGGTCAAAACATGCCCCTTCCAAGAAAACGCGCGTGGTCTCCGGCGTCACCTCGCTGCCGGCGCCGCCCATCACCCCCGCCAGGGCGACCGGACCGTCCGGGTCGGCGATGACCAGCATGCCCGCCTCCAGGCGCCGCTCCGTTTCATCCAACGTCCGCAAAGTCTCGCCGGCCTCCGCCTGACGGATGAGCAACCGCCCTTCACGCAGCCGATCGAGGTCAAACGCGTGCAGCGGCTGATTGAGTTCGAGCATCACGAAGTTCGTGATATCGACGAGATTGTTGATCGGCCGGATCCCCGCCGCCCGCAAACGGCGTTGCATCCAGGCCGGGGAGGGGGCGATCCGGACCTCGAGGAAGACCTTGCCGCCGTATCGCGGGCAGAGAGCCGGGGCGAGCACCTCGACGCGCGCCAGGGAGGAGACCGCCGGCCCATCGGCGCGGGGAGCGCTCGCGGGCGGCCGCAGACGTCCCCCGGTAATAGCCGCGACCTCGCGGGCGACGTTCAGGAGACCGAGGCAATCGGCGCGGTTCGGTGTCAGCTCGATCTCGAGCACGGTCTCATCGAGCCCGATCGCTTTGGCGATTGGCATGCCCAAGGGCCAAGCTTCTTCGAGCACCAGGATCCCGTCGGATTGTTTTTCCAGCCCGAGTTCGGCGGCGGAACAAAGCATTCCCCGGGAGACGACACCCGCGAATTCCGCGGCCGTAATGGTTTTCCCCCCCGGCAGCACGGTATTCTCCGGCGCGACCGGCACCAGGTCGCCCGGTTTAAGGTTCTTGGCGCCGGTAACGAGGGTCCGGGGTCCATGACCCCAGTCAGCCTCGGCCACCAATAGCCTCGCGGCCGACGGATGGGGTTTAAGGTCAATAATCCGCCCCACCACCACGTCTTTGACGGGCGCGCCGAGATCCTCGACCGCCTCGACCGCCAGGCCGACCATGGTCAGCTTTTCCGCCAGCGCTTCCGGCGCGAGATCGTAATCCACGTAATCATGAAGCCAAGATAGCGGCACACGCATTGTTACTACCTCCTCAACCCTCTCCGGCAAACTGCGCCAAGAGGCGCAGATCGTTCTCAAAGAAGAACCGCATGTCCTCGATCCCGTATTTCAGGAGCGCGATGCGCTCAACCCCCATCCCGAAGGCAAAACCGCTCACCTTTTCCGGATCGTAACCCGACATGCGCAAGACGTTTGGATGCACGGCGCCGGAGCCCAGGATCTCCAACCATCCCGTGTCTTTGCAGACGCGGCACCCGCCGCCGCCGCAGATGCAGGAGATGTATACCTCCGCGCTCGGCTCGGTAAACGGGAAGAAGCTCGGCCGAAAGGACACGCGCCGTTCGGGACCGTACATCGCGCTGACGAAAGCCGCCAGCGTTCCCTTGAGATCGGCAAAGGTGATACCCTCCCCGACCACCAGACCTTCGACCTGGTGGAACATGGGTGAATGGCTCGCATCCGGCGCATCGCTGCGGTATACCCTCCCTGGAACGATGATTCGTACCGGCGCGGGGCACTGGGCCTGCATGGTTCGGACCTGCACCGGCGAGGTATGCGTGCGCAGCAGCACGCGGGAGGAAATGTAGAAGGAATCCTGCATGTCCCGGGCCGGATGGTCTTGGGGCATATTGAGCGCCTGAAAGTTGTAGTAATCGAGTTCGATCTCCGGCCCCTCGGCTATCGCGAACCCCATCCCGAGGAAGATCTCCTCGATCCGATCCAAGACCGCGCGCAGGGGATGGATTGCGCCCAGCCGCCGACGGCGCCCGGGCAAGAGCACGTCGAGGCGCTCCGCCGCCAGACGGGCTTCTTCCGCCGCGCGGCCCAAGGCCTCCGTCTTCTTTTGCAGCGCCTCCTCGAGCGCCCCTCTGAGGGCGTTGAGGCGCTCGCCGGCGCGGGGCCTCTCCGCGGGCGGCAGCTCCCCCAACGACCGCAAGGCGTTGGTCAGGTCGCCCTTGCGCCCGAGGTACTTCTGTCGCAGGCCGTTTAGGGATTCGAGATCCCGTGCCGCCTCCACCGCCGCCAGGGTCTCGCGTGCCATCGCGTCCACGTCGATTGCCATGCCTATGGTCCCCCTTCTAGTAGTATCCACCCCGGCATTCTGCCGGGACCCAAGGATTGAAAATGAGACGGCTGCTGCCGGCCCCACAGGTACAAAAAAAGAGCTCTCCCCATAAGGGGCGAAAAGCTCTTTCGCGGTACCACCCTTCTTGCCGCAGGCAAAGATCAGGCTGGTGTACGGTCCGTAGAACAAGGCGTCTGCGCAAAACCCACCGAAGGGTTTGCGTGGCTACGGACCGGCCCGATCGGCGCAAGCGGACACCACTCATGCGGGCGGACTACGCCGCCCTCCCCGGGTAACGGCGGGGCGCCGGCACGGCCTACTCTAAATCGTTCAGCCTAGCGATTCCGAAGGGAACTTCGGCTGGTTCGAGCGGAAAGGGCTTCCAGTCACGGCCCTTCTCCCTGCAGCCGCTCTTAAGACCCGCCTACTTTCCTCCATCATAACCTTTGCGTTTATTAGTATACACTCCAGGTCTTTTCCCAACCGGGCTTTGCGCCTTTAACGATATCGTTTACACCAAGACGCGGCAATCCGGCTCAAGTCCCCGTGCGAAGAAGTTGTCGATAGATGAGGTATGCCGCGATGGACCCGGTTGCCTCAAATATCCGCCAGAACAACTCGGCGTAGCTGGTAACCGTCATCTTGTTCCCCCCACCACAAGAATCGGGTTGAGCCCAGTTCTAATTATACTCTAGTAGATACGCATCAGGCAAGCCCCTGGCAAGCAAGAATCCTAGGCAAATCGCCCCTCGGGACGGAACGCTTCAACCGGATGGCCCATCAGCGCGGCGCACAAGCTCGAACAGAACAACCCCCGCGACCACCGCCGCATTGAGCGAATCAACGCCCTGCGCCAGGGGAACGGCGATACTTTCCCGGGCCGCGGCGCGCAGATCGGCGCCAATGCCGCGCGCCTCGTTGCCGATACAGACGAGGCAGGGCAAAGGCAAAGCGGCCCGCCAGAAAGGCTTCGCCGCCGAGGCTTCGGTCGTAGCAAGCCACCATCCTCCGCGTTCGATCTCGGCCATCAGTTCTTGGCGGCCGATCTCCCTCAGCGCGAGGTGAAAATGCGCTCCCTGGGCCGCGCGCAAAACCTTTGGCGCATAATAATCCACCGTCCCCGGCGTGGACCAGACCGACCGCACGCCCGCGCCCCAGGCAATGCGCAAGATGGCGCCCAAATTGCCGGGATCCTGCAGCCCGTCCAAGACCAGGCCGACCCGGCCGGCGCCTTCATCCACACCGGCCGCGGGCAGGGGAACCGAAGCCAGCACGGGAGGAGGCGTATCAGTGGTGGCCGCTTTGCCCATAAAGCGCGGGGAAACTTCCGTGAGAACCGCGCCCGCCCGTGCCGCCCTGGTCAAAAGCTCCTTGCCGTCCGGTGTCACCGCCCATCCGGGCAAATAATAGACTCTGTCAAGGGGCGCGGCCGCCTTCAGCGCCTCCAGCAAGAGGTGGGGGCCCTCCAGGAGCATCATACCCGCCTCTTTGCGGCCGCGCCGGTCGTGCAGGCCAAGGAGGGCCTTGGCTTCGGCATTATCCGGGCTGGTCAATCGGCGCATTCCGGAGCCTCCTTAGAAGGGATGTGAAACACCGCTCTGGGCTGGGGGTGGGTTGGCTGCCGCTTTCCAGCGTCAGTCAATGCTTCTGAAAATCAAAAAACCGGGTGTCTCGCACCCGGTCTTCGTCTACGCTTGGCGGCCGTTCTTGGCCACCCCCACCAGTTGGGCGAAAGCCGGGAGGTCGCGGACGGCGAGGTCCGCGAGGATCTTGCGGTTGACTTCCACACCGGCCTTTTTGAGACCGCTGATCAAGGCACTGTAAGACATGCCGTTCATCCGCGCCGCGGCGTTGATCCGGGTAATCCAGAGGCGGCGAAAATTCCGCTTCTTGTTACGGCGATCCCGGTACGCGTAAGCCAGGGCGCGAATCACGGTCGGGTTGGCGGCATGAAAAATCCGGCCTTTGGAACGGCGGTAACCCTTGGCCAGGCGCAAGATTTTCTTGTGCCGGCGGCGGGTGACAAAACCTCCCTTAACACGCATGGCGACTCCTCCTAATTACGGGGTTTTGCTCGGCTCAAAGCGCATCACTGATGAGCTTCTTGATTCTCTTGACGTCGCCGGACGCGATCAGCTCCGAATGCCGCAAGAGTCTCTTGCGTTTGGGCGACTTTGATTCCAAAATATGGCGGCGATAGGCGCTATTCTTCCTGATTTTACCTGATCCGGTGACTTTGAACCGCTTTGCCGCCCCGCGGTGGGTCTTCATCTTCGGCATGCCCCGAATTCCCCCCTTACTCCAAAAATGGCCGGAAATACGCGCCCGGCTCTTGGAACCTCGGCCCGCTTCCGATGCGGCCGACGCAAGTCGGCGGTATTACTAGTCCGTTTGTTTGGCCGAAATTATCATGATCATGTTGCGTCCTTCAATCCTGGGTTCCCGTTCGATCACGGCCGCATCACGCACGGCCTCAAAGAGCTGCATCAAAAGGTTTCTGCCTAACTCGGCGTGGACGATCTCGCGACCGCGGAATTTGATCAACGCCTTAACCTTGTCCCCGTCTTTGATGAACTTCTGCGCCGCGCGGACCTTGACCTGGAAATCATGTTCGCCGATCTTCGGCTTGATCTGAATCTCCTTGACCTCGACGACATGCTGTTTCTTGCGGGCTTCCCGATCCCGGCGGCTCTGTTCGTAGCGAAACTTGCCATAGTCCATCACGCGGCAGACTGGGGGCTTGGCCAACGGAGCAACCTCGACCAGATCGGAGTCCTTCTCCGCCGCCAATTGGAGAGCGTCCCGCAAGGTCATGATCCCGAGCTGCTCCCCGGTGGCACTGATTACCCTGACTTCCCGGGCGCGAATCTCGTCATTGATGCGTAGCTCTGTGTTAATAGACCGCCACCTCCAAAACTCAAATTGGTGCCCAAGAAGAAAAGGAGCGGGTATAGACCACCCGCTCCGCGAACTCGAATCCGGTTGCATCGAGAACCCTGACACCGTTAGGCGCAAGGTGAGAAGCGGATGGCTTCTGCTTTGGCATCAAACACGAAAAGTATAGCACTCCCCGGTAGATCTGTCAAGACGGGCGCGGCGCCGCGCAAGGGATGTGTTCCGTAGGGGCGCACGGCCGCGCGCCCCTACGGAACCGGTTCTCCCGATTTTCCCTTTGCGACCTGGGCGAGGCCCCCGCGTGACGAGCGACCAGCGACGAGGGGCGTTATTATTCTAAATCCGTCTGCACTTCAACACGTTTCCGAACTGGTCCACGGTCACTTCGAGCCGGCGGATGAAGTCGCCCAGGGAAGCCAACTTGGCCACGCTTTCCAGTTGCATGAACTCGGAAAGCACGTTGTTCACCGTCTGATGTACCTCGGCCAGCTCTTCCTCGCGTGCCCGCATGCGCTTCTTCTCAGCCGCCAATTCCTGGCTGAGCTGATATTTCTGTTCATGAAGCGCCTGGATCTCCGTCCGTAACCGATCTTCTTCCTTGAGGTCCCGCTCCACCGCCAGGAGATGCTCGATAAACCCACGCAGATCCAGCTGATGGCGTTGAGCTTCCTCCAAGCTGGCCAGGCGCCGCCGTATCTCTCCCATCTCCCGCGGCAGATTGGCCAGCTGCGCGAGCAGGGCGAGATCGGAAGGATATCGTTCCGTGTCCGCCTTTTCCGCCACCGCTGGTTCCGGCGGCGGCGCCGTTTTCTCCTGCAATGTGTCTTCCGTGACGCTCTCCGGCCGTATCGCATACTTGGCCAGACTCTTGCGCCCCAGTTCCATCAGCTCCTGATTGGTCAGCCCGCGCTTGTTCATCAGCCTATAGAAGCGCAACTTGAGAGCCGAATTGTTGGTCTCGACGCCCAGCACCTTTCGCAGTTCCTCACAGGCCTTGGTTTTGGTGTTCCCCAAGGCATGGTGTTTGGCGAAGACCTCCAGGATGATCTCGTCCCTTTCGTTATCAGCCCGGATACGCTGGCGCAGGCCGTTACGCCCGGAATTCGCGCGGCCGTGACGCTCGCCCATGAGACGGTAATAATCGTCGTTGGAGATGCCTTTTTCTTTTAGGAGCCTGCAAAACTGGCTTCTCAGGGCCGTGAGATTCCTTCCGACCAAGCGCGGCAACTCGCGGCGTTTCTTTGGATCCCACCAGTGTTCGAAGAGCATCTCGTTTTCTTCCGTCGTATACCTTGCACGACGGCTCTTCGCGGCTTCGGATGCCGCCCCTTCCATCTTTGTCATTCCGCAATACCTCCAGTCGGCTTGCCAGTGTTAGCAAATACTTCTATTTCATTTTGTTCAGGCAACCCCCCGTTTATGCTTTGGAGAACAAAAAAACAGGCCGAAGCCTGTATCGACTAGATTGCGTCATGGGATACCGAGTTCCGGCGCCATGCGACATTATGTTGTAGGTTTGTTGTCTTCGCGCCGATCGGATTCGGATAGCGCGCAGAGCGTCATCTCACCGGAAGCCGCCAAGTTGGAGCCGAGAACGGCCAGGGCCCCCCGCACTCCGGGCAGGCTGGTCGCCCAGGAGACCGCCGCCTCCAGATCGCCTGCCGCCTTGACGCGATTACCGAGGGCGGTGGCGACCGCGTCGGCAAGGGCCGCGTCCTCCGCCGCGACCACGGCCGCATCCGCCCGTCCTAGGGATAATGAAGGTCCAACCGTGCCGGCCGAGGTGCAGACGCTGAATCCGTCGGGGCACGGGGGAACGACCATGCCCAATCTGCCGCTGAAGCAGGACTCGCCGGCCAGAACCGCAATGGTTCTCTTAGCGCGGGAACGAAGAAAGAGATCCCCGCCGTTCTCGATGATGATCTCCGGACTCTCCGCGCGCAAATCCTCCCCGACCGCTTGCGCGATCGCCCCGGCCACCGCGGCCATGGGCCCCACGCCCGCGATGTCCGCCGCCGACAACATGCGTGCGATCAGCGGGGGGGCCCCGGGCAGGCCCCTGATGGGGACAAGCGCGTCCGCGAAAAGGGGATCCCGCGCTATATAGGCCTTTAACTGACGCCGATGGAACTCCACCCGGCGCTTAAGCGGAATGGACAGATCCGTTTCCGCCGCCACCCACAGATCGGTCTCACCCACCACGACCCGGAAACCGGTCAGATCTCCCGGACTCATGAACCGGCGGTACGAGCGGTCCATCAGAAGGTTACCTTGATGACCCGGGCCGGGCAGGCATGCACGCAAAGCTCGCAGACGATGCATTGCTCCCGGTCGAACCGTAGCTCGGCGGTCACGGGATCCAGGGACAACGCCCCGGATTGACATACTCCGATGCAGGCGCCGCAATGAACGCACTCTTCCTCCGCGAGCGTGATTTCCTTACTCACCGGCTCCACGGTGATACCTTTCGCGCGGAGGAATTCCAACCCGGCGGCGATGTTCGCCAGCGTGCCGTTGGCCAGTTCCAGTACGAGCTTGCCCTCTTCGCCGGGGACGATCTTCGCTTTCAGGATGTTAAGGGACAGATCGAAGTCCTTGACGAGGTGGTAGGTGATCGGCACCTCGGTCAGTTCCGGCGGGAAGGTCAGCACCACGCGTTTCTTCACCATGATTACGCCCGCTCCTCTCCGTCATCTTCCAGTGGCTGCGGCCTGTTCTCCGCCGGCAAGGGCTGTATGGGCTCCTGGAGCAGGAAACGTCCGTTTCGCAGCCAATCCTTGAGGATATTCGCGATCTCGCGGGCCCGCGCAAGGCTGGAAAGGGGCGCGGTCGGAATCCGGCGGCCTTCGAGCTCCAGATGCCCGGAACGCAGCTCGGCGTAGGTGACCTGGCCGAAATTGGGCCTGGTGCGGCTCGGTACGCTATAATCCACTACGGTCGAACGGATCTCGGCATTACTGACCCCAACGTACCTGGCCATCTCTTCATCCAGGATCGGGATCGGCACTCCGACCCCGACATACATGGTTACCCCGTAACGGTTAAAGACGGCCGCGCGCAAATAGCGCCGGTTCATCTCCTTGAGATTTCCGATCAACGCCAGCGTCCCCGCGCCGGAGATCGGGACGCCGTTATCGGCGCGCGCCTGCCCCGGGTTGTGCTGGGTGCCTTCCCAAGCTACATACCCGATGGTTCCGCCGATAAAGACCCTGGTCCCCACGCCAATGGTCCGGTAAAGCGGGTCGTTCAGCAGCGGACTCAGCTCGCCGGCGCTCGAGTAGGTGGCGTTGCCGAAATGAGGCAGGAGCGTGCCCATGTAAGTATAGATGGTGCGCGCCGAGCTGTTGACGGCGACCGGATAATTCTGATACGCATTGCGCGGATTAAAAAGATAGGCCTGATTAAGATGGGCCAGGTCGACCGTGGTCTCGATCTCCCTCCGGGGATAACAATCGGTGCCGTAAGAGGTGGCGCGAAGTCTGATTTTCTTCCCCGCCAGGAGATCCTCGATTACGTGCGCCCCTCCGTACTCCATCCCCCTGGTCTCCGACAATTCGGTCGCACCCAGATAGCCGTCAACGGCGGCCACGCCGGCGTAGACGGGCACGTCGTTCAGCCATGCCTTGGCCATCTTGATCGGCGGGTCGGAATGACCGAAGTTGACGAACATGCCACTGCTGCACATCGGACCGAAAGTGGCGGTGGTCACCACGTCCACTTCCGCCGCCACCGCCCGCGGGCCTTTCTCCTTGACCAGCGGGATTACTTCCTCGGCCGTGAGGACCACGGCCTTGCCCGCGCGAAGACGCTCATTGATCTCCGCAAAGGTTTTCATCGGTCATCACTCCCTGCTCATGACGCTTGGCTTCGGGGCATCAAAAGAAGCGGCCCCTTCCCGAGAAGAGGCCGCTTTTCAGGCGCCGCTCCTCTCATCTCTCAAAGACCACAGTCTTTGCAGGATTTGGCACCTGGCTCACGGCGCCCTCGATCGATCGAGAACACCAACAGCCTGGTTGCCGAGGCTTCATCGGGCCAGTCCCTCGACCTCTCTAGATAAGAGTCAGACTATGAACTTTTCACCGAGTATAGCACAGCCTGCGGCGCGGTGTCAAGGCGGACACGCGGTCGTGTCTCACGCGGTCGTGATGCTTCTTCCTTGTCGACCAAGCCAGGCAGGAATCCAAGGGGGATAGGCGAAATTACCAGATAGACCTGGCCGGTGTCGCGAAGTCTTGTCCCGGCGCATTCGGCAAGGCGGTTTTTGCGTATCGACGCACGGGATTATGCGCGAGGCTGTCGCGGATGGGGTGATCAAAACGATCGTTTATTTCGTCGATAATTCGATCCACCAGATACCGTCTTTTATCTACATCTTGAAAGAAACCGGCGGTACGATCCTTACGGACGGCGGCGATACCAAAACCGTCATCGAACAAGAATACCCGGGAACCGATCTCGAACTATACCGGGATCGGCCGGCGGCTGTCGAAAGGATGCGCGCGCTCGCACCGGAAATCATCGTGCACAGTGATTTTACCGCCAAGTCTTTTGCCGGGATTCCGGCGAAACATATCCAAGTTTTTCACGGTACCTCGGACAAACCTTATAATGTCGACCGCCGCCTGGAGCAATACGCTCTCGTCCTGCTGCCGGGCAGGAAGCTTCGCGACGATCTTGCCGCGCGCGGACTGCTTCAGCGGCTGCGCGTGGAGATCGTCGGCTATTCGAAGCTCGATCGGGTCTTCAACGGCCAGCTCTCCAGAGAGGTTGAGCTCGGCCGCTTAAGGCTCGATCCCTCGAAACCCAGCGTTTTATACGCGCCGACCTGGCGCGATTCATACGGCAATTCGAGTATCGCGCGATTCTGCCGTGAGATCATCGCAGGCGTTCCGGATAGCGTCAATCTTATCATCAAGCTTCACCCGAATACGAAGAAGTACGATCATAAATACTACCCTTTGATCGCGAGCCTCGCGTCAAACCGTCCAAATGTGCGCTTGATCGATTACGCGCCGGACATCATTCCCGTCATGGCCGCCTCCGACCTTCTCGTCGGGGATGTCTCAAGCGTTACCCACGAATATCTGGCCTTTAACCGCCCCATGGTCTTCCTGGATTCCATCTACCGCCTCGGCGGAAGAAGAGCCACCTGGGTCTGGCGGGCGGGAAAGGTCGTAAGGAAAAAAGGGGTTGCTTGGCAGGCGATCATGGAAAGCCTGGCCCATCCGGAAAAGAATCGCTCCGTGCGGGAGGAACTTTTCCGGTACATATTCCACGAGCCGGATGGAAACGCCGCCAAAAGGGCGGCAAAGGCGATCTGGTCCTGTTTGTAAGAGGATGGAGTCTTGCACAGCTTGCCATATCTCATGTGCTCTCTATTACATGTAAACTAAGGTTGTGATGAATGACCGTGGCACCTGAATTATCCATCGTAATCGTAACCTACCGAACGCGCAAGCTGGTATTAGAATGTCTTGCCTCGGTCTATGAGGATTTAAAGGCGACAAGCTTTAGCCATCAAATCATTGTCGTTGATAATTATTCAAACGATGGAACGATTGAAGCGATACAAGAGAACTTTCCCGAAGTTATTATTATTGCTAATAACGAAAACCTGGGACCTGCTAGAGCTTATAATCAAGGAATACGCAAAAGTATCGATTCTAGTTATATTATGCTGCTCAATAGTGATATTCTGGTCTTGCCTGGCACCATTAACGCCATGCATGATTATCTCGTCAATCATGCCGATGTTGCCGGAGTCTGCGGCGATCTGTTCTTCCCCGACGGCCGCCGCCAGTTGGTGCGAACCGCAATCATCGCCAGTATAAAGCCCAGTTACCGGCGCATCTTCAGGGTCACTTTCATGGGGACGGGTTTTCAAATGACAAGAAGTAGGGTTTGGCAGGATGTGGGATTGCTCGATGAGAAATACTTCTTCTATAATGAGGACCTAGACTGGATCACCCGGGCGGTTCGTCGCGGCCATCGGTTCATGTTTCTTCCGCAAGCCCGGGTAATCCATTATCAAGCCCAAGGCGCCAAACAAAACCGAAGCCGTATCACGCGGGAACTCTTTCCGAGCAATCTGTACTACTTCCAAAAACACTATCCTATCTTGGCCTTCCTTGCCTATTGGGCGATCATGCTGGATATCAAGCTCCGGCTGCGCCGGACCCGTGCCGCCCTGGCCCGCGAGTCCGCGAAGGCCGCCGACCCGGCCGCTTTGGCGGCCTTGGCAGGCAGTCTCGCGGATCTCACCGAGGCGCAAAGAAAAGTGCGGGCGCTTGCCGGCGCGCGCGCCCGTACCCGGCCCGCCAGTCAATCCTCCGAGTGAATCGCATCGTGGGCAAGGACGAGGGTGATTCTGTGCCGAGACCGATCGATATCATTATCACCACAAACAGTCCGGGAGAGGTCGCCGGTTGGGTTCGTCCGGCCGTGGACGCGATCAAGGCATTGCCTTGGGAGACGGAGATTTCGGTCTTTGTTCCCCCATGCATGTTTGCCAGCGGCGCCGAATGCGGCGTGATCGGGTCGCTGCCGGGCGTCGCGCGCGTGATTGGCCCGAAAGAGGTGATCAAATACGCGACCCTCGGTGTCCGGCCCAAAGGTTTCGTCCCTGCGCCGGTCGGGCTGGTCCTCTTTCTGGGCGGGGACCTCGCCTATGCGGCAATCCTGGCCAAGAGGTTGCGCTACCCGGCCATCGCGTATACGGAGGGGCTGGCCAATTGGCCTGCGTCCTTCGCCCGGTTCGCCGTGCCCTATACGAAGATGGGCCGCCGGCTGCAGAGCAAAGGCGTAAGCGATGCGAAACTGCGCGTGATCGGCAACTTGATGCTGGACGCGGTCAAACCCGAACTGCCGCCGGAGGAGGTCCGCGGGGCGCTGGGCATCGGTCAACGCCCGCTGCTCCTCTTGATGCCCGGCAGCCGTCCTCAACATCTGGAGTACATGGCTCCTTTCCTTTTGCAGGCATCGCAGCTGGCGGCGGGGGAAATAACGGACATCGCGCCGATAATCAGCTTGTCGCCGTTTGTTTCCGAGGACCAACTGGCACAGGCGTTAACCGGTGCGAGCGCGAGCCGGCTTGGGTTTGCGGGCGAATACATCCCGGGGCGCATGACCGAGGATGGGCGCACGGCTTGGGAATCCCCGGGAATAATCAGAACGCGTGGCGGACTAACGGTCCCGGTCTTACGCGGCCGTCAATACGACTTGATGGGAGCGGCGGATCTGGCCCTGTCCCTCCCGGGAACAAACACGGCCGAGTTGGCTTACCTGAACGTTCCCATGATCGTGGTTCTCCAGCTCGAGTACCCCGAACGCATTCCCTTGGAAGGTTTGCCCGGCCTTATCGGCGGCATCCCCGTCTTGGGCGGGGCGATCAAGCGTTGGCTGCTGCCCAAGGTCCTGGCCAAGGTGGAATATACCGCTTGGCCAAACCGCCTGGCGGGCGCAGCTATCGTTCCCGAAGTGCGGGGCAAGATCAGTCCCGAGGATGTCGGCCGCCAGGCGATCCGATTGCTTTCCGACCCAAGACGCCGCGCGGACATGTCCCAACGTCTGGCGGGTCTCGCCGGGGAAACCGGTGCCTCGGTCAGACTGGCCCATCTAGTCGCCGAAGTCCTGACGGAGCGATACGGGGCCGGGGCCATCTCCGAAAGAGACAGAGGAACAAAATACGATGAACACGGCGCGTAGACTCTTCTCATACATGGTTCCCCACTGGCGTCAATTCACCATGGGCTTCGTGGCGCTCTTGATCGTGGTGGGGGCGAATCTGGCCGTTCCCTTGGTATTCGGACGGGTCGTCGACCGTTTGAGCACCGGCTTGAGTTCCTTGGTCTTGAGCCTGATTGTCTTGGCGGTTGTCGCGCTGACGCTGATCAAAGGGCTGTTTTCCTTCGCCCAGAAGTACTTAATGGCTTATGTGGGCCAGCGGGTAATCGTGGATCTGCGCAATCAGATCTTCCAGCACGTGCAACGCATGTCCATCGCCTATCACGAGACGCATCGCGTCGGGGAGCTCGTGGCCCGGGTAACGAACGACATCGGCTTGATCCAGGTCAGCGTTTCCGCGGGGGCCGCCGATCTGGTGTATCAGACCATTTTTCTCCTCGGGATCCTCGGCGTCATCCTCTATTTGGACTGGCGCTTGGCGTTGCTGACTCTGACCGCCATCCCCGTCGCGGGTTGGGTCATCTCGAAGGCCGCGCGGAGAATTCGCGGGATCAGCCGCCGGCTCCAGGAGAGAACCGCCGATCTGGCCTCCCTGCTGCAAGAGAACCTCTCGGGTATCCGGGTGATCAAGGCTTTTACGCTGGAGGAGCTCGTCTCCCGGCGCTTCGCGAAGGTAAACGAGGCAAACTTCAACGCCTCGATGAAATCGACCCAGGCCATGGCCGTCACCGCGCCCACGATCGAACTGGTCTTCGCGGCCGCCTTCGGCCTTGTCTTGTGGTACGGCGGCACGGAAGTACTGCGCGGTTTCCTGACCGTGGGCGATCTCATGGCCTTTCTGGGTCTGATCGGCATGGCGGGCGCCCCTCTCACGAGTCTGACCAATACTTTCAATACGTTGCAGCAGGCGTTGGCGGCTTCCGAGCGTGTCTTCGAGGTCCTCGACCAAACACCCGAGATCGAGGACGCGCCGAATGCGGTATCATTGCCAAGCTATAGCGGCCATGTCGAGTTTCGCGACGTAACCTTCGGTTATCATCCCAACCAACCCGTATTGGCCCATATTAACCTCGACGTGCATCCCGGCGAGGTCGTCGCCCTCGTCGGGCCCAGCGGGGCGGGGAAGACCAGCTTGATCAACCTGATTCCCCGTTTCTACGATCCGGATCACGGGCAGGTCCTGGTGGACGGCCATGACCTGCGTACGGTCAAGATTGCCTCCCTGCGGGACAAGATCGGCCTGGTGCCCCAGGAAACCCTCCTTTTCAGCGTCACGGTGCGGGAAAACATTGCCTATGGGCGGATTGGCGCGACCGAGGAAGAGATCCGCGCCGCGGCCAAGGCGGCCAACGCCATTGATTTTATCGAGGATCTCCCCGCGGGATTCGACACGGTGCTAGGCGAGCGCGGCGCGTCACTATCGGGCGGACAAAGGCAGCGCATCGCCATTGCCCGCGCCATCCTGCGCAATCCGCGCATCCTTATCCTGGATGAAGCCACCTCGGCCCTTGATACGGAATCCGAATACCTCGTCCAGGAGGCGCTGGAAAACCTGATGCACGATCGGACCACGTTTATCATCGCGCATCGCTTGTCGACGGTACAGTCCGCCCATAGGATCATTGTCCTCGCGGACGGCGTGGTCCATGAAGAAGGCACGCATGAACAACTCATGGCGAAAGACGGATTGTACCGCAGGCTCTATGAACGGCAGTTCACCGCGGACAACGCCGATTCTGAGGCGGAACCGGCGGAGGCACGGAATCGACCATGAGCGATCTTGGACGCCGGATTCTCATCATCAGCAACGGGCATGGCGAGGACCTCATCGGAGCCAGCTTGGCGAAGAGCCTGCGTGCCCACGACCAGGACCTGGCCTTGCGCGCCTTGGCCGTGGTCGGCCTGGGCCAGACCTATGCCGCCGCCGGCGTTCCTTTACTCATGGCGGGCCGCGCGTTGCCGAGCGGCGGGTTCATCCGCAACGGGCTTCGCAACTTGATGGCCGATCTCGGCGCCGGTCTGCTTTCCTTGACCTGGCGTCAGAGAAAGGCGCTGCGTCGGGCGGCCGAAGAAACGGATCTGGCCGTCTGCGTTGGCGATTGTCTTCTCCTCTTGCTGGCAGGCCCCGTGCTTCATTGCCCGCTCGTTTTCTTGCCGACCGCCAAATCGGATTATGTGAGCCCCCACTGGCCGGTGGAAATAAGGCTCATGCGCAGGTATTGCGCCAGGATCTTCCCAAGAGACGCCGTAACCGCCCGATCCCTTGCCGCGCACGGACTGCCGGCGGAATTCCTCGGCAATATCATGATGGACGCCTTGGAGGAAACCGGTCCCGACCTGAGTGCCCAAGAAGGACAATGGGTCATCGGCATCCTGCCCGGCAGCCGCCAAGAGGCCTACCTGAACATGGAGGATATCGCCCGGGTCACCCTCGCTTTGCACGCCCTTGCCCCGGAAAGAACGCCGGCCATCTCCTACCTCGTGGCGCTAGCCGGAATGTTGTCGCCTGACGAAGTCGCCCGCCGCCTGGGTCCGCATGGTTGGGTGAGCCGCGCGGCGGATGCCGATCAAGTCCGCCGTGGGATTGTGGGCCATCTGGAGCACCGGGCCTCCTGCCCGCCCGTGCGGCTCACCCTGGTGAAAGGACGTTTCGCGGATGTGCTTGCGGCCAGCCACGCCGTGATTGGCATGGCGGGCACCGCCAACGAACAAGCGGCGGGACTCGGGAAACCCGTGATTACCTTCGTCGGCCGCGGGGCCCAGTTTACGGAGAAATTCGTCCGGACGCAGAAGAAGCTCTTAGGGGCGGCCATAAGCGTGGTGGAACGAGACCCTCATGCTGTCGCCCGGGAGATACTGGCGATAATCCCCGACAAGGCCCGGAAAGAGGCCATGGCCAGGGAGGGTAGGGAACGCATGGGCGGGGCCGGAGGCGCGGACCGGACCGCGCGGGCGATCATCCGGATGCTAACCGATGCTTGAGAGACGATCGTACATTACGCGTGAAGGGGTCCAGCAGCATGCCTTCCGTCTTCCTGACCGGGGCCAGCGGTTGCGTCGGCCATTATCTGGTGGACGAGTTATCGCCGGATTATGAGTTGCATCTCCTGGTGCGCAACCCGGCCAAGCTCCTATTTGATCCAGCGAAGCTGAAAAACGTGCACATCGTGCCCGGAGATCTCGATTCCATCTCGGATCACGCCGCACTGCTATCGCGGATGGATTATTGCATACACGCCGCCACTGCTTGGGGCGGGGAAGCGGCGGAACGAATCAACGTCCAGAAGAGCCATGAGCTTTTTAGTTTGCTGAATCCTGAGCGCATACGGCGAATCGTTTATTTCTCGACCGCCAGCATTCTGGGACGGGGAAACGTGCCCATATCCGAGGCCGAACGTTACGGCACCGACTACATAAGGTCAAAATACCGTTGTTACTTGAATCTGCCTCAGTGCAGGCTCGCCGAACGTATCGTGACGGTCTTTCCTACCCTGGTCTTCGGCGGCGACATGAACCATCCGTATTCCCACTTGAGTTCGGGTTTGAAACACCTCCAGCGCTATGCCTGGATGCTCGGGCGGCTAAACGTGGATGTATATTTTCATTTCATCCATGCCCGGGATATCGCCCGCATCGTACATTTTCTCATCGAGGCGCCCCGGGTTGAAAGGCAGTACGTCCTGGGCAATGAAGCGGTTACCCTCGGTGAATTCACGAAGCGTGCCGCCGCCTTTTTCGGGCATAAAATCAGGCGGCAGGTTACCATTTCCACGCGTTTATTGAAGGGGCTCGCATCCCTCTTTGGGGCCAAGATTTCGGACTGGGACCGCTTCTGCCTAGCGTACGCCGATTTTAGATATCAGACCACAAACTATCGTACCTTGGGGATGTCCAGTGAACTAGACACGATCGAAGGGATTCTCGCAGACTGGAAACGGCATGGGACCGGCGCCGGGCCATGATGTCTTTCGTGTGTTTGGTGTGTTTGGTGTGTTTCGTGGTTAGATCTCTTCTTATCAATCCGGAAGCAAAAAGAAGGGTTGAGACCAGGCCATGTGCCCGTCGATGTTGGTCACTTCGACCCTGATGAAGCCCTCCTCGCCCGTGGGCTCGTATTTGGCCACGCCACCCCTGCTCACAGCCACGACTTCGTTGCGTGCATCGATGAAGCGAATACTGGTGTTTTCCGCGCAAACAACACAGATTGCTTGACCTCTGACGCCGAAATCCGCAAGTGGACCGGTGGTGGCGTAAAACGACCCCTGTTTCAAGGCGTTCAAGAAAGACTCCCTTGAAAGGTCCGGGGTTTTGATCATAATCCACCCCCGGTCCAGTGGCCGGCCATTGTCGGAATCATCAACGGCAATCGCCCAGACCGGGTTCCTGAACCCCCTTTTGACCGCCAGGATGTGCCAGAGCCAGACGTCAATCATGAGATCGGACTTTTCGTTGTAGATCTCGACCAATTGATAGTCTTGGCGCTTGAGAAGCTCCGACAGATGCCAGGTACCGGTGCCCAAGTTCCCCCGCCAACTCAGGTGAGCCGGCGCCAATAACGGCGCTTCGGCATTAAGCCCGATCCGGAGCAGATGTTTCCCGAAGGGCCACATCAAAAACCTCACGGTCTCCTCCACGCCGGGGATGACGATCAGATCCGGCCAACCAAGTTCCGTGCAGTCCGTTACTCTGTCGTGATCCGTGACTACGACAAAGGCGTAACCCGCCCGGCGATAATCGGAAAGGGTATCGGCGATCGGCCTTTTTTCCCGCACATCAATGGAGTTGGCGGTATGGAGGTGGAGTTGAGCCTTGCGGTACTGACCGGGGTGGTCATAAGGGTCAAGAATGCCGAAAACACTTGCGCGCTCGCGGGGTCGGTCATATTTCCCGCTCACCGAGGTAATCGCATGAATATCCCGCCTAAGGCTGCGGTAGTTATGGTGCATTAACTTCGCCAGGAGTATCCCCGCGATGGCTAGAAGGCCGAGCAGGATCACCAAGGGACACACCCCCTCTTCCGCAACCGAAATCGTCTCCGAGTGCGGAGGCGGCCTCTATCGACCATCGGCTTCCTTTAGCCTCTGCGAGGCAAATCCCTCGCGCAGGCCGTCGGCGTAAGCATGGTTCCTGACGATGAAAGCCATAAGGAGAAAGAGCGGCCTAAGGGTGGGTGTATCCAATCGCCTCGCGAAATTGAGCACCCCTCGGCGCTCCGGCCAGTGAAAAGGGGCGATCAGTCTGTCCAGGGTAAATAAGACCGGGGAAATCGAGGTCATCATGCGCACGCGAAACGCGGGGTGTTTCCGGAGAAAAAGAACGGCCGTGTGTCCGCGTTCCCTTTCCCTTTTGATGAGGCCGGGTAACCCATCCCCGGTCAGCCCGTGCTGCAGATGATAACATGCCGCCGCCGAGCTGTGCCGCAGTTTCAGGCCGAGTTTACGCAGGCGGAATCCCAATTCCAGGTCTTCCCAGCCGTATTCCACGAATTCTTCGTCGAAGAGACCGGCCGCGAAGATTTTTTCCCGTGTCACCGAGGCGTTTGCCGAGAAAAAAGCCCGCGAGATGTCCGTGAGTTTTGCCGGCGCGGAGGTGGGATTGACGAAGTCGGTGGTATTGATGACGGGACCGCGGATAATCAAATCCGGTTCGTCATGGGCGGCTAGATGGGCGGATACAAATTCCGGCGTGACGATCATATCGCTGTCCAAGATGATGACGAGGCTTCCGCGCGAGGCGCGGATCCCGGTATTACACGCCCGGGCACGTCCCGCGTGCTCTTGGCGCAAATAAACCAGCCTGCAAGGGGCTACTTTTTGTAGTTCTTTCATGACCGCGGGAGTAGCATCCGTGCAGCCGTCGTCGACTAACAGAATTTCGTAGCATGTGGGATCCGCGGTCTGTTCAAATAGGGAATGAAGGCAAATCAGCAAGACGTCGGCGCGGTTATAAGTGGGAATTATGACGCTGGCGTTTATCCGTGGCATGAAAAGCCCCTTTCCGCGCAACCTCCGCGTATAGACCCGCGCGTCAAATCGTGTTTCGGCGGTTTACGGCCTTATCAGGTCAAGTCCGTGTGCCAAAAAGTAACTCGATCACCCGGGAGCCGGGGATTTCGTTCCACGTCCCTTGGGCCGCCGCAGCCTCGGAAAACGTCCTCGCGCCGGCAACGACTCCGCCGCCACTGTCATAGATCACGAAGGGAACGGGCTCTCTGGTATGCGTCTTGACTTCGAGCGGCGTATAATGATCCGGCATGACCATGACGCGGTGAGGACCCAGCTCCCGCAACCCCTTGAGGATCGGACCGACCACTTGGCCGTCGAAAAGCTCAATGGCCTTAATCTTCTTGCTCAAGGACCCCTCATGGCCGGCTTCATCGGGAGCCTCAACATGTACAAAGGCAAAGTCATGGCGGCGCAGAGCCTCCAAGGCCGCTGACGATTTGCCGCTCAGGTTGCTGTCGAGATAACCCGTGGCACCGGGGACACGGATTGGCGTCAGTCCCACCAGGCGGCCAAGCCCGTTGATGAGATCGACGGCGGATATGACCACGCCGGACACGCCGAAACGCTCAGGCAGCCCGTCGAACCTCGGCGGGCGCCCCTGCCCCCAGAACCAGATCGAATTTCCCGGCGCCTTGCCGGCCTTTATCCGGGCCAGGTTTACCGGGTGATGCTCAAGAACGGCCCAGGAATCTTCGATTAGCTTTCCCAAAACGTCCGCGCCGGGCCCGGACGGCCAGTGGGCGCCGATTGAACCGCCGCTGAAATCGTGGGGCGGATGACAGGTGGAACCCACTGGACCTCCCCGCCAGACCAAGAGGTGCCGGTAACTGACGCCCGGGTGGAATGCGATCCCCGGCCGACCGAGCCGCGCGCCGACCGCCTCGATTAATACCCGTGCTTCATCGGTCGTGATGTGACCCGCGCAATAATCGGCCATGCGGTCTCCGTCGCGGGTGATAAGGTTGCACCGGTAAGCCACATCTTCCGGACCAAGTTCGATGCCCATGTTGGCCGCTTCGAGCGGGCCCCGGCCGCAAGCGTGCGCCACCGGATCGTAACCGAGAATGGAAAGGTTCCCCACATCGCTTCCCGCCTCCGGACTGGCGGCGGGAATGGTGACAGCCGTACCGAGATGGCCGTGGACGGCGAGAAAATCCAGGTTTGGCGTATGCGCCTCCATCAGCGGCGTTTTTCCTCCCAGTTCTCGAACCGGGCGGTCGGCCATACCGTCACCGACCATGAGCACGTATTTCAATCTCGATCACCTGGCTTCTACCAAGATTTCGAAAGTGGAAGCAAAACACTAAGCTTCATACGGCTCTGCCGTATATGGGCTTTCGTGCCTAAGCCGCAGTTTCCTCGATCTTACCACAAGGCCGTGGAATAACACAAGGATTGACCCAACCAATCCGGGCAGAATGGTGACGGCGGTCGAAAAGGGCCTAAAGCTTGAATAATTCAGAGAGGGATTGCCGTCTCGAAGTCGAACATACTTAAAGGGTGATCTCTACTTGATTGTTTACTACGTCAACAACTCTATCCACGAGATTCCTTCCTTCGTTTACATCGCGCGGGCTCTAGGCGGCGTGGTCCTTACGAACGGATCGGAATCCTTCAAAATCCTCCGGGAGCAATACGACGATCTCCCATCCGAGTACTATCCCACTCTGGCTGAAGTCCGGCTTCGTATGCGGGAATTGCGCCCTTTGGCCGTCATCCAGCCTGATTATACGAAGCATGAGTTGGCCCTGGACTTCGAGACCGCTCACATACAAGTCTTTCATGGTACTTCGGACAAGACTTACGACCTCAGCCATCATGTGCGTGAATACGACTTTATGCTGCTTCCCGGCGAGCGTGCGCGCCGGCTGAAGGAGGAGGCGGGCCTATTAGCCCCCGGCAACCACGCGGTGGTCGGCTATGCCAAGACCGATCGGGTTTTCCGCGGTGAACTCCCCCGCGACCTCGCCGTTAGAAATTTGGGGCTCGATCCGCACCGTCCGACCATCCTCTATGCCCCTACCTGGCGCGATCACAAGCAAAATTCGAGCCTGCCGAAGTTCGGGGCCGAGGTCATGCTTACCGCCCCCGCGGATTACAACCTCGTCGTGAAGCTACACCCCAATACGAAGCATTATGACCGCAAGTACTATGGCTTGGCCGAACGCGCCGCCGCGACAAGGGCAAACCTGAAACTCCTCGGCTACGAGCATGATATAATCCCGATCATGGCTGCCGCGGATTTGCTTATCTGCGACATATCCGCCGTGGCGCACGAGTTCCTCTGTTTCGACCGGCCCTATGTCTTTCTCGATCCGCGGCGCCTCGCCATCGGCCGCGACAAGACCTGGATCTGGCAGTGCGGTCCAGTCGTAAAGAAACAGGGCCTGGTCTGGCCTTCGGTAGAGGAAGCTCTGGCCCGACCCGAAAAATACGCCGTTCAGCGCAGAACGGCACTGGAAACCGTGTTCTTCAAACCGGACGGTCATGCGGCGGAAAGGGCGGCCGAGGCAATCAAGGCGTTTCTCGCGCGGCGTACGAGGGAAAATAACGGCATGGAGGATTAAACGATGAAGGCGGTCATCCTGATGGCGGGCGTCGGCAGCCGGCTGGGCAAGCCCCTGCCAAAGTGCCTGGCGGAGATCCCCGGCGGGGAGACGATCCTCGGCCGCCAGCTGAGGATCCTCAGGCCCCTGGTCGATGAGATCATCGGCGTCGTGGGCTTCAAAAAAGAAGTCATCATGGAACTGCACCCGGAGATGGTATTTGTCTATAATCCCCTTTTCGCCCGGACGAACACTTCCAAGAGTCTCCTGGCGGCGCTCGACGCCACCGCGCCCGATGATCTGATCTGGGTCAACGGGGACGTCGTCTTTACGGAGGAAGCCGCCGCGCGCCTCATGGGAACGCCGGAAAACGGCGTGGGCGTTACTTACCAGGCCTGCGGCGAGGAAGAGGTCAAATTCACGGTTGACGGGGAGGGGTTCATCCGGGAGATTTCCAAACGGGTAACGGATCCCCTGGGGGAGGCGGTCGGCCTGAACAGGCTTGACGCCGCAAGCTTTGGCGCCTTCCGGGATGCATTGCGCAGATGCGGCGACCAGGATTACTTCGAGAAAGCCATCGAGTTTGTGCTGGAGGCCGGCGTCAAGTTCCGCGCCGTGGACATGGGCGCCGAGCCCTGCATCGAGGTGGATTTCATCGAGGACCTGCAAAGGGTCTGGCATAACTTCTCATAGTCGCCTCTCCAGCCTGCATAGGAAAAAGCCGTCCGTACCCTGCTTGTGTGGCCAAAGATACAGCCAGGGTTCCGATCCGCACAGGACCGCCGCCGGCGGCGGCAGATAAGGCCGCAGGCCGATGGGATTATACTCCGGAAAAGCCCTCTGAAACCAGCGGATCTGCTCCTCATTCTCTTCGGGTTCCAGCGAGCAGGTGCTGTAAACGATGCGCCCGCCCGGTCTGACCAGCGTCGCGGCGTTGGCAAGCAGTTCGCGCTGCAGTTTGACGAGGGCCCGCAAGTCTTCCGGCGTCCGGCGCCAGCGCAAATCGGCACGGCGGCGGAGGACGCCCGTGCCCGAACAGGGGGCGTCGAGCAGCACGCCGTCAGCCGGATCCCCGGTTCGGTAAGCGCGCGCGTCCGCCGCGAGGGCGGTCACACCCCGGATGCCCAAACGGCGGCAATTGTCCTCGATCAACTCCACTTTGTGCTTGTGGTCGTCGAGGGCGATGATGCGGGCACGGTCGCCGCTCAGCGCGGCCAGATGCGTTGTCTTGCCCCCCGGCGCGGCGCAGAGATCGAGCAGATGCTCCCCATCCCCGGCCTGCAGGGCGTGCCCAACCAGGATGGCCCCTTCATCCTGCGCCAAGAAGAACCCTTCCGCATAACCCGGCAGTTGCTCCACTTGACGGGCGGCATCGAGACGGAGCCCTTCCGGGGCATAGCAGGTGCTCTCCGCCCTGACGCCGGCCTCCGCTAGGAGAGCCTTGAGCCGATCGCGGCCGATGCGGAGGGAATTGGCGCGCAGGATCACGGGCGCCGGCTGGTTGTCCGCCCGCGCCAAGGCAAAGGCTTCCTCCGTCCCCAGGCGCCTGAGCCAGCGTTCCACCAACCAATGCGGGTGGGACAAGGTGACGCTCAGATAGCGCAAGGGTTCATCGGGTTCCGGCAGGACCATCCCCCCGCGCCGGTGTATGGCGCCGCGGAGGACGGCGTTGACAAGTCCGGCGAACCCTGGATATTTCCTCCCCTTGGCCAAGGTGACGGCCTCGTCGACCACGGCGTATGGAGCCACGTCGGGCAGGAATTCCAGCTGGTACAGGGAGACCCTGAGCAGGCAGCGTATGAGCGGCGGCAGCACCGCCAGCGGGCGGGTGAGAAGCTGATCCAGCAGGTAGTCAAGCCTGGCCCGCATTCTGATGCTGCCGTAGACCAGTTCCGCGCAGAAAGCCCGGTCGCGCGCTTCCAGGCGTGACCGGGCCAAGGTTTCGGCGAGTGCGAGGTTGGCGTAGGCTCCCTTTGTCTCCACGCGAAAAAGCACGGCCAATGCCGCCCCGCGCGCCGTCTGTAAAGGCCCGGCCGTCATCTGGCGCCGGCCGGCCGGCTCATGATGGGTCGCGTGCTTTCCTTGACCAGGGCGGCGATGGAAAGCGCGAACGGATGCTCAGTCATCGCGGCTTCCCCGGAGGAGCAGCAGGCGGAGCAGCCATACCAACGAAACCGCCGTGGCGGCAAGATAGGTCAAGGCGGCGGCGCGCAAGACCTTGCCCGCCCCCTCGATCTCCTCCCCGCGCCGCAGGGCGCCGCTTGTTTCCAGCATCCCCAGGGCGCGGGCGCTGGCATTGAACTCTACCGGCAGGGTAACCACCTGGAAGACGACCGCCAGCGTGAACAGGGCAATGCCCAAGTTCATGAGCAGGACGCCGCCGCCGAAGAGAAACCCGATGAAGAAAAGCGGCATGGCCAGCGTGGAACCGATATTGGCCACGGGGAAGAGGCTGTTGCGGAAGCCGAGCGGCGCGTAGCCCGTGGCATGTTGGACGGCGTGGCCGGTTTCGTGCGCCGCCACACCCAAGGCGGCCAGAGAACGGCCGTGGAATACTTCCGGCGACAACCGCAGGTGCCGGGCGCGCGGATCATAGTGGTCCGATAGTCGGCCCGGGTTTAGCTCCACCGGCACGTCATGCAGACCGTTTTGATCGAGGAGGCGGCGGGCAACCTGTGCTCCGGTTAGGCCGCTGCCGGCGTCGATCTTGCTGAACCTCCCAAAGGTGCTCTGCACCTTGAGCTGCGCGTACATGGAAAAGGCGAAGGCTACCATCAACAAGACCATCGTACGTCCATCGATGCCGTAAAACCCAAACGGTAGGAACAACCGAGACATCTCCCTTCATCTTCCGTGGAACGGCCTTCGGGGTCACGTATCCGCCTAGTTTGCCGAAGTCCCGATTATCCTAGACGGGTCCCCGGCATCAGGCGGTGCCCGCGCGCGTATTCGGCCGCGTGCATGAGCCGGCCGTTCGCCGGTTTGACCTCCAAGAGCCGCAGCGCGTCCTCGCCCGCCCTCACCAATATGCCGTCCTTCCCCGCGGACAGAACGGTGCCTGGCGGTTGCGCGGCGTTACAAACGACGGCCTGGGTCCTCCTTACCTGTAAACGACGTTCCGCGTGGAAAGTTTCAACGAGCGGGCTCGGGGCCAGGGCGCGCACCAGGTTGTGCAGCTTAGTCGCTGGTTCATGCCAGGCCAGGCGCATCTCCTCCGGACGCAACTTGGGCGCCCGCGAGGATCGCGTCTCGTCCTGCGGCACCGGGATCAGGGTCCCGGCCGCAAGACCCTCCAGGGCCTGCACGAGCAGTTCGGCTCCGACGGCCGCAAGCCGGTCATGCAGGGAACCCGCGTCGTCCTGCGGCTCGATTCGCACCGCGCGTTGGCAGAGCAAAGGCCCGGTATCCCATCCTTCGTCCAGGAGCATGATGGTCACGCCCGTCTCCACCTCCCCGTTCATGATGGCCCGCTGGATCGGAGCGGCGCCCCGATACCGGGGAAGAAGCGAGGCATGAACGTTGAGACACCCCAAGGGTGCCAGCGTAAGAAGCCAAGGGGGGATCTTCTGGCCGAACGCCACCACCACCACCGCCTCCGGCGAGAGCGCCGTAAGCAGACGGCGGAGAGCGGGCGTATCGATCCGCTCCGGTTGCAGCGGGTCCAGGCCAAGACAGGCCGCGTGCTCTTTGACGGCGGGAGGCATCAGGCGCTGCCCGCGTCCGCACGGCCGGTCCGGTTGCGTGATGACCTGCACCACTTCGTGCCCGGCGGCCTTGATGGCCGCCAGGCTCGGACAGGCAAAGTCCGGGGTGCCCGCGAAGACGATGCGCATGGCTTTCATCTCCCGGCGATCACTGCCTCCCATCCAGCCGGTCGAGGAAGAGGATGCCATCTAGATGATCGATCTCGTGTTGCAGAGCGCGGGCGAAATAGCCGTGCCCCTCTACTTTGGTGGGCCGGCCCTGTTGATCCAGGCCTTTCACGATCACCTGGGCGGCCCTGTTCACGTAACCGCTCTTCCCCGGGATGGAAAGGCAGGCCTCCACATCCCTCAGGTTCCCTTCGGCCTTCACGATTTCCGGGTTGATTAACACGATGAGCCCATGGCCGGCGTCGACGACGATCAGCCGTTCCGAGATATTGACCTGCGGCGCCGCCAAGCCGATGCCTTTCGCGGCGTACATTGTTTCCGCCATGTCCCGGATAAGTTTCTGCAGACGCTTGGTGAGCTTGCCAACCGGTCTGGCTTTCTGCCGCAAGACCGGGTGGCCTTCCGTGACGATCGGCAGGACGGCCAAATTCCGACCACCTCTCCTATTACTATCGCAGTGATCATAGCACTGTATTCGGGTTGACGTCAACGGCAACCGCGATCCCGGGATGACGGCCCGTTTCGCGCAGCCGCGCCACTTCCCGGACCAGGATCGGTCCGATGGGCGCGAGCCGGTCCGTCTTGAGCAAGAGATGAACCCGGTAACGATCCTCGACGCGCCTTACAAGCGCCGCGGTGGGGCCCATAACCTCCACGCCTCGCTTGACGCCCGGATCGCCATCCCAGGCTCCCACGGCGTCCTTGATGCCGGCCGCGAGCTCGTTGGCGGCGCGCCATGTCGCCCGTTCGTCCCTGCCGGTCAGACCGATGCGCACCATCTCCGTGTAGGGCGGATATCCTGCCGCCGATCTGGCTAAGCATTCCTGCCGGTAAAAAAGCTCGTAGTCATGGTTGGCCGCGCAGACCAGACTGTAGTGGCCGGGGTTGTAAGTCTGCAATATCACCCGGCCGGGGGTATCCCCCCGCCCCGCCCGGCCCGCGACCTGCGTAAGCAGTTGGAATGTCCGTTCCGCCGCCCGGAAATCCGGCCGGTTGAGACTGGCATCGGCCGCAACCACGCCGACGAGGGTCACCCGCGGCAGGTCAAGTCCCTTGGCAACCATCTGCGTCCCGACCAGGATATCGATCTCCCCCTGGCGCAGCGCGTGATAGATCTCCAAATGCGCGCGCTTGCGGGCCGTGGAGTCCTGGTCCATGCGGGCGACGCGCGCCGCGGGAAAAAGCTGGGCCACTTCCTCACAGAGCCGTTCCGTGCCGAGGCCGAAATAGCGGATATAACGGCCGCGGCAATTTGGGCAGATATCGGGCACTCTCTCGCCATACCCACAGTAGTGGCAGAGCAAGACCGACAACCCTTGGTGATAGGTTAGGGAGACGTCGCAATGCGGGCATCGCAAGGCAAAACCGCATTCCCGGCAGATAACGAAGGTCGCGTACCCCCGGCGGTTCAAGAGCAGAATGGCTTGGTTCCCGCTCGCCAGGCAATCCGCCAGGGCCTCGCGCAAGCGCTGGCTCATGATGCTCGTCCGCTTCGCTTTGAGTTCCAGACGCAGGTCAACCAGTTCGACCGTGGGGAGGGACCGCCCCCCAGGCCTCGCCGGCAAGGAATAATAAGCGGCCTCTCCCCGCTCGCAGGCGACCATGGCCTCGAGTGATGGTGTCGCCGACCCCAAGATCAGGACGGCCCGCGAGAGACGGCAGAGTTCGGCGGCCACCTCCCGGGCATGGTACCTCAACCCGTCCTCCTGTTTGTAGGCCTGATCGTGTTCCTCGTCGAGGATGACGAGACCGATCTTGTCAAGGGGGGCAAATAGGGCGGAGCGTGGGCCAACCACCACCGCGGCCTCTCCGGCTCTGATCCTCTCCCATTCGTCCCGCCTCTCCCCGACGCTCAAGCGGCTGTGCAAGACCGCCACCCGTTCGCCGAATCGGGCCACGACCCGTTCCACCGTTTGGGGCGTGAGGCCGATCTCCGGCACCAACAGGATTCCTGTCCGTCCGCGGTCTACGGCCAGCGCCAACGCGCGCAGGTAGACCTCGGTCTTGCCGCTGCCGGTTACGCCGTGCAGGAGCATGCATCCACCCGACTCCATGTGCTCCCGCACCCAGGCCAAGGCTTTTTCCTGCGCTGGATAGAGACAAGGCGGCGCTTCGGCGGCGCGGAGGTTCCTCTCGCTCGGCGTGCGCCGTTCCAGCCTTTCCTCTAGAATCAGATACCCACCGGCCCGCATGCGCGCGAGTACGTTCGCCCCGACGCCGCAAGCGGCCAAGACCTCCTCGCGCGAAGCCGAGCGATCGGCGCGCGTCGCGAGAAAGGCCAGCACCTTTGCTTGCTTGGGTGTGGGGCGTGCGGGGCTATGCTCCGCCAGCCGGACGAAGGTGACATGCCGGGCACCTGGAGTCTTTTGCTGCCATGGTTCGCGCCAGGCCAGGTAGCCTTCGCCCAAAAGAACCTCGACCTGCTTGTAGACCGGACCCAATCGGTCCTTGAGTCTATCCGGCGAGGCATCCGCCTTGACAAGGGCGGCAAGGACGTTCCGCAGCCGTTCCGCGTCCGCCGCCGGCAGGATAAACTTTTCGAGCCGGCACCGCAACTCGCGCCAGGGGACCGCCAGACCGATGCGGCGCATGCCGCGGCGAGCGACGCCCGGCGGAAGAAAAAGCCGCCAGGCGTCGCAGAGACGGCAGAGGTAGCGCGCGGCCAGCCAGTCCGCCAATCGTGCCTGGACCGGCGTGACCAGCGCCTCCCCCTCCAAGATCAGAGCGATCGGGCGTAGCGAGAAGCCGGCGGCCGGCACGTCCACAGCCAGGACCACGCCGGTCACCGCTCGGCGTCCGACCGGCACCACCACCCGGGCGCCGGGCGCGAGCCGCGGCGCAAGCGCCTCGGGGACGGCATAGGTGAGGACTTGGTCGTTCTTGCCGGCGCCGTGTTCCAACAACACTTCGGCCGTTCGTTCAGCCATCCAGTCCACGCCCAAGCCGGAGGGAGAGAAGCGCGTCGGCGATGGCCCACGCCACGTCTTCTTTGGCCATGAGCGGCAGGCTCCGGCAGGCCTGGCCGTTCAATAAGTGCACCTGATTGGTCTCGGCGCCAAAACCGCACCCCGGTGCCGTGATATCGTTGGCCACGATGAGGTCGGCTCCCTTACGTGCCAGCTTGCGGCGGGCGTTTTGCAGCAGGTCCTCGGTCTCCGCCGCAAAAGCGACCAGGATCTGATCGGGACGTTTCACGCGGCCGATCTCCGCAGCGATGTCTTCCGTCGGGGCCAGCGCCAGACTGAGATCGGTTTCCCGTTCACGTTTGATCTTGCCTGCGCGGGGCGCCCGCGCGCGAAAATCGGCCGGCGCGCCGGCCATCACGATCGCCGTCGCCTCCGGCAGGCGGGCCATGACCGCCGCCCGCATCTCGCCGGTTGTTTCCACGCGTACAAGTTCTACGCCTATTGGCGCCGGCACCTCCATCGCGCCCGCGACCAAGACAACCGTGGCACCCCGCAGCGCCATGACCCGGGCCAGGGCGGTGCCCATGCGGCCGCTGGATCGGTTGCCGATAAAGCGCACAGGATCGATGGGCTCCCGGGTCCCGCCCGCCGTGACGATGACGTGCTCCCCCGCCAGATCCTGAGGGCAAAGGAGCGCCTCGATACCGGTCATGATCTCGTCGAGTGGCGATAGGCGGCCCGCTCCGCTAGTGCCGCAGAGCAGTCGCCCGGTGGCCGGACCCACGATGCGGACCCCTCTTGCGCGCAGGAGAGCCAGGTTGGCCTGGGTGGCTTGGTTTTCGTACATACCCGTATTCATGGCGGGCGCCACCAAGATCGGTTTGCGCGTGGCCAGGACGACCGCGGTCAAGAGATTGTCGGCCAGGCCGTGCGCGATCTTGGCAATGGTGTTCGCCGTGGCGGGTACGATGGCCACCACGTCGGCACGGTCCGCATAGGCGATATGCTGCACCTCCATCCGCGGAGGCGGGGCAAATGGATCGAGACCCACCTGGTTTCCGGTCAGCTCGCGGAAGGTGAGCGGCGATACGAACTCACACGCGGCGGGAGTCATGATTACCTCCACGGACGCCCCGCGCTGACGCATCGCACTTGCCAGCTCAGCCGCTTTGTATACCGCGATGCCGCCGGTCACGCCGAGCACGATGGTCTTGCCGGACCACACGCTAAGCCACCTCCAAAAAAAACTCAGAGCCGTATGCTCTGAGGTCAAGGGCTCTACTACCTACTTGATACCGCCCTTAGGTCTCTCGTATCGCAGTTTTCCGTCCATCAGTTCTTGCAAGGAGATGGTCACCGGTTTCCTTACCTTGGCATCGGTCTCGATGTCCTTGGTCTCGAGCAGCTGCCGCGCGCGCTTGGCGGCGGCCACCACCAGGGTGTAACGGCTATCGACGTGCTTGATTAGCTCATCCAATGGGGGGTTGATCATGCGTTTCCGGGTCCGCCTCCTCATCGTGCAGCAAACGTACGAGCCCGGCGAGATCCTGGCGCCGCACCGCGCATGCCTCAGCCACCAGGATGCTCCGGATCTGTTCGCTCGCCGCCTTGATATCCCGATTAACCACTACATAATCATAACTCTTTATGGCGCTGAGTTCAATATCGGCATGCGCGAGACGTTTTTCGATCTCGGCCGCCGAGTCCGTGCGCCGGTTGACCAGCCGGGTGCGCAATACCGAAAGGGAAGGCGGCAGGAGGAAGATCAGAACCGCATCGGGCCTCTTGGCCCGTACATTGAGGGCCCCGGTCACGTCGAGATCCAAGATGACGTCCTTTTGCCGGGAGGTCATCTCCTCTATATAGGCGCGAGGCGTCCCGTAATAATGGCCGTAAACCATGGCCGATTCGAGGAAATCTCCGGCGGCCAGGGCGGCTTGGAACTGCTCCCCGCTAAGAAAGAAATAGTCCCGCCCGTGCATTTCGCCTGGCCGGGGCGGCCTGGTCGTGGCGGAGATGGAATAAACCAAATCAGGATGGATCTGCAGTAATTCACGCAGGACCGAGTTCTTGCCGCTGCCCGAACAACCGGATACTACAACCAATAATCCCTGGGCCACGTACTATACCAACCTCTTTGTCCCGGTATTCGATGTGCCTTGTGATTCGCATCGGCGCGGTCATGCCGGTTGTACTCGCTTGCGGAAAAACGCCTTTGAAAGTCGCTCACGCCGGCTTGCAACCATGACGCTAATGGCAGCCGGCGTGACGACTGGCTATTGCTCCTCGCAAATCCCGGCCTAATCTTCAGGATCTAGGGCAGGCTCCTTGGAACTAAGGCGGTGTGCGACTGTTTCCGGTTGCACAGCGGAAAGGATGACGTGGTCGCTATCAGCAATGATTACCGCACGCGTCCGTCGGCCGTAAGTCGCATCGATCAACATTCCCCGATCGCGGCTTTCCTGTATGATGCGTTTGATGGGTGCGGATTCCGGACTGACAATGGCCACAATCCTGTTCGCAGCGACAATATTGCCGAATCCGATATTAATGAGCTTTATGTCCATCCCATAGGAGCCTCCTTCCTAGTCGCCGAGCCGCTCCAGCAGCGCCTGCTTCTGCCTGTTGCCGAGGCCTTGCACGCGCCTTGTCTCGTTGATGCCGATATCGGTCATGATCTTGCGCGTACGGACTTTGCCGATGCGCGGCAAGGACTCCAGCAGATAAGCCACGCGCATCTTCGCCACCACATCGTCGTTGATGTCTGCGAGGACCTGCCGAATGGTCATTTTACCATTCTTGAGGTTCTGGCGGATCTTTGCTCTCTTGCTGCGGATCTCTTGGGCCTTCTTGAGGGCTTTCTTCTTCTCGTCCAAGCTCAATTTGGGAAGGGCCATCTTGTTTCACCTCCCTATTCCAGATTCTGGACTTGCTCCCGAATCTTTTCCAGTTCGGTCTTGACTTCAATGACCGCTTGCGCGATGGTGAGGTCGTTGGCTTTGGCGCCGATGGTGTTAATTTCCCGGGTGATCTCCTGCAGGATGAAATCAGCCTTGCGGCCAAGAGCCCCCTCCATTAGCAACGTACTCCGGAGCTGGCTTAGGTGGCTCCGGAGCCGTACAAGCTCCTCGGTAATGCTGCAGCGGTCGGCGAATAGCGCAACTTCCTGCGCCAGCCTGACTTCATCGACGGCGGCTTGCCCGAGAACCTCGCTCAGCCGGCGCTGCAGTTGGGCGCGATATGTCTCCGGAACGAGCGGCGCGCGTCCTTCGATGGCGTCCGTGTGCATCGCCACCGTATCCACCCGCTCCACCAGGTCGCGGACGAGCTTCTCCCCTTCGGCGCGTCTCATGGCCGTCAACTCGGCCAGGCCGCTTGCCAGTGCTTGGGAGATTCCCTCCCAAAGCAGTTCCTGATCGAAATCCACCGGCTCCGTCAAGAATAGATCGGGCAGTTGCATGAAACTGTCGAGCCGGTATTCCCCCGGTAATCCGAATAGCGCGGCAAGTTCCTGAAGCGCGTTATGATAGCCGATCGCCAGACCCTTGTCCAAGCGGACGCGGGTACCCTCGGCGCCGAGCACCTCAAAGTGACAGGAGACATCGACTTTCCCCCGGCTGAGTCGGGTGCCGATCAGGCGCCGGAGACGATCTTCAAACTGCCCTAAACTGCGGGGCAACCGCAGCGAGATCTCGAGATACCGATGATTAACCGCGCGTAACTCGATCCGGATGGCAAAGAGCTCATTTGCAAAGATACCGCGGCCGAAACCGGTCATACTCAAAGCCATCCAGGGGATCCTCCCGGCTTCCGAAAATTCGCGACAATGCAAAACTTTCCATGGTTACTACGCGAACCGCCCCGTCGGGTCAGTGCCTGGATCAATTCGGAAAATTCGTCGAACGCCATTCGGAACCGGCGACAATGCGGGTTGGACGTGGAAGAGGAACTGATCAGAAAACCCTGCTTAAAGAGGCATATCAAAATACAGATCCTAGTATTCCACCCAATTGAGTAAACTCCTTCTTGTGACTGCAAAAAAAGTGGCATTGGTTGGCAACGGGAACTTTTACCCCAGACACCCGTTTCTGCAGTTAGGATAGACGCCGGCTCCAGATCGCCGGTTCGAAAGCGGACATCAGACATGCATTTTCCTGCGGCTTTGACATGTACGGGCGCCCGCGCGAAAGCCGCGGCGGACAACGCGCTATCCATATCCGGGTTATGTGCTCGGCAAGACGTTTCTGGTAAAGGGGGACACCCTGGATGACTGATGCCGGATGGCGTAAATATTTACCTCTGGTGTTGGTGGCCGTCGTCAGTTCCTTGACGACCTCAGCGGTTTTTCTAACCATGGCGCGCCTGGGCGAACGCGGCTCGATTTCCGCGCCGGTGCAAGGCGGCAGCGGCATAAGAACGGCCGCCCGGTCCGCGGTGGGGGATAATGCCTTTATCGAGGCGCGCCGCCGCATCGAACCGGCCGTGGTTTATATCGATGTCCAATCGATCCAGCCGGCCCCGCTCGATGAGGGCTTCTACCCCTTCCTCTCGCCCTTTAGGGAGTTCTTTCGGCCGCGGATCAGGAAGGGCACGGGCTCGGGCTTCGTGTTCCGCGCCGACGGCCATATCCTGACCAACGCCCATGTGGTCGAAGGTGCCCAGAAGCTTTCGGTAACCTTGGCGGATAAACGTAAATTCTCCGCGCGGGTCGTCGGGCTCGACCGCGAGATGGACCTGGCGGTCATCAAGATCGAGGCCCAAGGACTACCGGCGGTCACTTTCGGTGACTCCGATCGCCTCGAAGCCGGCCAGTGGGTCCTGGCCATCGGCAATCCCTTGGGTTACCACTATACCGTCACCGCCGGGATCGTAAGCGCCCTCAACCGTTCACTCGAGAACCCGGAAAAGAACGGCTATCTGATACAGACCGACGCCGCCATCAATCCCGGCAACAGTGGCGGGCCGCTTGTGGATCTGGAGGGAAGGGTAGTCGGGATCAACGAGGCAATCGTAGCGGACGCGCAAGGTATGGGTTTTGCCATCCCGATAAAGGTTGCGCAGGATCGCCTCCCTGACTTGCTCTCCGGTCGCGCCCCCGCGGTCGAGAGCGCTTCTGCCCGACCTTGGCTGGGTATAGCCATGGGAGATCTGAGCGATCTCACTCCCGAGGCCCGGGGAGAGTATAATCTGGGCCAAGAAGGGGTGTTCGTCGCCGAGGTCGTACCCGGCAGCCCCGCGGAGCAAGCCGGACTCGAAAGACTCGACGTAATCATCTCCCTGAACAGGCAGCGAATCAAGACCGCCGCCCAGTTGCAGAGACTGGTGCGCGGGCTCAAAGTCGGGCAGGCCGTGGATCTCTCCGTCAAACGGGCCGGCCGGGTTGTGACCTTGCGGGTCAGACTGGGGTCCATGCCCGCCGAAGCGGGTTGAGCGGTTCTTGACATCGCGTGGTGATTGGCCTAGAATAGGCGGCAGACAAAGAGGGGTGAGTGCATGGAACAGACAGACTACCTCACGTTGACCGGAACGCCGCACGATCGATGGGCGCATTTTGAGAGTCTGGTCCGGACGCACCAACGTGCCCTTTACCACTTCGCCTTGCGCCTGACCGGCAATGAGCAGGATGCCGAGGACTTGTTGCAGGAATCGCTGTTGCGCGCCTATCGTTCTTTCGAGCGGTTCTCGCCCGGCACAGCCTTCGACCGCTGGGTTTACCGCATCGTCTATCACTTGTTCGTCGACGGATACCGCCACCGCAAGCGCGCGCAGATTCACTTGGCTTCCTTGGACGAACCGATTGCGGCGGAAGACAGTGAGATCCAGAGAGAGATCCCCGATCAGCGCAACAACCCCGAGGATCTGGCGCTCACACAGGAGTTTCACCGGGAAGTAAAATCCGCTCTAGCCAACTTGCCGGTCGACTTCCGTACCGCGGTTGTGCTATGCGACATTCAGGGCCTGTCCTACGAGGAAATCTCCCAGATCATGAACTGTTCGATCGGCACCGTGCGCTCCAGAATCCACCGGGGCCGCCGGCTGCTACGGGACAGGCTTCGTCCATATCTGGCTGAAGTACGAAAGGAGGTCGGCCGGTCTTGATGAATTGTCAGAAGGCGAGCAGCCTGCTCTCGGCGTACCTGGACCGCGAGCTGTCGCCAGAAGAGCGCCGGCAGCTTCGTTTACACTTGATGGGTTGCAGTGAGTGCACGGAAGAAATGCGTGAGCTGGAGGAACTTAAAGCGACTCTCAGTTACTTAAGTGTGCCGGCAATCCCCTCCGTTATTCCATGGTTGCGGGCCCAATTGGCGGCGAACGCGCCCGCGGAAGCCCCCGTTCTTGCCTGGCAGCAGCCTTGGTTCAGGCGGACCTGCGCGGTTGCCGCCCTCCTGCTCCTCTTCGGGTTGTCCTCCTGGCTGCTCCTGCCGCAGAGGCGCGCGAGTCCGAACTATAGCAATCCCCTCCCTCTCTTGCCGGATACAAGCTGGGTCAGCGTGGACCGCATCGGTCCTTGACGTCGCCAGCAAGAAGCCCCGCCTCAGCAAGCGGGGCTTCTTGTTACATACATGTCGGCCGCCGGTCCGCGCCTAGATGAGCTTTACCCCGTCCACGCCGATCTTGCTGGAACCTTCGGGGACGAAGGTTTTACAGCACGTATCCATGCACTTGTCGACCGGCGTCGGGGCGAATTTACCGGCCATCTTCGCATCGACGGTATCCGGTTGCTGCGCGCCAAAACGATCGGAAACCACTACGATCTCATTCGCGTCGCACATGTTGCCGTTTTTCCAGTAGTGGCAATTATTGACGCTGCAGTGGATATGTTGTTGATTCATCTTTTCTCCTCCCAGGGCAGTTTTGATTATTGTTCCCAGGGCCGTCGATCCTTATGGGGGCCGGGGCATTATCAACCTTTGCTCATCCCAAAGGATTCTCGGGGTTCTCCTTTGCAGCAGCCTCCTAGAGGCCGAGCTCGGCGGCGATGCCTTGCATGGCGCGGACACCCAGGGCAAGGAAATCGGCCAGGGGAAGCCCGAACGCCTCACAGGACCTTATTTGTTCACGGTTCGCTCCGCGGGCGAATCCCTTCTCTCCCATCCGGTTGAGCACGAAACCGCCGTCGATGGCGGAGAGTTTCTTCGCCGGCGTAATGAGGGCCGCGGCGACGATCAGCCCCGTCAGGGGATCGACCGCGTGCAGCGCCCGGTCGAGCAGGGATTCCCGATGGGTATTGGCCGGATTGTGGGCCCTGACCGCGGCGACGACTTCGTCGGGATAGCCGAGCCGCGCCAACTCATCCGCGGCGCGCAACCCATGTTCGTCGGGCTTGTCGAGTGTCTGATCGTAGTCCAGGTCGTGCAGGAGTCCAACCATGCCGAAGAGTTCCACCTCCGCGCCCAACTGCCGCGCCAACTCCCGCATGACCGCCTCCGTCGCCAGCATATGCTTTCGGAGATTCGGTTTCTCCGTCTTGGCCCGCATCAAAGCCAGTGCCTGTTCCCGATCCATCTACGTCATCCCTCCCGATGTTGAACGGCAAAAAGAGCCTCGGCCGTTGCGATGCTGGCCGCCGCGGCTCTGATCTCCGCGCGGGTCTCGACGATTCGCCCCCGATCGGCGCTGATACCTGCCGTGACAATAACCGGCGTCCCGACTCGCAGCGGCGCCCTGAATCTTAGCATGAGCTTGCCGGTCACGCCCTTGATTCCATGCGCCAGCAACGCATGCGCCATCGCCTCATCGAGCAGCGTGGCGATGATCCCGCCGTGCACCAAGCCGTCAAAACCCTGATGCCACGGTAGAGGGGTGAAGGCGGCATGGACCGAGCCATCCCGCCGGAGGAATTTCAGCCCAAGGCCGATTGGATTGCCGACACCGCAAGCAAAGCAACCGGTGTTGCTGACGGTTTCCATGGCGACCTCCCTGGAACCTGCATTTTGAAAACCTCAGGCCTAATACTGCTCGATTTGGGGCGTATCGCAATGCGCCGAAAAGCTAAACGCGAAGAAGAAGCCGATGCGGATGCATCGGCTGAAAACCAGGTTTCGGCAGGCCCTCTTAGCCAAGCGAGGTATTGATGCGGAAGACCTCGCATTGATGGCAGCGGCGGCGCTTCTCGATCACGGTGCCGTTAGGAATCCCGTCATTGCACAGCGTATTCGGGATCATCCAGCACTTTTCCTCACGTGCCTGATAGGCCGGGCAGTTGACAAAGTTGCAGTCCATGACGCGCCAGCAACGCTGGAAGTTCGGGTTGACCTTGAACCGGCCGACCATCGACGTGAGCCTGTCCGCCATTTCCGCCAGTGAGTTCGAGGAAACCACCAGATTCTCGACGTTGGTTCGCTGTTCCTGGGTGGCCGCCGCCACCTGTTGGGAACCGGTGGCGTTCTGGGCCGCGATCGCCGCCACGCCCTCCATGGTTACCGTCATTTCTTCGCTGCTCGCCGCCTGTTCCTGAGAGGCGGCGGCGATCTCCTGCACCGTGTTCACGGTTTGGTTGACCGAATGGAGGATCTCATTGAACGCCTGGCTGGCATAGGTCGCCATCTTGGCGCCCTCTTCCACGACCGCGGTACCAACTTCCATGGTCGAGACGGCGTTCTTGGTTTCGTTCTGGATCTCGTTGATGAGGCCGATAATCTGTATGGCGGAACTGGTCGACTGTTCGGCAAGGGCGCGGACCTCATCCGCAACGACGGAAAAGCCCCGGCCGTGTTCACCGGCCCGTGCCGCCTCAATGGCCGCGTTCAGCGCCAGCAGGTTCGTCTGTCTCGAGATGCCCCGCATCACATCGATGATCTTGCCGATCTCCTGCGACCGTAAACCGAGTGAACGTACAACATCCGCCGATTTATCCACCGATTCCTTGACTTGGAACATCATGGCGCGAACCTGTTCCACGATCTCGCCGCCCGCGCGCGCGCGTTGGGCTGCCTGGCTCGACAAGGCCGCTGCTTTCTGCGCCTCGCTGGCCACTTGTTGCGCGGAATCGGCCATTTGCTGGGCGGCTTCCGCCGATTGCTTTACGTTATCCGATTGTTCCTCCGTGCCTCTGGCGATTGCCTCAACCGTGCTGCTGATTTCCTGGGTGGCGCCGTAAGCTTCCTCGGCCATACCGGACATATCCTGCGCGGATAGGGCCAACCGTTCCGCCGCGTCCAGGTTTTCCTGCAAAACCGCCCGCATGTTCTTGAGCATCGTATTGGTTTGGGTAGCCAATTCCTCAAACTCGTCCCCCGTCACCATCTCAATGGTTGCGGACAGGTCGTTCTCCGCCATCCTGCGGGCCAGCGTGATGAAACCGTAGATCGGGCGCAAGACGAAACGGTCCAGCGCCCAAGTACAGAAACCGACCACCGCCAGAATGAGCAGGATCGAGATTGGGATGGATAACACCGGGTTCTTCAGGACTTCTTCCGCCAGATTCTGCAATAATGTGTAAAACCCCATGGTAGACAGAAGCAGGATTAGAAACTTGATTCGAAGTGTCGCTTTGACCAGCGCGGTACGCCTGGTGCTCTTGGCGGCCAAGCGGATCCCTCCTCAATTCGACCCGGAAATCTTGTCCAGATTGAATGATAAGTTCTACGTTCTCCAGGGGATTCCTTCTCCCATGCGGTTTACCGCCGGAAAAAAACGCCACCTCGGGAGCTTGCGCGCATAAAGAGCCGCCGGCCCCCGTAAAGCGCGAGATCCTGTAGCGGCTCGTGTTCAAACTATCCGCGTGAAGGGGTTATTGCCCGGGCAATCGCCGTTATTGAGTGGCGATTGCCTTTCGGGCACCGCCTCAGAATTCCGGCTCAATCAGGCCGTAATTGCCGTCTTTGCGACGATAGACCACGTTGACCTCCTCGGTTTCGGCGTTGGAAAAGACATAGAAATCATGGCCCAGCAAATCCATTTGCATAATCGCCTCGTCCACGGACATAGGTTTGACCGCAAAGCGCTTGGTCTTGACCACGTGAGGTTCGTCAAGCATCTCCTCAATCCCTGGCACCGAGGCCGCCACCACTTCATTCTCGGAGCGGAGGCGCCGGTTGATCCGGGTCTTGAATTTGAGGATCTGGCGCTCGATTTTCTCGATGGCGCCGTCGATGGAGGCATACATGTCATTGGTCTTTTCCTCGCCCCTCAGGAGGAGATCCTTCAGCTGGACGGTGACATCCACAACGTGCATGCCGCGTTCCGTGCCCATGGTGATCTGTGCCGCCAGCGGGCTAGTCGTGAAGAACTTACCCACCTTGGTGACCTTCTTCTCGGCATACTCACGCAATGAATCACTGATCTCAATGTTCTTGCCCTTAACCAAGATCTTCATCGAATCAACCTCGCTTTGTGACCAGGATTTCAAGAGCCGACCTGGCACGGACTCGCCGTGGCGCCGCAATGGTTGAGGCGCGAAAGCCGCAACCGGTCAAACCAGCTTTCGAAATCCGGATTTGTCTCTTCTCTGATATTCTCCCATGGCCGGGTCAAAACCTTCCTAGAAGTCTGCCGCAAAAACCACTAGCAGAAAAAACCGTGAGGCTATGTTCTGAGCATGTTTGTTCCGCAACATCGTTTCTGCCAACGGTAGACTGCCCCTCGACAAGCTCGGGGTGCTGACTTCGACGAGCTCAGTCGAGTCGAGCCTGTCGAAGCAAGAGCCTACCGCCACACCAGATCTGGCAAGGGCATAAACGCCCTAGGATCTGGATCCCGTTCTTTCCCCGTAGCCAGGATGGCTTGCCGGGAGCAACATGCCTAGCAATCTCCCTCCAGCAAAAATCAAGGCCCCGGTTCTTGGCCGGGGCCTTTGCCCACTTACTGAGCCTTAGTTACATTTGCTGCTTGGGGGCCACGTTCGCCCTCCACGATCTCGAACTCCACCTCTTGGCCCTCGTCGAGGGTTTTGAAGCCTTCCATTTGGATGGCGGAAAAGTGAACGAAGACATCCTTTCCACCCTCCCGCTCGATGAAGCCGAAACCTTTCTCAGCATTGAACCACTTGACGCGCCCCCGCATACTCTACATTCCTCCTAAAACTAAACAAGCTAAACGTTAAGAGCAAAACGAATGGAACATTACACCCGGTGCGCCATCCATTCTGCCAGCGACCGGCGTGACGACTCAATCGAATATAGCACAGCAACCCAATCCTGTCAATAGTTGCCTCTTAGACCGGATTGTTCTTGTGCTTGGCGAAACAATCGCGGCAATAAACCGGACGATCCGTCCGCGGCACGAATGGTACTTCGGTGGAAACGCCGCAATCAGCACAAACAACCGTCGTAAGCTCACCTTTTGCCTGCTTGCGGACACTGCGGCATGCTTTGCAGCGCTGGGGTTCATTAACGAATCCCTTTTCCGCATAAAACTCCTGCTCGCCAGCGGTGAACACGAAGTCTTGACCACAATCCCGGCATTTCAGGGTCTTGTCCACAAAAGCCATTAAGTCTCCCCCTTTGACCGGCCCCACCATTGGTCTGTAATGCGAGGCCACCTCTGATTAATTATAGCGCACAATGGCGAAAATGCAAGCACTTTATGGGTTAGATGCAAGTCGCCACATAATGATGGATGGTCTTTCCGTTCCGCATGGAGCGCGCGGATATATGCCCGGCGCACCGCATTACCTAGCCTTTCGCCAGATGCCTCCGGCCCTCCTCGGGCTCTGCGGCGGCGTCGTATTTGCTCTCGCGCTGTATCTCAAGGTATACCTCCTCGCGATGAACCGCAATCTGACGGGGGGCGGAAATACCCAACTTCACCTGGTCCCCCCGAACGTCGACGACCGTGATCTTGACATCGTGGCCGATCATGATGCTCTCATTGAGCTTTCGCGTAAGGACCAGCATGAGCTTCCTCCTTGGCCAAAGAGAGTCAGAATTGTGCGAAGGAAAAATACGTATATATCTTCTCCGGCGCCAAGGATAATCCTTCTTCAGCCGCGATTTCGAAACAAGGACTAAATCTGCAGCTTCCTGGTCCTTTACCGGCATGGGTCATAAGCTATGAGGCTGAAAATCGAAAATTCCGGCGGAATTTCCGACGCCGAGATTACGTGCTGTTGGCGAAAAACGTGTCCACCAAGCTCCGTTCGACCATTTTCGTCGCCACCTGATAGTCATCGATTATGTAGCTTGCGGCACTAATCGCCGCTTTGATCGTGCCGATGCGCTCAGGCCTAACAAAGGTCATCGCGAACACCGCCGCCTTGCACCAAACCACCTCATCCTGCGCTGGCTCCTCCAACCGTCGCCCTACGCCGGTCTTCTTGAACTTGCCTAACGTGGATAATGCGGTGATTACTTCGCCCGTTGAGACGATCAAGCCTCCACACCGCCCTTCTCCGTCCATGGCGCAAAAGGACTGTACCACTCTGTACATCGGTTGCGATATTAGGACGAATTAGTCCTTTTTGACCCGCCCGACCCGTCGGTCAGCCACTGATCCTCCAGGACGCCATTGGCCAAGGTGAGCACCCCGACCTCAACCGCCCCCGCCCGCAGCAAGGCGCGCGCACATTCGGAGGCGGTGTAGCCGGTGGTAAGGATGTCATCGATCAACAGGACCCGGCGGCCGGTCACAGCCCCTGGGTCAACGATGCTGAATGCCGCCTTTACGTTCTCCCGCCTGCGTTCGCGGTCCAACCTGCTCTGCGTCTCGGTCTGCCGTATGCGCGCCGCGGCTTCCATGACGACCGGCCGATGGAGGACGGCGCCCACGGCACCGGCCAACACGGCCGCCTGATTAAAGCCGCGCTCGGCTTCACGCCGGGCGTGCAGGGGCACGGGCAGGATGGCCTCATAGCTTTGAAAACCGCCCTGCTCCCGTACGTAGGCGGCCAGTACGCCAGCGAGCGCCCTCGCCAGCGGCAGCGAGCGATGGAACTTGACCTCGTGGAGGTAAGCGCGCGCCGCGCCCTCATACAAACAGACGGCGCGTGCCCTGCTAAAAAAGAAACGTTCTCTGGCACATTCGCGACAGGCGCCGTCCCGCGCGGCGCAAAGCCGAAGCAGCCTTCCGCAGCGGCTGCAAAGCGGCGGCGCCAAAAAAGGCAGACGCCGCAGACAGTCCCGACAAAGCGCCAGCGTCGGCCGGAGGGCGTCCCGGTCGCAGACGGCGCAACGCTCCAAGGGAGGGAAGACCAGTTCCGTCAGACCTCGCTGGAGTTCACGCCAGAAATCCCTTGCCGACAACCGCATTCGCCTCCAAGGAAACCTTCCCTGGCCGCTTCATCATTCGCCGCAACGATCGCGGCCCGTGCGGCGCGCATGCCGGCCCCGATGCGCTCGGCGATGAAATACACCCGGCCCGTGGGGTCGGCGGCCAGCCGGCCGGCCCGACCGGACATCTGAATCAACGAAGCGGCATCGAAGACATGCTCCGCATCGGCGTAGAGAATGTAGACGTCCAATGCCCCGAGCGTCAAGCCCCGCTCGAGGACGGTCGTGGAGACGAGGATCTTGAGCCGGCCGTCGGCAAAAGCCCGCCGCTTTTCGTCGCGTTCCATGTCGCGCGCATGCAAGGACGCGGCTGCCACTCCCCGCGATCTTCCCCAGCGGCTGATTGCCTGCCCCAGCCAATCGGCGTGGTTCACCGTGGGCACAAAAACGAGCGCCGCGTGCCGGCGCGCAATGCTGTCCGTGAACAATCCCGCCAGGACATCGGGCATACGCCATCCAGGTCCCGCCCTCCCAAGGGATGCGCGCACAAATTCGGGCACTGGGAGCGGGAAGCCATGGGGACGTACCGGCAGGCGTACATAGGGCAGAGTGCCGTCGGCAACGCGGGAGGCGAGCGCGAACGGGGGCGTGGCCGTCAGGTACACGATCCGCCCCGCCGGACGAGATGCCCGTTTGACGGCGGCATAGAGCATCCTGTTGCCGTGGAAAGGAAAGGCGTCCACCTCGTCCAGGATAACGAGATCGAAAGCCTCGTAAAAGCGCAGGCACTGGTGGGTCGTGGCCACGACCACGGCGGGATCGGATTCCTCGGTCTGATGCCGCCCGCCGTAATGCACCGCGAGCGCAAGCCCCGGAAATGCAGACGCGATCCGAAGCGCCAGGTCGCCGGCCACATCCCGGCGCGGCGTGGCCACCAGGATCCTGGTCCCGGCGGATAACGCCTGGGCGATGCCGGTCAAGACAACCTCCGTCTTACCGGCTCCACAGACCGCCCAGACAAGGAATTCCTCCCCCGTGCCGGATCTGATGAACTCCCCAAGCCGTCCGGCCGCTCTTTGCTGCGCTGGTGTAAGCGTGAAGCGGAACGCCGGCGGGAGGAAAGCTCCCGCCTCTCTGCCGCCCGCGCGGGGGTAAGCATATATGGTCCGGCAGCCGGTGGATAATCCCAGATGCCTACAACTCGGACATAACCAACATCTCTTGTCGCCGCAGGCATAACAATCCGTCTGCTCGAGCTGGGTCTCCCCGCAACGCCGGCATATCGCCCGGCCCAGGTGCAAGACTTCGATGGAGGGCCAGCTTTGTATGATGCCGTCGAGCGCCAACTCTGCCAGGGTCCGTTCGATCCCTTCGGTGGAGCCGCCATGCTTGACCATGGCCGCCGCCTCCACGGCAAAAAGCGCCCGGCCGGCGAGCGCGGCCAGAACCGGGCCGGGATCGATTTGCGGCAAAGCCTCGCGTGGCGCTAGGGGTTCCCAGGCAAAGGACTCATACCGGCCCCAGCGCCATAATCGCTTCTGAACGGCGGCCCGCACCCTGCGTCGATTGTTTCGCCCGGGACGCTCAGCCAAGACCCGCCGCGCCTCTTTGGCCAGATCATCGGCGAGCCAATGCGGGAAGGCACGATCGCCAACCCACTGGGCGGTGCTCCCGGCACCTCGCGCCATATCGCCCGCCGTCCGCTCAGGTATGGGGGAAGCGATCACCATCGGCGACGGTCCTTCGCCATAGACAAGGTAATACCGGAGGTACAGGACTTGTCACCCCCGTCGCAGCCTCTCCGCCAAACGTGTATGACGTTCGTCCACGCGATTGTCGCGCACCGCGATCGCGAGGGCTTTCTTGGTTCCCACCAGGACTACCAGACGTTTGGCCCGCGTCACCGCCGTATAGAGCAGGTTACGCTGGAGCATCATATAGTGCTGGGTCGAAAACGGCAGAATAACGACTGGATACTCGCTCCCCTGGCTCTTGTGCACGGAGATGGCATAGGCCACTACCAACTCATCCAGGTCCTCGCGATCGTAGACTACCAGTCTCTCGCCGCCCGCCTCCGGAAAGGCGACGTGCAGTTGGCCCTCCTCTCGGTCAACCGCCCTAACCCTGCCCATATCGCCGTTGAAGACCATCTTCTGATAGTCGTTACGCGTCTGCATCACTTTGTCCCGTTCCCGGAAGACCTTGACCCCGTACCTTATCTCGGCCTTACCCGCTGAAGCCGCGTTGAGCCGATCTTGCAGCAACTGGTTGAGGTTCTCCACGCCGGTGATGGTCCGGCGCATCGGCGTGAGGACCTGTATGTCCTCGATCGGATCGCAACCCAAATAGCGCGGCAGCCTCGTTGCGGCCAGGTCGACGACTTGGGCGGCGATCTTTTCCGGCTCTTCGCAGGCAATGAAATAGAAGTCGTTCTCGCCGGGTGCCGTAATCGGCATCTCCCCTCTGTTGATCCGGTGGGCGTTCCGGACGATGTAGCTCGCTTCCGCCTGGCGGAATACTGTCTCGAGACGGAGCGTCGGCACCACCCTGGCCTCGATGATGTCCCTCAACACGTTGCCCGGCCCGACCGAAGGCAGCTGGTCGGCATCACCGACCAGCGTCAGTCGGGTGCCCGGCGCCACCGCCTTGAGCAAGGCATGAAAGAGCGGCAGGTCGATCATGGAGGCCTCATCGACGATCAGCGCGTCGGCCTCGAGCGGATTCTCGTCGTCACGCTGGAACCGTAGTCTTCCGTTGGTGAATCCGAATTCCAGCAGGCGGTGGATGGTCTTGGCCTCATGGCCCGTGGCCTCCGCCAAGCGCTTGGCCGCGCGGCCGGTGGGCGCCGCCAAAAGGAACCGGTAACCCAAGGCGGTATACAGTTGAAGCAACGCACGCACCGTGGTGGTCTTGCCTGTGCCGGGACCCCCGGTGATGATCGAAACGCCGCTCCGCGCCGCGGTCAAGACGGCTTGACGCTGCCCCGAGGCAAGGGAAAGCCCGTCCGCCGCCGCGATCTGGGTCAACAGGAACTCCGGATCGCCGAGGGGCGCGGCTAACGGTTCTCTGACCAAGCGTAGCAGATATAAGGCCACGCCTCTTTCCGCGTGGTAAAAATGGGCGGGATACAGGTGGACGGTGCCCGCCGGGTCCCGCTCGGCACAGAAAACACGCTCATCAAGCAGGGAGGAGACCGCCTCCCTGGTCTGCTCGATCGAGACGCCGAGTTCGGCGGCGGCATGGAGGCAGAACTCTTCCTCGGGGGCGCAGACGTGACCATCACGGCAATACTCGTCGAGCAGGAACACCAATCCGGCGCGGATCCTGTGCGGCGAGGCCGTAACGACGCCCAGTCTGCTGGCGATATGGTCGGCGGTCTTGAACCCGATCCCGGGGATCTGTTCGGCCAGCCGGTAAGGATCCTCCTTGATGATGGATACGGCCTCGCGGCCGTAGTTACGGTAGATCTTTGCGGCCAGCGCCGGCGTGATCCCGCAGCCCTGAAGGAAAACCATGATCCCGCTGATCTCCTTCTGGTCCGCGACCGCCTGTGCTATCCGCTCGGCTTTCTTGGGGCCGATTCCCTCGATCTTGATGAGTCTCTCCGGTTTCGCCCTGATTACATCCAAAGCGGCCAACCCGAACGCGCGCACGATCTTCTTGGCCGTAACCGGACCGATGCCCTTGATCAAGCCCGAACCCAAATAGCGCTCCATGCCCAGGAGCGTTGCCGGGGCAACATGTTCCAAGCCCTCTACCTGAAACTGCCGGCCGTATTCGGGATGCGTCACCCATTCACCGGTGAGACGCACCGTTTCGCCGGTGTTGAGACCGGGAAGATTGCCTACCACCGTGATGGGGGCGGATTTTGAGTCTTGCTGCAATTTTGCCACAGTATAAGCGGTCTCTTCGTTTTGGAACGTAATCCGCTCCACCACGCCCTCGATCGTTGGCATCTGCCAGCCTCCGCAGCAAAGATGGGCTTACAAGCCTTCTACCGAGCTTTCGAAAGCCCAAGCCGAAGATGCGCTTCCCGCAGTTTTTACCGCGCGCGTGCTTGCGCGCCAAGACCGCCGCTCTTCAAGGTACTTTCACGATCCGGGTTCAGCGCATCCGGGCTACCGCCCAAACCAAGATGAGACGGTAACGCGTGCCTTCTCCATCAGTTCCGACAAACCACCGTTGGCCACGGCCAAAGCGGCGCACGCCACGACCCCGATCAGCAGGATAAGCAGAATATACTCCAACGTGCTCTGGCCGTGTTCTCCTTTGGCCGACACCATGTTTCACCCCGCAAGAACCGTGTGTTACACGCCCGAAATCCCGGCTGGAAAGCCGGGGGATACTGTTATGTAGAGTTCGACGCCGGCGGTGAGTTCTCCTGTGTTGTGAGAACGGCCCAGGTCCGTAAACCTGAGCCGTCCCGTAATGGGTATGTAGCGCCTGCCGGAGTGGCGGGCTCCGTCTTAGAATCCCCATGCCACGCCGACATAACCTTCGAAACCCGTGGTCAGACCGTTGTCGGTCGTGGGATAGAGGAGCACCTCGTCCGCGGTGAGCTTGTATTTCAGGCCGCTCCGCACGGTGAAGTCACGGCTGATCTCATAGACGACATTCAGTCCGAGATCGGTACGCAATCCCTCCAAGAGGAAGGAATCTCCAAAATCGTAATGATCCCGCACATAATCGAAGACCAGGAATACATCGGCGGCCGTCTCCAGGGTAACCCGGGCAAGGCGCAGACTGGTACCCAAGCCGGCGCCGGCGCGGGCCTGGAGAAACGTATAGGACTCCACAGACGAACCCACCGTCTCGTAGCCCCACCAGACAGTAGTCCCCGCTCCCAATCGCAGGTAGAACCCTTGTTCCAGGGTGAACCTCACGCTGCCGGTGGCGTCGAAATAATAGAAACTGCCGTTCTCGGACCGGTAAGCATCGCCGACACGCAGGCGGTCCGAGATGCCATAGGTAAACCGGTAGTCGCCCCCGAACCCCGTGCCGGTGAAATGACCGGCCGTGTATCCACCGAGGAAGAACACGTCGATGTCGGCCTGATTTGCCCCCAGCGTGAGTTGGTAATCCTGGTTCCCGAACCAAAAGCCCGTATCACTGCTGGCTAGAGCGGCTCCCCCCACGGTAAATACGGCGGCAAGCGCCACAGCCAACACCAAGAGAATCCTTTTCATCTTGATCCCTCCATCCAAGTTTGTAAGATTCGCCGGACTTGCCTTTATTTCCTTTTCCCATGATGTCAGGGGCGTACGAGGCGCAAGCGGGTATGCGGATATATGAGCCAAAACAAACCATCATATCAGCATGACATAGCTTTGGACGCCCAGGTGGAGCGGAAAGTTCCTTTCGGAACCATCTTCGGCTTGATTATCCCTATGCCGCCAGTTATAATAATTTGCGTAAACCACTGGCATATGGCCAGAGATCGGGGCAATGTAAACCCGAATCCCATTAGGCTAAGAAAGGGGGACTCCAGCGTGAAGAAGCATGGCAGTCTGGCCGGTGAAACCCGGCCCGAAGGAGCACCTGGAAGCAATCTAAGAACGGAGACGCGGGGTCCCAGGTAAAGCAGGCACAGCCCCGCACGGCGCCGAAAGACCGTCGCGTCTCCGACTCTAAGGAGGCCATGACGGCGTATGTACCGCAACGCCGAGGGGATTCTACCACGAAATCTCTTGCAGGAAATACAGAAGTACGTCGAGGGACAGGAAATCTACATCCCAAAACGTCTGCAAGCCAGGATGGCTTGGGGCGAATCAAACGGTACCCGGGCGGCCTTGGCCGAGCGTAATCAAGCAATACTGCGCGCCTACCTGGACGGCGACGATATCAGCCAACTAATGGCCCAATACCACCTGGGATACGACAGTATCAGAAAGATTCTGCGGAAGACGCGCAGAGAGAGAGCCGTATGAAAGCCAGCCGTCACTGACGGCTAGCTTTTTTTCGCTATCGAAATTGAGAGCCGAACATGCGGCTTCCGCGCGTATACCGCGGCGTGCCTTCGCGGCAAAACCGATAAGCTTCGGGGTTTTCGAATCCAGGTTCATTGGCGGTCGAATAGTAGAAATACTTAGCCCACGCCAAAAAAAACCGATAATTAATAAAGGGAGGCCAATCATTCACTTGCGTGACATTAGTACCAACAGGTGGCGTCCTAAGGAGAACGACCGATGACCCTTCACCGCGTGGCGGCAAGCTGGGCCGAGGCACTCGGTAAAACGGCGGGGCGCGCAGACCCATTTCAGCGGGCTTTGCTTGCCTATGCCATCGAAGGTTGCCTTGCCATGCTCTATAGCACGGTTATATTGACCGTGGCCGGCTGGCTGGCGGGAGTCTTCTGGGAATGTGTGGCGGTAACGGCAACCGCCGCGGTGCTCAAAGCCCTAACCGGCGGTGTGCATCTAAGCACGCCCACGCGTTGCGCGTTCCTGGGTACGGCCGTCTTTGTCGGCCTCGGACTCTTGGCCAGACACCTGCCGAGCGCCGGTCTTTTCCCGCCCCTCGTTTGGTTGCTGCTGCTCCTCGACAACTTGCTGGTCTGGCGGTACGCACCCGTGGAAACCCCGGAGAAGCCGCTGACGGAAAAACAGCGCAAGATCCTCCGCGTTTCCGCCCGGGTCGCGATCGCTCTGCTTGCGTCGGCCTGCATCTTCTGGCAGGATATGCCCTGGCGGACGGCGATCGTCACGGGAAGCACCTTTCAGTGTCTGAGCCTGAGCGTGGGTGTTCGACGTATCGTCACCGCTTTGGACGATGCTTTCTCCGGCATGAAGATACGGCTCTCAAGAATGGCCAAACCGCAGGAAAGGAGGTGTGCAGATTGAAAAAAGCGATTGCCTCGGTGGTTCTCGCGATCCTGTCCATCTTTCTCGTCGCAAGTGTTGCCTCGGCCTGCCTGGTCCTGTGGTATCAACCCGCGATGCCGAAAAGGTGAACAGTCATGGCTAGTGGGGAGAGGGAGGGAACCTTCTCCCCTCCTTACCGAAAGCTGCGGAAAGAACGCTCGTCGCTGGTCGCTCGTTGCTTGTCGCTCGGGGAACGGGCTCGGTTTTTCTCTCTTTGTTGTCCCGGAGGCGCGCCGGGGTGGGAGTCGAACCTGAAAACAGACTAGGGCTTGTCGATCATGCCGGCCTAGTTTTTTATCCTTTGTTGTGCCGTTGGGCTGGCGTGACGACTGAATATCAACCTTCCCACTACCGAAATCTCGGATAAGAAATCCGAGCTTAATCCGCCAAGGAGGTCACGTGTTTGCAGCAGATTCTCAGATACCTTGAGACCATCATCCCTGCCACATCGTTGCTGCATGCCAAGGATCCCGTGATTCCGATGCTATTGACCGTTCTCCTCTCCGTGCCCTCGGCAATCGTCCTGCTGCAACTGGCATGGTACAGCGCCGGGGTCAGGATTGCGCTCAACAAGAGCGTTTGGCCGGGAACGATTCTCGGGGTTTCGATCTCAGTGGCCAGACAGCTCATCGCCGTTCCCTTTCACGTACTGGTCTCAATCGTATTAATCATCCTCTTTGTGCGCAAGACTGGCAAGGTAAGCCTGGCAAAGGCGGTAATCGCGTCCCTCTTTACCGAATCCGTGGTCTTTATCGGCTCGATTATCTTCCTTGAGCCGTTATTCTTGATAACAACCAGGGTGGAGGGTTTGACCGGTTTTTTTGTCAATAACGCGCTCGGGGTTTTCCTGGGGATTGTCCTGGAAACCCTTGGGCCGGCGATTACCTTGCTAGTTTTCATGAAGCGTGGCTTGACTTTGACCGGCTACCAGGAAAGACATCCCCCGGTGTCATAGAGCAATGGCGGCAAAGAAATCGGAAACTTTGGAACTCGTCCTGTTCTGTACGCTTTTCATGCATTTGTTCTGTGGCTTGTTGTTGTTCATTTGGAGCTTGCACCACAGGCTTGACCTTGCTACGCGCATCATCCTCACCGCGGAGTTGCCGATCGTCATCACATCGTTTCTCGTCTACGGTTCATCCCGGCTCCTGGCCAAGAACGAACGGGATAAGGAGCGCGAGGAAAGAGAAACGTTGATGCAGTTGGAGCAGAGCCTCCAACTCATTGCCAGTCTCGAGTCGCAGCGTCATGGTTTTCGCAATCAGTTGCAGGTCATCCAAACGCTGGCCTCACTGAACAAGAACGACGAAATCCGGCAGTACGTCGATGAATGCAGTGCCTCGCTGGACGATCTGGCCGGTCTAGCCCGGGTCGAGCACACAGTCCTCCAAGCCCTCTTCCTCAGTCTCCAAGGGAAGATCAAGGAGATGGGAATTACGTTCACCTTGGACTGCCGGGCGGACCTGTCGGACTTCAGATGCTCGCCCTACCGTATATCGCGCATTTTCTCGAACATACTCCAGAATGCCGTGGAATCCGCCTCCCTACAAAGAGACACGCCGACGATCTCCGTCGCAATTTGGAATGACGATCACGGATATCGGTTTGTGTTCTGGAACAATGGACCGCCTATCCCGACCGCGGACCTCGACCGCGTCTTTGCGCCCGGTTTTACGCAGAAGGCTGGTCACCGGGGATACGGGTTGCATATCGTGAAGACCCTCACCGAAGAATTGGGCGGGTGGGTCACGGTGCACAGCAACGAAACCGACGGCACCGAATTTCACGTCTGGTTGCCCGCCGCACCCACGCCGCATTGAACAGGATGCCCGACCTCGGGCGCATCTACGGATCACAGCTTCCTAGGCTGTCTTAGCCGCCGCAGGGAGCCTGCTCTTTGGCCTCCATCGCCTCCGCGTAGATCCTCCCCCTGTTTCCACGAGCTTACTTGGAAAGATTCAACACCGTGGTGGAACGCTAGTTAGGGGTGAGAACACTGCCTAGAAGGGGTAGCATCGTCTCTGACGCGGTCAAATACGAGATTGCCAAGGAACTTGGATTCGCGGACAAGATCAGCGCCCAGAACGGCTCCTTTGACTACGGCAATATCACTACCCGGGAAGCGGGGCTGCTGGTCAGAGGCCTGATTCAAAAGGCCGAAGAACTGATGGCCCAAAAAGCAAAGGCCTAGGCGAATGCCTAGGCCTTCCTCACGCCCGGCGTGCCATCGGCATAATATGAACCGGTAAAGACGCAGGAGGCTTCGTCTTGTTCGACCACTCCCGAAATCTCGGCTTGATGAAAGGGTGTAGCCGATGTCCGAAGAACCGAATCCGATGGAAGCAACGCCGCCGCTGCCGAGCATCAGCACCGTCCCCGGGTTGCCGGAGAATACGACGTGCGGGTTCGTCCATGTGGTCCGCCCGTGTGAGAATCTCTTTACTATCGGTGAGCGCTACGGCGTCACCTGGCAGAATATCGCGGGCGCAAATCCGGACCTCCGGCCGCCATACAGCATCATCCCCGGTCAACGGTTGATGATCCCGGTCTTATCCTACGTCGTTCAGCCCGGCGACACCCTGTTTCGTATCGGGCAAAGGTACAGCGTCAATTGGCAGGCTATCGCCCTCGCGAACGAGATCAAATCACCCTTTTTGATCTACCCCGGCCAGATACTGGCGGTTCCGCGTCTTTGCGCCTATGAGCCTCCGGCCCCCGCGCCGCCGCAACCGCAGCCCCCGGAACCGGCGCTTCTTCCGTGTGGCTTAATCTACCTGGTGCAAAAGGGCGACAACCTTGCCACGGTGGCCGAACGCTTCGGTCTGCCGGTTGAGGCGCTGCTTAAGGCCAATCCGCAATTAACGGAACCATATGCCTTGGCCCTGGGTCAGCGCCTGGTCGTGCCGGCCAAAGTCTTCCTGCATCTGGTCACCGGAGGGGAGACCGTCTATTCCCTCGCGCAGCGCTATGGATCGACCGTGGAACTGGTGGCGTTGGTGAATAACCTCCGGTACCCGTTCACGGTGTATGTCGGCCAGATGCTGGCGCTGATCGCGCCTTCTCCAGACGGCCTCGCGAGTAGCGAACACTGACCGGTGCGGCCAAATGCGGAGGCCGCCGCGGGGCGCAATCAGTTGGTATTGCCGGCGCTCCGTTGGAGAACAGCGATCTTGTCGACGAACGACTTGTTCAGGGCAGCCGCTTCTTCGGCCGTCTTGGCCTCGCTGAAGACACGGATGAAGGGTTCTTCTCCATCCGGAAGCACCAAAGCCCAACCCCGCTCGTCCTGAACCCGCAGACCATCGGTGAGATCGACCGGGAGACTTCGTTCTTCCTCGGCCAGCCGGCGCATGAGCCATCCCTTCGCTTCCCATGTGCACGCCACGGCCTTCTCCACGCGCTGGTATGCCGGTAACGCATCGATCAGGGCGGCCAAGTCCCGGCCGTCGCGGGCCAGGAGTTCGAGCAGCAAGGCCAAGGTCGAGAAGGCATCGTAAGCAGGCAGGATCAGCCCCCGCACCGCCGGCATATCCGCGGCCAACTCCTGGAGCAGCGCACGGCGTTGCCCCTTGGTGCGAACCACCTGACCGCGATAGGCCTTGGCCAGATCGGCAATGGCATCGGTATCCATCATGCGTATTGGCAGACGTTTGCCCGCGTCGCGGCGCAATTCGGCCAGGGAAATAAGGGCTGACATCTGCGCCGGGCCAACGGCCCTTCCACGAGCGTCGAGCACGAACAGATCCTCGCCCGCGCCGTCCACCGCCACCGCGAGCGTGCCATGCACGGCGGCAAGTCTCGCCTCCATCTCTCCCTGGGCCTTTGCGAACGCTTCGCGCGCGAAGGGAACTGATGTCTCGGGCAAGAGCTCCGCCTCGATGTATAGGCAGCCCAAACGGGCCAGCAGTCCCTGGAGAAGGCGTGCCGCCGGTCCGCCGCACGGGCCGAGGACCACCGTGTACCTGGCCGCCCGGACAGTGCCGTGGTCGACCGTATCCCTGATCCCATCGAGATAGGATTCGGCAATATCTATGACCGGAGATAGTTCGCCAACCTGTACCGCGCCGGCGCGGGGAAAGTCCCCGGTGAAGAATGCCTGCTCTATGGCCCGTTCCATTTGGCGCTCGACCGGGAGGCCTCGCGCGTCCATGAACTGCACGACCGCTTGCGAGGGATTCGCGCTGGACAGCCCGATATACATGCCGCCGGCAAGCCCCAAGGCGCCCACGGCGTATCTGGCCACGGGAACGGTGGTTGAGCCCAAATCCCGAACGCCCAGGCCCACACCGAGGATCCCGGCCGTGGCCGCGCGTTCCAGCAGTTTTGTCACGGAAAAGCCATCCGAGGCCACCGCGATCTGGCGTCCCCGGCCGACCGCGGCCGCAAAAGCCGCTCCCAGCTTAACGGCAAACTCCGGTGTCATCTCCACATTGGCCACGCCGGACACACCGGCCGTGCCGAAAAGGCCCCGCATGGCCCGCTGGTTCCAGACAAGACTCTCGCTGACCGTGCCTCCGCTCTCAACTTCTTTACCCGGCCAGAGCTTGACCCCGGGCCGGATCATCCCGAACGACCCGACCTGGCAACCGTCCCCGACGACCGCCCCCTCATAGACGGAAACGTTATTGCGGAGCAGACAATGGTCGCCGACGACCGCCCCCCGTACTTCCGTACCCTCGCCGAGATAGACATGGCGCCAGATGACCGAGTGCTTGACCGAGACGCCCCCGCCCAGGAGGCTGTAATCGCCGATGACACTGAACGCTCCCACCTTGGCGCCGCGCTCTATCCGGCAATACTCGCCGATGAGCGCCGGACCTTCCAGGACGGCCTCCGGGTCGATCTCGGATCCAGCTCCGACATAGACGCCCGGGGTTCGAATCTGTCCGCTCAGATCCATCTTGACCCGGCCGTTGAGGATGTCTTGATGGGTGCGACGGTATTGTTCGAGGGTGCCGATGTCCGACCAGTATCCATCCGCTATGTACCCGAAAAGCTTCCCGCCCCGACGCAGCACCTCCGGAAACAGGTCGCGGCTGAAGTCGAACATCTCGCCGCTTGGCACGAGACTGAACGCCTCGGGTTCGATCAGGTAGAAACCCGAATTGACGGTATCGCTGAAGACTTCACCCCAACCCGGTTTCTCCAGGAAGCGGACCACGCGGCCATCCGCATCCGTCATCACCACGCCGTACTCGAGCGGCGACTCCACCTTGGTCAGGATGATCGTCGCCAGCGCCCCGCGTTCACGGTGAAAAGCCAGCGCGGGACCCAGATCGAAGTCGCACAACGCATCGCCGCTTGCCACAAGGAGTGTGCCGTCAAAGAGATCCGCGGCCATCTTGACGCTGCCGGCGGTGCCGAGCGGCTTGTCCTCCACGTAGTAATGCAGATCCGCCCCCAGTTCATGGCCGTTACCGAAGTAGGCTTCGATCTTCTCCGGTCGATAGCAGAGCGTCAGGGCGACGCTCTTCCACCCCGAGCCGACCAGGAGCCTCAAGACATGCTCCAACAGCGGCCGGTTGGCCACCGGAACCATGGGTTTTGGTTTATCGCAGGTCAATGGGCGTAACCTGGTTCCTTTGCCGCCCGCCATTACCACCGCCAACATTAGGCAAGCCCCCAATACCATAAAGTACAAAGTACTAAGTACTAAGTACCAAAATTGTACGAGAAAGGTCGAATCCGCTATTTGATGCGTTGAAGCGGAATATCGAAGCATTCTGGTTCTACGTTAATTTATCTTGTTTTTGGTACTTTGCTTCCGTACTTTCTTAGCACGTCCCGGTATTAAAGCTTCTTCTTTCTTCTTTCTTACTTCTTACTTCGTACTTAGTACTTCGTCCTTAGTACTCAGTCCTTAGTACTTAGTCCTTAGTCCTTCGTGTCTTCCTAGCCCATCGCCCGGCTATAACGGTTCGGGGCCTCCATCTCGGTAAGTTTCCAGGGGGCGATGGCCGGTCTTCCCTTTTGCTGAAATTGCCGGTTTTCGGCTAGGACTTCCTCGTAGACGCGGCGCGTTTCGTGTGCGATATCCCGCCAATTATAGAGACGCCGTACGTCTTGCCCCGCCGCTGCCCGCATTTCCGCCACCTTATCCGGGTGATTGAGCATCCACAGGACGTTTTCCGCCAGGGAGCCGGCGTTGCCCGTCTGCACCTTTAGGCCGTTGCGCCCATGGACGACGACCTCGCTCAATCCACCCGTGTCGGAGACCACGGGCGGCACATTGGCGGCCATGGCTTCCAGCGCCACGATGCCAAAAGGCTCGTAGAGGCTGGGGAACACGGCCGCATCGGCCAGGCGGTACAGCAGATTGCGCGTCTGGTCGTCGATGTACCCGGTAAAGTAGACGCGATGGTATATGCCGAGCCGCTCCGCGCGGGCCTTCAGCTCCGCTTCGTAGCCGCCCCGGCCGGCGATGATCAGTTTGACCCGCGGATAACCCATAAGGATCTGCGGCAGGGCGTCCAATAGTATGTCCAGGCCTTTCTCCCGCACCAGACGCCCGACATGAAAGAGGATCTTCTCATCCGGCGCCGCGTAGCGCTCCCGAAATCCGGCGGGTATAGGCCCGGACGTGAATTCCTCCGGATAGACCCCGTTCACAATCGTGCGGAGTTTGTCCTCCGGCAACTGAAACACCTGCCTCAGTTCGCCGGCCATGTAGCGGCTGCAGCAGATCACCCGCCAGGCCTCAAAGCACAGCCACCATTCGATGCTGCTGATATAGCGCTGCAGGTCGTTATGCAGACCATTGTTGCGGCCCCATTCCGTGGCATGGATCGTGGCAAGCAGCGGCAAGTCCAGGCCGTGTTTGAGCGCTTTGCCGGCATAGGCCGTGACCCAGTCATGGGCATGCACGAGATCAAAGACCTCTCCCTGCGCCGCCAGGGACAAGCCGCGTTCGAGGAGGTTCAGATTGAGTTGCATGATGTGGCCGGTGAGATCCAGCGGCGTGGGATTGGCCGGCAGAACACGATGCACGGTTATCCCGTCCAGATGTTCCACCGGCTTGGCCTGCGCGCCACCCGCGGTGAGGATGGTTACCTGCGCGCCCTCCCGGGCCAAAGACACGGCCAAGTCGTGTACGTGCCGGGCGATCCCCCCTACCACCAGGGGCGGAAACTCCCAGGAAAGCATCAAGACATGCAAGCGGGACCACTCCTGCCTTTTCTTGTGATGCAACCTCGCCTATTATGACCGCCCGGCGCCTGGACTATGACCGTGATTCCAAAAGCATACGCCAAGACATGCGACAGACTGCGGCTCCATCAAACGAATCCAGGACGAATAACCCCTTCCCGATCGCGGGAAGGGGATGGGGTCAGGCGGCGTCTTTGCGCCTGGATCTGTCCCGGGACGGAAGGCTGCGAGGCGCGGGCTGCTAGGCTAGACTCATGGCGATGACATCCTCGCCGTATCGCTGGATCGCTTCCTCGCCCCGCACGACCGGACGGCCGCCCATCCGTCCCACTTCACGGTCCCAAAAGGGGCGCCAATCCACGTGATAGCTGTCGCTGGATCTCGGCTGGCGTTCGATGTGGAAGGCTTGCCAGCCCGCATGCTCCTGCACATCTGGGGCCAGGGCCTTGACGGCGAGATGGCTGGTATCGGGGTCGTAGGCTAGGAGCACTTTGTCGGTACTGGGGAAGAACGCCTGGCGGGCATCCTCGTTCATGACCAGCCTCGTGCGAAACGCTTTGAAGATTGGCCGTGGTCTGGGTCGGGACGCCGCCACGCGATCTAGAAAGTCAAAGGTCATCAATCCTGCCTCCCCGGCGGGGCATCGTTTTTGCCGGTTTTCCCGCCCCCTCGATCGGCATGGCCGCGCCATCCGCGCTCACGTCGCGGCACAGCCGCAAGGAGTTGCATGTTTCGCGTGGGGTTTTTGAAAACTCGGCATCATAAATTATGGACCGCCGGCGGCAAGGCTATCCGAAAAACAGGGCGCGCCGATCACGTTTCTTCATCCAGCATTCTTCCCTTCGCGCCTGCGCGGGGGAATGTCAGCCGCAATTCGCCCCGTGTCACCAAAAGAACCGCGGCCAAGATCAGCCCGCCTCCCAGCCAGGTAAGGGGTTTGAGCGTCTCATGCAGCCAAACCACGGCAAACAGGACGGTAACCACCGGCTCCAACGTGGACAGCATCGCCGCATTCGTGGGGCCGATCCGCCCCAAACCCGCCAGGAAAGCCGCCACGGGCAGCACCGTGGCAATCAGCACGATCGAGGCGACGGCCGCCCACCCCGCGCCGGTCGCCGGGGGATGCGGTCCGTGCAGGGCCATCAATACGCCTGACGAGACGGCCGCCGCGCTGAAGATCACCGCGGAGGACTGCACCGCGGAGACCTGTTTCATTACGTGCGTCCCGACGATGATGTAGATGGAATAGATGACCGCCCCGGAGACCGCCAGTAAGACGCCCAGCGCTTGGCCCCCAGCCGGGCCGACTGTGAGCGCCGTGCCCAGGAGCGCCAACCCCAACGCGAATCCCTTGACGGCGGTAATGCGCTCGTGCAGCAGCATCGCCGCGAGCAAGGCCACGAATACAGGATATAGATACAACAGCAAGGCCACCAACCCCGCGGAGGCGTACTTCAGCGCGGTCAGGTACGCGAACGCCTGGCCCACGTAGCCGATCGCGCCCATGCCGAGGAGCCTGGCCAACACCGCTCCGCGCGGCAGCCGCTCGCGCCGCAGCATGAGCAGGACCAGCATGAATGCGGCCGCCAGGGAGAACCGCAAGAACAGAATCGTGAACGTATCCATTCCATCCGCATATGCATACCGGCCGAAGATGGCCAGCGTACCAAAGGCCGCCGCGGACAGGGCGACAAGGAGTGTGCCGACGAGATGATGCATGATCATAACTCCTATTAAGTTAGTGGCTTCACCATGCCCGCGCAGCGGGCCGCACCCTCAATCGAGTTTGAGAATGTGTGTCCCATTTCGTTTCGCCACCCTGCGGGGGCTCAACGCCCTTTTTGTCGCATGCATGGCCACGGGCCCCACCGCCCGCTCTACCCCCGGTGGCGGCGCGATCCGACTCTATTTCGCGACCTTCGTGTGCGTCGTGGTCTTAGCCGAGCGTCGCGGAGACCGCGGCCGCCCACTGGCGTACGCGCTCGATATAGAGCGCCGGCGATACCCGGCAGACGTCCGCCACGGTCATGGGCCATCGCGTGGGCCAATTCCACAACCCCGGCTGTTCTTCCCCGGCGGCCACATCGCCGGGCCGGCGGAGTACCCGCGCCGGTCCATCCGCCTGGTACCGCGCCCGGCGCCGCAGATCCCGGATCGACGCCCGTCCGGCCAGGGCGTCGTCGAGGGAGGCGCGGAGACGAGTTAGAATCGCCGGGGTAAACTGGCTCGGATGCTGGAGATTATACGAGGCCACGGCAAAGAAGTGCGGCATCGCCCCCGGCGCGCCGGGAACCTCCGCCTCGAGGAGGAGAAGCTCGTGAAAATAACCCCGGCAGGAGCCGCCGTCGGGCAACGGGGCGCCGCATTCCGGACATTGGATCAATATATGCGGTACCTCCACCAGAGCGGTCTGCAATTCAGCCGCCTTTATATACATCACGCCTGTGGCCGATCTTCACCACGACCACCACGAGCCGATCGTCCATGATTTCGTAAATGATGCGGTAGATACCCACGCGCATACGGTACCTTTCCTGGCCGGACAGCTTTTCACCGCCGTGAGCACGCGGATCCTCAGCCAATGCTTCGAAGCATTTCAAAATGCGCGCTACATCCGGCCGCGGAAGACCGCGAAGATCCTTGGCGACGGATCGTTTGAAAGCCAGTCTATATCTTCCCATGGGCCTTCAGGTCTTTGAGCAGTTCCTCATATGTCATCGTAGGCTCCGCCACACGCTCGGCAAAAGCGGAGAGGTCCTCCTCATCCTCGCGCAGAGCCAGTTGTACCGCGGCGTTTACGAGATCGGACAGGCTGCGCTGGGTGTCGGCGGCTTTGAGGCGGAGAGCACGGTGGAGTTCGGGCTTGAAGTAGATCGTGGAGCGTTTGAGGGTCTCACTCATGGTAATCACCTCTGGAAGTAAGCTTAACGCCATAACGTCATGATGTCAAGATGCTTAACTCCGTTAGATTGGTATGGCGGACCACAGCGTTCGCCATGGAGTCACCGCAGATGCATACGTTGCAATCTATGGCTGTATACTGCTTCCATTCACTTCAACCAGGATCTCGACGAAAAGGCGATCCAGCACGCCGGGATCACGGGTCTCACCTGGAGGTTGTTGCACCGCGCTCAGCCTTGTGACTTCCCGCTCGATAAAGGACGAAACGATCTCGTTCCTGGGTCCCTTTCTTAATTCCCCGCCGGACTTCTTTGCCGCGAGCAGACGCTCGATTTCCTCCCTTAACTCGTCATCGGTTACGACGGCCTTAACCAGCTTGTGGAACTCCGTCGGGACCGCGCCAAGCCCTTGCTCGATCCAGAGACAGGCCAGGACGGGCCGGAGAACGTAGAAGTACTTCTTCGTCCATACTTCTTCACCTCTTAAGTATTCGCGCAGGTTTCCCTCGGCCATGTGCAGATAGTGGTGCAAGCACGAGACCGGCGAATAATATCGCGGCAAGAGAGCACGCAATCTGGAAACCAATGCGGAGCGGGAAAGATATTGGATCGGCGACTGGATCCATTCCAAGAGCGGCGGATTGGATCTGCGAAACAGCTCAAGCGCTTTGGGCAGATCCCATCCCGCCAGATCGAGACCGTCCCACAAAGGCCTTTCGATCACGTCGCGGTCCCGATGGATGGAGAGATACGATAAGGTTGGGCGCAAGTAAATGAAGCGCACGTCGTAGTCACTGTCGACGGACGGCGAAGCCCCAGGCCCGGCTCCCTGACTCGCAGGCATAGAGGATGGAGATACGTTCCTCCACTTCGATGCGTTTGAGTTCCGCGTGGATCTTCTGGTTAGTTGTTACCTTCATTTGATTCAATGATTATCTTACACCCCGCAAAGATATTGTCCATCACGCTTGGGTAAGAGGATTACGGCGCCGATGAGCACGATCAGGCCGTAGGAGGCGACAAGCTAGGATTAGTCGGCCGTGCAAGTTACACGTCATTGTTAACCGCGAATGAACGCGAATGGACGCTAATTGTATTACTTTGTATTTACGTATCTTCGCCACTCCTCTCTTTGGAAAAAGACAAACCGTACTCATGGTCGAAGACGACGCCGCGAAGGTTAACGGGGGTGCCAGTTCGTGAACTGGCACTATGTACGGTATGAAGGCCTCGTCATAGTCTTGTTGGATTTACCTTGTGACCTTTCGAATACGCCACGGTATTGTTAGCAGTGTTTTTATCATCCATAGCGGCACGAATACCAATAGCAACGGTACGCCCAACACGGTAGTCAACCATGTCCACCGGTATGCCTTCCGGCGGCGCTTCATCAGTTCGACGACGGTTATCGCGCCACCATACTCTCGCCGCTGTTCCTCGGTGATCGGAAACTCCGGGCGTCCGCCAAGCGCTTCGAGGGCAAATACCGTAGCATAGAACAGCGTGGGTTCTTGGCCGATATAACCCCTGAGGTGGACCGTTTGCGTCCCCTCCGGCTCAGCCATGCCCTCCACGAAGCTATGAAACCCCGGATATGCCTCTTCAAGAGCAGTGTCACAGGAAGCCCTCAGGGCACCTGGACGGTAGGCATAGATATCGATCGAGTCATCGGGAAAGCAAGCGAACGCAAGTCGCCCATACACGACATATAGATTGGTCACCGTGTCCTCTCTGGATTCGGTGACCGACAAAGGAAGACCAGTCATATCGGTAATCTTGCCAACAATGACGGACAGGTCCGGCGCTCGATTATCGAAGACAACTCCTTGGACCACTATTCCCATTTCTCGAACCCCCCAGAAGCTCATGAAAAACTCTCGTATTCGCGTGCATTCGCGTTCATTGGCGGTTTACTACATTCCCAATCCCAACACAGGAGCATTATATTTCTCTACTCTGAATCATCCATGGTAACCTCAAATGTCTCGTCGTAAGCCCCGGCCGATGTAGCCCTTATCAGCCGCCCGGCAACCTGAGCCACACCCACCAGCGTCAAGCCGAACGAGATGCCATGCATGGCTCCCGACAGCATACTCGCCGCTTGTGTGGCCAAGCTAAGCCACGCGTCATCAAACGGCGATAACCATTGTATGCCCAGCGAAGATGCTGTCAAGTAAGAGCTGAGCCCGAACACCATTACGGCCGACGCGAGCGCGGCCAAGCCAATCACGGTGATATTATCAGTGGAAAAGGTGCGGGTTCCATCGGGCCGCCGTTCTTTGACCAGGCCGATGATGCAGCCGAAGCCATAAAAAGCGAGCGCCTTCATGCCGAGATCGGCTAGCGAAGCAAACCTCTCCACGAACGCCGGTAATAGACGCGAATCATAGAGCGCCGAGTACAGCGGTGTGCTCTGTATAGTGCGCGCGCGGGATGCATCGGAAAAGAACCTGAGTACGTTCGACAAAACGCCTGTTACAAAAAGAGCCAGAGCGGAGAGCTTTAGCCATCGCTCCACCGGCCGGTTCAGCACCACTTGCCCCAGCGGCTCAAACCCCGCAATCTCCGTCGTCAAACCGGCCTCCAGACACGCCGCCCGCCCGCGGTTGAGCCAGAGGCTGCGGATCCCCGCCGCCCTAGCCCCCAGGACATCAAACGCCCACGAATCCCCGATCACCACCGCGTCCCCGGGACATGCCCCGCCTCTTGCTAGCGCCATCATGAAGAGGCGCGGGTCGGGCTTCTTCACCCCGGCTTCCTCCGAGGAGGAAATCCACGAGGCGATCAAGCCGGCACACCTGTAGCTTTTCCTCCTGCACCGCCCTCAAGCCGTTGGTCACGACGCCGATCCGCGCGCCGCGGGCGCGCAGATGCCCGATCAGGGCCGCGACGCCCGGCGCCGCCCGCCGATGGGCCTCGTACGCGCGGCGATAACAGTCGACGGCCCCCTCAATCTCCGCCGCTTGCATCTCCACGCCGCAGCCGTCCAGCATGCGCCGGAAACGCTCGCGCCGATCCGCCTCCGGAGAGATCGCACCGGCAAGCACCCGATCGTAACTGGCGGTGAGTAGCTTTTCGTGCTCCGCCGTCAGTTGCTCCAGGGGTATCCGGGCCAAGCATGGGTAAGCCTGCTGCAAGGCCGCTTAACCGCACCGGCGGCTGTACTGGTGGTCAAAGAGCGTATCGTCCAGGTCAAAGAGTACGAGTTTCACTCAGCCTCCAACGCTTCGCCCAGGAAGGCCTTGAGCCGGGCGATCGTCTTATGGTCTTCCACGGTGAGCGCGCCCTCGCCATAGGACGGATTGATCTGGTACCACCATTTGCCCGCGAAAAAGCTGGACCACGCGGGGTCCTTGAAAGATCGGCCGTGGGTGGCATAGATACCGTTGATATAAGCCTGGATCTCCCATTTGGTGCAGGCCGCCAGCTTATCGCCGGTAAGGCCGGCGATGTATTGCCGGATTTCCGTGCATCGCGCGGCGGCCGCCTCGCCGTATGCCGCTTTTTTCGTATCGGCGCTAGGGTAGATGTACGACCTGCCTCCGGCCGGGATCTCTTCCTTTGACCAAAAGCGGTAGGAAAGATCGATATCGCGGTCTGGCTCCCAATTCGCCGCGTGAAAATGGGAGTATTCCTCCGGGTACGGCACGAACGCCATCCACGGCACGGGGATGGGGGAGCGTACGACGATGTCGATCCGGCCGATGGGTCCAGCCCAGAGCGCTCCGGTCCTCAAGATGTAGCGGACGGTGTGCAAGCCGATCGAGTCGAAGGCCGGTTTGTAATCATACGTGTTTCTGATGACCCGAGTCTCGCCTTTGCCGAAACGCACCCGCCAGAGGTATGCCCAGTCGAAGGCGAAGTCCTCGTTCGGCTCGCGCAGGGTTTGGCGGACGGTACCCACGGGCACTCCATCCACGGTGGCGGTGAAATTCATGATCGTGGGGAACTGCTCGTCCGTCTCTTCGGGTGAATAGCCGGACTCTTCCGGAAAACCGACGGTCACCGTCCGGGCTTCACCCGTGTTGGAGAGGATGAAGAGCGCTTCCACGCGGACGTTGCCGCCCTTTTCTCCTTCGGTGTGAGTGACGGTCAGCAACTCATAGTCCAGCCGGATCTTCGCCTCTTCCGCCGGATAGATGTCCGCGCCCTTGCCCAGGAAGACGCCGTCGTCCGCACGGGGTCCCAGAGTGCAGAGGAACAGCACTGCCGGTATAACGAAGAGGATCGATCTTTTCACGGCGGCTCTACTCCCCTCTCCATATACGAGCAATACGGCAAACTTTGTCTCTCACTATCGGCCGGCCCCGCCGGCCAAGCCCTGAGCCACCCGCGCTTCTTGCGGCCGGCCTACCCGCCGCAGAACCAACCCCAGCCAGATTAGCCACGCGGGCATCGTCAGGAACGACGGGACCCACAACGAAAACCGGTCTTGGTCATGGGTGTTTTCTCCTCTCTTCGATAAAATGTCGATCGTGTAAGCGCTGTACAAGATCCGCGTGAAATCCCGTCGATTCCGATACCGATTCCGATACCGACCCCGATGAAATTTACATTCCTGGATATCCTAGCCTATTTATACTCCTTTAGTTTCAGCAATGTCAAGTATGTTCGCACAAATCTGGAGCTAATGGGGCAGCGGCGACAATAAGCAAACCTAGCCCAGGAATGAATTCTTGGGCTAGGTCGGGTTGATGTCTACGTTTAGGTGGACGCAAGTATCGGCCGAACCCCCGCAGGGGTTTCAGAATGGTCGTTCTGCTTAGCCCAGGCATTGATTCCTGGGCGGCAGTTTTCCCGCTTGCGCACGTGGAAGCACCAGCGTCTTGGCGCCATCAGGGACCGTGACAATTCCTCCTTTGGTTAGAATTTACTTCATTACCTCGCATCGGCCCAAGTCATGCAGATCCTCGACCATCGAGGCCGGGAACGAGCAGGCGCCGGTATGATCCGGCGCCTGCTCGTATTCTCTCCCCTTATACTGTCAAAGCTAGCACCAACAGGCCCGCTCTGAGCCCTCCTGACTAGCAGGTTTTCCGCCATCCTGGCGAAGAGATGTGATAAGGCACGGCCTAGGGAATCATTCCCGGGCGGAAGCGAAGATCTTCCCCGGATTCAGGATCCCCTTCGGGTCGAACGCTTCCTTGATCCGCCGCATCGCCCGTAACTCGGCCTCGCCGAAGGCCATGGGCATGAATCCCCGCTTGACGAGACCGATGCCGTGCTCGCCCGTGATCGAGCCGCCGAGCGCCAAAGCCGCGGCGAAGATCTCCTCCGTCACACCGGGGAGACCCTTTTCCCAGGCTTCGCGGTCCATGTCCATCTTCATGACCCCGATGTGCACGTTGCCGTCGCCCGTATGCCCCCACTGGACCATCTTGAAACCGGTCCGCGCGGAGATGGCCGCCACCCGCTCGACCAGGTCGGGATGACGCTGCGGGGCACCACCACGTCCTCGACCTCCACCACCGGGCTCTGCGCCTTGAGCGTCTCGAGGAGAACACGCCGCGCCTCCCAGAGCCGTTCCTTGTTGGCCGGGGTATCGGCCACCGCCGTAGTGGACTACCTCGCCGTCGGCCAGGACCGCCTCGAGACCGGTGACGTAAACCCGAACCGGACCCGCTCCCCGACTTCAACCCATTTCCTTTAACACCTGCGCAAGGACCCTGGACACCAGGTCACGCAGTTCAATCTCGCTAAACCCGCGGCGGCCGGCATGGCTATTTCCATCCGCCGTATCGCAAGCGCCGCAGCCCCGGCCTCCTGGATGCACGCCGCTAAGCCCGAGCTTGTCGCGCACCTCCATGAGTTGGTCGACCCGCTCCGGCGGCAGTTCCCGCTCCCCGCCGAGCTGCCTGGCGGCCAGGCTGATCGCGGCAAAGTGCTCCACGGTTTCCATCCTGTAATAGGCATTGAAGACGTCCGTGCCCAGGGTCAACGCGCCGTGGTTTTCGAGGAGGAAAGCGTTATGGTCCTTGAGGTGCTTGGCGATGGCCCGCGTGATCGCGTCCGTGGACGGGGTGCCATACTCGGCCAGGGGGATTGTACCCAGGGTGATGATTACCTCGGGCAGAACGCATTTGGAGAGCGGTAGGCCCGCGACCGCAAAGGCTGTACTGACGGGCGGGTGCGCGTGCACGACCGCGTTGACGTCGGGCCGGTCGCGGTAGACGCCAAGATGCATCTTCAGCTCCGACGAGGGCTTGAGTTCGCCGCTGATTCGCTCGCCCCGCCCGTTGACCTTGACAATCATCTCAGGGGTCATGAATCCCTTGCTGACACCGGCCGGCGTGGTGAGAAACTCGTCGGGGCCGAGGCGGACGCTGATGTTCCCATCGTTGGCGGCCACGTAACCGCGCAGCCAGATGCGGCGTCCCACTTCCACGATGTCCTGACGAAGCTGGGATTCAGATGGCATGGAATTTGTCCTCCCCAGGAAGCTGGTACTTGGTGCCCCGGCATGGGCCGTTCGGTTTGTCGCATCTGCGCCGGCGCCCGATCCTTGATGCGCAGGGCCGCGTAGACTTCGAGGGCGTTCGCGATCGTAGCTGGGCGACGCGGGAAGCGACCGCTTCCGTAAGCCGGTATGACGACCGGTTATTCTTGGACCCGTTCCAGCGCCATCTCTTCCACCGTGGCCAAAAGGCGCGGCAGATCCGCCACCTCGGCGCGTCCGCCGGGCGCCGCCCAAGGGACGGCTTGCGCGCTGGGAAACGCGCCGGTGGTCAGAAAACGTGCAAAGATACCGTCGAGGCCCTGGATGGCGACGGAGATGCCCTGGGTGCCGGCGGGCGAGGTCCGCTCGATTGCGCTCCGCGGCACGGTGCCGATCCGCCGCGCGGCCAGATAGGCAAGGCCGTTCAGATGCACGAAAGGCCGGCAGTCGGCCAGCCGCGTGAGCGGGCGGTCTCCGGTGCCCCTGAGGTAGTCAAAGTAGGCGCGCAGATTCGCGAGCAACAGGTTTTCCACCTCATTGCTCCCCGTTTCCACGCGCCCGTCGCGCCAATGGATCGTGTAATTCTGGCGGGATCCTCCCCGTTTATTGGTTTCCACCAGGTAGACGATGGTCGCGCGGCCGCATTCCACCCTCTCCTCGTTTCGTGACGGACCCGTGCAGGCATGGGACATGGCGATGGCGAGATCCGCCCCGCCGTCCATAACCGCCTGCAAAAAAACGGTGTCCGCCCCTTCGATGTCATGCGCCCGATAAAGCTCGGCGGCAGCCTCCTTGACCCGGCCCCAAGCCCAGAGGGCTTCGGTCCCGCACCAGAAGAGCGCGTTATGCGCGTAATGGGCGATGCCGTTACCCAGGCAGGAGTCGAGCACCAGACGCCCATCCAGCATCAAACGGCCGGCCCAACCGGCACGCGCATAATAAGCGCTGGTACGGGGCCAGAGTGCGAAGACACTCACCTTCTTGACCGCGCCGAATTCCCCAGCGACCAGGCGGCGTTTGAGCGCTTGCCGTTGCGGATCCACGATGTAACTGAAGCCGACGTTCGTGAGCAGGCGCGCTCGGCCCTCGACGGCCAGCATCTCCTCGAGTTCCATCCAGTCCAGCGTCGGCGGTTTCTCCAGGTAGACGGCCAGTCCCCGTTCCGCGCAGGCGCGGTGCATGGGCGCATGCAAGTGAACGGGCGTGGGGATCGTCACGATGTCGAGCTCATTCCGGCAGGCGTCGAGCATCTCGAGGTAATCGGGGAAAACGCGGACCTTTCTTTCCGCAAAATTCAACTCCCGCCGCCGTTCATAAAAAGCGTCCAGGCGGGGATCGCAGGTGCAGACCAACCGGCATGCGCCGGCGTCTTCGAGGGCGCGCACCGCCTCATGATGCGCGCCGGCAAACCCACCCAGGCCGATGATGCCGACGCGCAAAGGCTCATTTGCCGACTTTTTCATCGAACAGCACCACCTTGAGGCCGCGATCGGCCGCTTCCCTCGTCCGTAAGACGATTTCGCTCAGGTCAAAAGCGTCGTCTGTCGAGACGGCGCAAGTATGTGTTCCGTCCACCACCGCGCGGGCAAAATCGGCGAACGGGCCATATGGCCGCGTTGCCAAACCCACCGCGAGCGGCCCATCGTTTGTATACACTTCAAGCGCTTCGGGATGGCGGATTTCGAGACAGCCATGGGTGCCGACGAGACGCAGACGGTCGTCGCCGTGGCCGGGGGCACCCATCGGGCGAAGATAGTCGAAGCTCATGACGGCGCTGCCACCGTTGTCCAACTCAAACAGACAAGCGGCCTGATCCTCCAAACCGGGATAATCCTTGGCATGCAGGTTGGCATGCCGCGCTGAAACCGCAAGATAGCGCCGTCCGCTTATCCATCGGAACCAATCGATGGCGTGGATGCCCACCCAGGGGATGATGCCGCCGAAGGTCTCGCGCCGGCGATAGATAGAAGGGCGCCGGCCCAATTTGTACGATTTCTGGGCGTAACCCAAGACCACCTCGCCGATCGTCCCCGAGGCGACCAATTGGCGCGCGGAGCGGAACATTGGCTCGTATCGGTAGTTCAGCATCATCCCTATGGGCAGGCCGGCATCCAGTTGCCGCGCGCGGAGGATTTCGAGGGACGCCAGATCAAGCGCCAGAGGCTTTTCGCAAAAGGGCGCGACTCCATGGGCCAGAGCCGCCTGACAAACCTCGGCGTGCAAATGAAAGAAGCAGTCGACGCCGACGATGTCGAGCGGCTCTTCGGCCAGCATCCGCCGGTAATCCTCATAGATCCTGGGCCGGGCCAGCTTAACCTCGGGCCGCGCGAGCAAAGGCGAGAGATCCTCATCCCTGCAGCCCGGGGCTACCGCACGCAGTTCAGCTTCGCCAAGCTCGCGCATCCCCTCCAGGACGAACCCGTAATGGCCGCTACAGCCGATCAAGCCAACCTTTATCATCGCTATGGCATACCACCCGGGGTAAGAGCTTCAACGGCGCCGGCGTCTATTCCTCCCCGGGTCGCCCCTTTTTGCCTGGCGTAGATACGACTCCCCAGACCGCCTTGGGGAGCAGGGGATCCATATCCATCGTAGCTCCCCCTCTACTAACAGAAATGCGTGGATGATCTGCACCAGAACCATACAGCAGGGTTTTTCATGCCAAAAGAGCCGGCCCGTGGCGCCGGGCCGGCCGGGGCAACTGCGCCGTTGCTATTTCATCCCGAAAAGTTCTTCCTTGAGATCCAGGTAGTACAGATAGTCCTCGGGTTTGACGTTCGGAGGACAGCGGTGATCGCAGAACGTGTTGCCCTCGAGGAAATAGGGCAGGATCGGCCGGACGTCGCCGTCGCAATCAGTATACCAGATGTCGATGCCCGCTTCGCGGAGTTTTTTATGGATCCGCTTATAGCGAGGCATTACGACGCGCTTGAAGAATTCCACCGACACAATCGGCCCGTTCTTGAAGCAGATATCCTCCCAGCCCGAAGCGTAATCGAAATCGATCTTCCCCAGGACCTGATCCAGATAGTCCTCCACCAGCACACAGGCGGTCTCGACCATGTCCTCGACCATCTCCGGGTAGTCGTAGCAGGCATAGGCCAAGCCTTCAAAGGTGAACATGTCCCTGATCTTGCCGAGCATCGAGCCGCAGTGCACGCCCAATGGATAGTCCCGCGTGGCTCGATCGGCATAATAATCCTCCTTGCAACCGCTGCGTCCGCAAACCGCCCGCAAACGAGGGAATCCGCGGCGCGTTCATCAATGCGGATTATACGCCGGCGGCCGGTTCTTCTCCTGCCGTCAAAGCTTGCCCGATTCATGGGTAACTTACCGTCCGGTGTACGGATCTACTGGCTCAGCAGTACCTGGTAGGTGACGAAACCGGTCGCGCCAGGGGCGAGACTGCCGGTGAACACCCAGGAGATCGTCCCGCTCTCTCCCGGCGGCGGGGCGGTGATGGAGCAGAGGGTTAGATCCAGCGGCAGCGGCCCGTGGCCGGCAGCGAGGAACGTGGTATACACCGGGGTGGCATCGGTGATGACCAGGGTGGACAGGGGACTGCCGCTCTGATTGGCATACGCGATGGTGTAGGTAATCGTCTCTCCCGGCCTGGCGTACTGCTTGTCCGCCGACTTGGACAGGCTCAGTCCCGCCGTGGGCGGCGCGACCATCACGGCCAGATCGGCGGCGGCCATGCTCAGGCTGAGCGGCGGCGAAGCGCCGGTCAAGGCGAAATCCGCCGCGACCGCGATCTGGGCGCGCGCGCCGGGCGGAGCGCCGGCGGGCGCGTAGACTTTAATCAAGAGGTAGATCCGCTCTCCCGCCGCGGCCGTTCTGCTTTGGGTCAATTCCGTCTCCCCGGGGTCGAGTTGCCCGTCGCCGTCGGCGTCGAGATAGATGACGGCCGTCCAAGACGGCGTACTCGGCGAAGCCGTGCTGGTGACGCCGACAGAGACCGTGCCCGACGTGCCCGCGGTGAAGACATGGGGGAAGAACGCGGCGGCGCCCGCCATCACCTCCTTGACGGCGCCGGGCGAAATGGTGCTGGCGGGGACATCGGCGAAGTCCACGCCGGTATAAGCCACACCCGCCATGCACGTAAACGCCGTCCGATCCTGGGTGCGGTCGTAATTCCCGCCGGTATCACCGGCCGATCCGCCAACGGACAGATAGCCCCCGGGGTTGTTCTCCACCACGTGGATCGGCCCCGCGTCGCCCGCCGCGATCCAGAGTTCGTAACCGCCGCCGCCGTTCGTGATGGCGGTAGCGAGCGTTCGCGTTCCATCGGCGGCCCAGACGCGTACGCCGGCCAAGGCCGCCTCGCCGCCGTTGCGCACGCCGTCGTTGGCCGTGCCGCCGCCGGCGCCGTCGTCGCGAAAGACCACGCCCCCGACCTTGCCGCCATGCCAAAGGCCGAAGTTCTGCCCGGAGATCGAGCCGGAGGAAACGAAGAGCGGCCCACGGCTCTGGGCTGGCGCCTCGGTGCCGACCCAGCCGGCCGGGACTGATGGCAATGTATCGGTCAAGGTCGCGTTGTCGTCAAGGACGAGCGTGTAGGTGCCCTCGGCGACGTTGACGCACTGGTAGGCCCCGGTTGAGACGTCGACCTGGACCGCCTGCAAAGCGTCCCCGCCCGAAGACGGCACGAGCTTGACGTAGAGTCCCGCCAATCCCGGCCCCGTCTCTCCCCAATCCTTGGCGGCGTCGTGATCGGCGTCCTCGTAGACGTAGCCCGAGACGGCCAGGCTCAAGACGGTATCGACGTCGCTGGCCATGTTGTTCGCCATGTCCGGATCGGCCACGTCCAACGGCGGCGCCACGTTCACCACGTTTTCCAAGGTACCGCCGGCGCTCCCGGATACCGTGCCGCTCAGGGTAAGGACGGCGCTCGCTCCCGGATTGAGATGCAGACCGCTCAGGAGATGGGTAACGGGGTTGTAGAGGCCTTCCTGCACGGCGAAGACGGGATTCAAGAGCGCGGCCGGGACGGTGTCGATCACGTACAGGGAGGTGAGGGCGCTCGGCCCGGCATTGGTCACGGTGATGGTGTAGGTCACGGCGTCGCCCCGGCCGACGGTGGTGCGGCCGTCGGTCTTGGCCACCGAGAGATCGGCCTGGATCGTCACGGTATCGGTGTCCGTGGCGGAGTTGTTGGCGGGAGTGGGATCGGTGGTTTCGGTCTCGGGCAGATGGCTGAGAGTGGCCGTGGCCGTGATGCTGCCAGCCGCCCCGGGAGAGAGGATACCGGCGATCGTCATGGACACGGATCCCCCGGCGGCGAGGTTCAAGCCGGTCCACCGACCGGTATTCACGTCGTAAGCCCCGGCGGCTGGCGTAAAGACAGCATCCGCAAGCTCGGCGGGCAGGGCGAGCGCCAGGACAAATCCGTTCACATCGTCCGATCCGCTGGCGCTGGAAACCGTAACGTTGTATGTCAAAGGCGCTCCCGCCACCGCGCTGTCCAGGCCGTCAGTCAGCGTCACCCCAAGGTCGGCATGGGGTATGCTGTCGGTCGGGTACGTGGCTTGATCGGAAACGGGCGGCAGCGGGCCGCCGCCGTCGGGATCAACGTAGACTCTATTGGTCACGGTCGCTCCTTGATTGCGCCTCACCTGAAAGACAACCACCGCTGCTTCCCCCGCCGCTATGATACCAGGACCGTCGCCAACGCTGTTTATGGCGCGGTGAGGAGTGACGGAGAAAGGCATGATGCCGCCGGGGTTATCGTTTACGGCGTTACCGTTCAGCGTGGTGGTTCCGGTTCGATAAGACGAAAGGGCGGGAATCGGATCGTACAGGGTGGTGCCGGAAGTCGCGGCCGTACCATCATTGGATACTCTGATGGTGTAGGTCAACGTACGATTTCCGCCGCTCGCAACGACGCTCTTACTCACCGTCAGTCTTGGCACGGTCACCACCGCAGGATTGGTGATCGCCTCGCCGTTGCGCAAGGGTTGGCCGGGCGCAGGTTCATACTGATAAGTCCAAGCGGCGGTGTTGCGGTACTCGGCCACCGCGGGCGCAAGCGGCACGGCCGCCACGTAGGCCTGGTAGGTCAGGACGACGGTCTGGCCCTGGTTCACCCGGGCAATCGAGACGCCTGTCTCTGGATTGGCACCCGGCTGCGCCACACCGCCGATGGTCAGGCTGTTCGCTACGAAAACCAAGCCCCAGGGCATTTCATCCTTGAATTCGATGTTGATCGCGTCACCCGTGCCTGTATTGCTGAGGTTTACCGTGTAGGTGATGGTATCCCCCACCGTGGTCGAGGTCCGGTTGGCACTCTTGGCGTTCAGGTTGAAACTGGGCACGTTGGTCAGGATCGTATCCGTATCGGTGGCCTGATTGTTCGTGGCGTTCGGGTCGGCGGCGTCCGCGGGCGGGCTTACGGTAACCGTGTTCACTATGGTGCCGGTGGCGGTATCGGCTACCGTGCCGCTCAGGGTGAGAACAGCGCTTTCTCCAGGGCCGAGATGCAGCCCGCTCAGGAGGTGTGTATCGGGGTTATAGAGGCCCACCATCGTGGCGAAGACGGGATTTAGGATCGCGGCCGGCGCGAGGTCGGTCACAAAGAGGGAAGTGAGGGTGCTGGGTCCGTTATTGGTCACGGTAATGGCGTAATCGATCGCTTCGCCGCGCGTGGCGTAATCGCTGCCGTCGGTCTTGGCCACCGAGAGATCGGCCACGTTCGCCACGGCATCGATGTCCGTGGCGTTGTTGTTCGCCAGATTCGGGTCGGTTGTTCCGGATGGCGGGGATAGATTGGCCGTGGCCGTGATGCTGCCGGTCGCATCGGGCGACAAGGTTCCGGCAATGGTCATCGTCACCGATCCCCCCGCCGTGAGGTTCAGACCGGTCCATTGGCCCGTGTGCTGGTCGTACGATCCCGAGGCCGGCGTATAAACGACCTGGCTCAGTCCGGGCGGCAGGGCGAGCGTCAGACCGCAGCTCGTCACGGCGGCCGATCCCGCGGCATTCGTCACTGTCGCAAGGTATGACAGCGCCGTTCCCGCCACCGCGCTGGTTTGATTGTCCGTCAGCGTCACGCCGAGATTGGCCTGAGGGTTGACCGGATATGTGACCGAGGCGTTGATGGGCGGCATGAGCCCGCCGCCGTCCGGGTCCACCGTGGCGGTGTTGGTGACCGTGGGCGCGGTGCGCGTCACCCGAAAGACAACCGTCGCGGAGGCGCCCGCCGCAATAACGCCGCTTCCTGCACCGTTGCTGTTGATGGCGCGCGGGGTGGCGAACGGCATCGTCCCTCCGGCATCAGGCACGGTGGTACCGTTCAGCGTGGTGCTGCCGGCCTGGTAGGTCGTGCCGGCGGGGATCGGGTCGACCAGGGTGGTACCGGCGGTCGCGGCGGCGCTTGTATTAGTCGCGGTGATGGTATAGGTCAAGGTATTGCCATTCGCGCTCACGGTCTTGCTCAACGTCAATTGGGGCACGGTCACCACCGAGGGATCGGTGGTGACCTGGCCGTTATGCAAGGGCAGGACCGGCGCGCTCTGGAACTGGTGGGTCCAGGAAGCTGTATTTCTGTACTCAGCCGCCGCCGGCGGGACCGGCACAGCCGTCACGCGGGCGCGATAAGTCAGGGTCACGGTCTGACCCAGTCTCACCCGGTCGAGGTATACGCCGTGCTCAGGGTTCGCGCCCGGTTGCGGCACGCCGCCGATGGTCAGGCTGTCAGGCACGAATTCGAGACCCCAGGGCAGGTCGTCCTCGAACTCGATGTTGACGGCGTCAGCCGTCCCCTGGGTATTGTCGAGGTCCACCGTATAGGTGATGACCTCCCCCACCGCGGCGATGCTCCGGTCCGCGCGCTTGACATCCCTGCGGAATTTGGGCGCGCCGATATCGACCTGCAGGCCGACGGCGATCATGAAATATGTATCGCCGTTTGTGCTGCCTTGCACCACCGCGCTGGTCTGGTTGTTACGCAGCAAGGGGGAGATATCCACATTGGTGATGTCGTAACCTTGACGGGCGCCGGACGACAAAGTGAAGGTCTGGCTTGTGGGGCTGCTTCGCGTGTGGTTCCTATTGCCAAAAGTGCCGCTCGTGTCCAGACTGCCGCTATCGCCGTTAATCTGCGAAGCGAAGAAATTCGTTTGCGGGTTGTTGGTGCCCGAGACGGCACCCATGGCATCGACCGTCTCCCCAAAGTATATCTGGTCGCCGGTGATATTCGCATCACCTTCGCCGGCGACGACCAGCAGCCGCCCGTTAACCGGCCCGGTCTGGGCGGTGCGGAAACCATCCACGATCGAGATCGTGGTCGGGTTGGTCAGATAAGCCAGCTCGCCGCCGACAAAAAACGTGATGCTGCGCGAGGGTTGGCTTTGATCCTCGTAGACCACCGCCAGCGTCCAGCCGGCGTAGTTGTTGTTGTTCTCGCTGTTTGCCTGGGTGCCCGGCACGCGTCCCACTGTATAAGTGCCCGCTCCGGCCGCGCGGACCCAATTGGTGACATCCTGGGAACGGACATAGTAATTATGCGTGTTGCTTCCGCTTACCGATATAGTGCGGCTGGTCACGGGATCCGGGGCCACCGCGTAAGGTCCGCCCAAAGGCGTGCTCAGATCGACCGGACTGTCAAGATCGGCGGGGTTGGTGAGTTCACCGCCGTAGTTATAGCTGCCGGACCAGATCAGTTCCGCGTAAAGCACGGTACTGCCGGCGGGCAGGCGCAGCACCGCCGAGGATGAATTCGCCGTCCACGAGGCCGTGGTGCCCCAAGGCCAGCTGCTGGTCTCCCTGACGCCCGTATTGGTGGTGATGAAGGTACCGATGGAGCCCGCGGTCCCGGGGGAATTGCCGCCGCTTGCCTTGTCCAGGCCGATGGCATTGCCCGTAAAGGTGATCCCGCCGTTGACCACGGTGCAGTAACGGCGCACGTAAGCCGCCTCCACCCGGTAGCTCGCCGCGAGCGCCAGAAAAAAGGCCAGGCAGGCCAAGGCAGTCCGGCGGCGCCAAGCGTGCCTATCCTTTCCGGGCTTCATGCGCGGTTTTCCTCCCGCTGGCTCCAGGTTCCCGGCACCCGGGTCATAACTGCAGATCTTCCTCCTGTTCGTAGACCAGGATCGTCTTCGTCATGGTCAGGTAGCCGAATTCGACACGGCGTTCCAGGGCGTAATCCCGCAGCGACTTGCCCTTGGTCTTCGGCTTGGTATCGCCGACGAAGTCCACCCCGAGTTGGCCGGGGGAAACGCCCAATCCCAGCATATAATCCTTGACGGCCGTGACCCGCTCTTTGGAAAGGACCATATTGGCGACGGAGGTGCCCTGGGGGTCGGCGTGCCCCACCAGGATCACGCTGATCTCCGGGTTGGCCGTCAGGACGCGGGCCAGATCATGCAGTATCTTGGCCGTCTTTGGGGAGATCGTGGCCTTGTTCAGGGCGAAATGCACCGCGCTGGGCAGGCGGAGAACCGGTTTGGCGGCGGGCGCGGGCGCCGGCGTCGGCACCGGATTTGGCGCCGGTGGCGGCGCCTCTTCGGGCGGGGGCGCGGACAGCGGGTGGAAGACGGCGGTCAGGATCCTGCTGCCGTCCACGCGCAGGGTCATGGGGTTGACTTCGCCGGCCGCCGCATCTTCCCAATGGTCAAAACGCCAGCCTCGCGCGGGGGTCGCCCGCGCGGTAACCAGATCCCCGAAACGGTAGTAACGCCGCTCGGGTTCGAGGCCGACGAAACCCGCGCCCACCGTCCGCGGGGCCACGGTGTAGTCAACCGGTCTGAAGACCGCCGTGCCGGAAAGATCGCCCTCCACGTAGAGAAGAATCGGGTTGCTCTGGCCGGCGAGCCCGCCCGCCCAACGGTCAAACGCCCAGCCCGGATCCGGCTCCGCCAGCAAAACGAGCGGATCGCCCAAGCGGAAGGCCTCGCCTTCATGTTCCACCAGGATGCGGCCGCCGCCTTCGGCTTGGAGCTCGACTTTGTAATCCAGCCGGCGGAAGACCGCGGTGACGTCAGCGTCGCGCTGAAGAGCGAGTGTGGCCGGGTTGCCCTGGCCCGCCGCCGCTCCCTCCCAGGCGGCGAATTCCCAGCCAGCACCCGGAACGGCGTGCAGGACGACCTTGTCTCCGCAGCAATACACCTCATGCTCCGGCTCGGGCACGATCCGGCCGAACCCGGAGACCTCCAAGCGCAGCCGGAGCTCATATGCGGCGGCGCGCGCGGCGGCCTCCCGGGCCAATGCCTCGATCTCCCCCAAGAGATGCTTGGCATGCCGCCACCCCAGTTCGGCCATTTCGTGCGAATACTGCGCCAGTTTGACTTCGAGCTTGGCCACAAAGATCGCGGCGTCGGGAAACCCCGGGCTTTGCTTGATCTCCTCGGCCAGGCGCCAGAGGTCCTCGCGCTGCTTCTTGCCGTGGGGGATCCGTGTCTCCATCGGGATCGAGGGATCCTTGGCCTCCATCCGCTCGATGAGGCGGATCGCCTCGTCCAGGGCGGCCTCAATCATGCCGGTGCGGTCGTTCTCCGTATACTCGTCGTACGCAAAGTCCAGCCAGGCATGGGCTTTGGCCCAAAAATAATCGTTCACGGGGCGGCCCGCCCGGTTGAGCGCGATGAGACGGTTCTGAACCTCTTCGAGGGTCTTGAGGTCGGCGGCGATCGAACTATCCGAGACCCGTTGCGGCAAGGGGGTCAGCCGCTCGCCCTCGCCCGCCGCCGCGGCTGCCGCCACGCATAACAAGAGCATAAGATGCGGCAGGATCTTATCGCGCATGGACAATCGTCTTCACCCCTTAAGCCGGGAATTTAAAAAGCTCCTCATCGAACTTGAATCTGAGGGTGAGCTGGAATCCGGCACGATCGCCGTTCAAGTAGACGCCCGGGTCGTCCGGCGGCATATACCCGGCGCACAGCCACAGGTTGGCCCAGAGCAGATAGCCCGCCTCCGTGCCGAAACTCGCGGCCGTTCCGGTCGCGGTGGACCAGGCACCCTGCGTCCACAGGGTTATGTGCCAACGATCGGTTGCGTCCCAGGCGTACGAGCCGCGCAATAGATGCACCGCATTACTGTCGGCCCGATCGGTATAGTCCGTCACGAAACGTCCCGCGTAGCGTAGACCCAGGGTAACAGCCCGTACCGGTTGGTAATTGACGTTCACCGACAGGCTGTGCGCCTGCCGCCGGCCGGGGTCCCCCGCGGCGCCGTTCCGCTCGTAGACGAAATCGTATTTGCCCAGGGCGTTCCAGTGATTCAGATCCGTCTGCCGGAAGGCCAGTCCCAATTGGAGGTGCTCCATCAGATCCTGCTCCCCGCCGCGGGGCTCGCGGACGGTGAGCTGATTGCGGCCGAGGAAGGTCCAGTCGCGGTCGATCTTCCAGGCCGCGCCCGCCGTATTTAGAAGCTCATAGCCGTCGTAACCGGCCCGAAACTCCAGGCGCGACGAGGCCTTCAATACGGGACTCCCGGTATACTCCCCCGCCAGGGTCAGGGCGGTATTGTCGTGCGGATCCGTTGGCGAGATCGCCGCCAGCCGCTCAAAACCCAGATGGAGCCGCCAGCCCGGGGCGACCGTCCATTGATGGCGCAGACCGAGCGCGAGTTCAGCCTCCTCCGCGAAGGCATCGCGCGCCCGATACTCACCGTAGATATTGCCCGCTCCGTTCCGGGCCGATTCGACCCCCAAGACGGTCACGGGTTGCCCCCCGTTCTGGGACGGATCGGCGCGCAGCAATTCGTGCCGGGCGTAGAACCGACCGCCGTGCTTCAACCGGTATTCGCCGCCGACCGCCAATTCCGCCCCCGAAGGGTCCAGCAAATCGGCTGTGCCTTCCGTGTAGAGCAAGGTTTCTGGATATGACGGCATCCGCAGGCTGAGTTTGGCCCGCAGGTCGGTCAGCTCGTCCGTCGCGGGCGCTCCCCCCGAGACGGTGGTCTCGGTGACGTGGCCCAGGCCGAGTTCGAGCCGGAGAGCGCGGCCCAGGGGCGCGGCTCCTTCCAGTCTGAGGCCGGTGCGCGTATCGGCGTCGATCGTGTCCTGGGAGTAAAAGGCCTTGGCCGCGAGGCCGAAATTCGCCGGCAGGCGCAGCTTGAGCTCGAGGTTGGCTTCCAAGCGTCCTCCGCCCCAGGGCGAGGATGGATTGGCGAACGCGGCCGTTGTTTGGACCAAGACCAGCTTGGCTTCGCCGGCTTGTCCGGCGGCGGCCGCTTCCAGCTTGGCGGCATACCCTATGCCCTGCGTCGCGGTATCGCTCATGGCCAGTTCCAGGGCGACGTTTGTCCGGTCGGCGGGGCGCCAGGCCAAGCCCAGCCCGTAGATCTCCGTCCCGGCCGCCGGATCCTCGTTCCGCACCCAGGTTCCGTGGAGCGCCGCCCGGTCACCGAGGTTCAAGCGGCCGGTGCCGCCCAAGACCAGATAAGGTTCACCCACCCCCGCCGTCTCATAGGTGACCCTGATCCAGACCGGATTGAGATCCGGATCGAGGCTGGGCAGAGGACGCCGGAACAGGATTTCCCCGCGGAGCGGATCCAGTTCGTAATCGAGGAAGCGTTGCTGCGGCATGGACTTGATGATGAGCGCGGGGTGATCGCGGTCCCGCGTCACGACCTCGACCCGCTCGCCATTGGCCACGCAGGGTGCCTTCCCAAGACGGTACGGACCCGAGGTGCCGTTGGCGGGGATCTCCTCGACCACCTGCCGCTGCCGGCTCTTACTGACGAACCCCTCCACCAGGCCATACTTGCCGGCCAAGAAGAGCTTGGCTCCCGAGAGGGCGCGGTTATAGGCGGACAGGGTGATGGTGGATCCCCGATCCTCTCCCGTGGTAAAATCGCCGTAACGCAGGTATGATTGCCCGCGCTCGAGCTGCAGATGGAGCGGGCTGGTGGATTGGGCTTCAGACCCCCGCCAGGACGAATCGCCGTAGACGGGGTAGAGATCGTCCGGACGCAGATCGCGGAAGAGGGCCGCCTCCGCCGCGCGATCCGGATCGTAGGAGACGGTCAGGAGGGAGCCCAGGACTCCTCCCTGGAAGAACAACCCGCCATCCAGCGTGAGCGGCGTGGGCGCATCCGGCCGCCAACGCAGTTCCGTAAAGCCGGCCGCGACGGCTTGGCGCAGGTAAGGCGCGAAGAAGACCTCCGCCTCGCTGGCCAGCGCGCCGCTGCTCACCCTGATCGCGCCCAGGCCCCGCTCGTCCGGCGCCTGGAGGAAAAGGACGGCCCGGCCGCCGGCCACGAAGATCTGCGTGCCCGGCTCGCCGGGATCCAGGTCCTCCACCAGCCATCGGCCCAGCGATGCTTCCAGGGTCAGAGGCGTCTGCACGGTCACCGGTATGCCCAGTTCGTCGGTTAATTCCACCTCGAGGCGCACCTGCGTCCGGCCGTCCGCCGGCTGAGCGGCGGCCGGTCCGGTGAGCACGATCCGGCCCAGCTTACCCGGGGCCGTAACGACCATCTTGACGCGGCCACGCAGGTTGCCGAAGTCATCCCGCTGGAGAAGTTCCAGGACATTCTCCCCTGGGCGCAATTCCACCCCGATGTACTCCCTGGCCTCCAACTGTTTTTCCGGCACGAAGCAGCGAAGACCAACCCGGTCGTCCAGCACTTCCACGCCGTTCACCACGAGGCGGAGCACCGCGCCCAGCATACCCTTGATGCGGACGTTGATCTGGGTATAGGGCATGATCTCCCCGTCCCCCGGCGAGATGAAGCCCAATTCGTTCGTCAATTCCTGCGCAAGCTGGGCCAGGTCAGGCTGTGCCGGCGCCCGCCAAACGGCCCGTCCGGGCGCCAAGGGGATAGCCGTATCGTCATTATAGATATTGACCCTCGGACCGGCGGTGCCGCCCATCGATCCGTCGGCGCGCTTACCGCCCCCGCCTTCCCCGGAGGCGTCCAACGCCCGTCCGGCGCCCGCCTCGATCTCCGCGCCAAAGACTTCGCCCTTGGCCCGGCGCGCCTTGATCCGTTCCAGCACGTCCGGACGGCCGGAACCCTCGGCGAAATCCACCCGAATGAGTTCGCCGCCCAGGACCGGGACGAAGCAACTCCCCGTGACGCCGGCCTCCCGTGTGCTCAGCCCGATCAAGATCGCGCCGGCGGGAAGGGTCGTCATGTCCACTTTCAGCACATGCAGCCCCGGTCTTGCCCCGTACAGGCTGTATTTACCCTCGCTGTCGGTCACGGCAAAGGAACCGTCCTCCAGGTACAGGCGCACGCCGGGGATGCCGATGTCCTCCTCGTCCTGGCGGCGGTTCCGATCGCGATCGTGATAGATCTTACCCGCTATCACCGCCCGGTCGGTAAAAACGCCCGCGTCCACCGCGACCGCCGCCACCGCCCGGTTGGAAGTGGAGACGCCGTAGATCGAAACGCCTCTGGCCCAGGCCTCGTTCAGGCCGTCGCCCCACGGAGCCTCGTGGCCCACCCGGACGCGGTAGGCCAACACCGATGCCCGCCCCGCGGCCATGGCGCCCAGGGCGAAAGTGAGACGCCCGTTCGGTGCATGCGCCGGCTCGGCAAGCGGCGCTCCGTCCAGGGCAGCGCTGCCCGGGAGGTAGGTAAAGCCCAGGGGCAGCTCGTCCTCCAGGGTCACGCCGTTCAGGGCTATGCCGGTGGTATTGCGCACCGTCACGCTGTAGTCCAGGACGTCGCCTGGTTGTACGCGGCCGCGGCCCGCCTTCTTCTCCACAAAGAGGCCGCTTGGAGGCAGCCCGTCCACCGGCAGGTCCCAGCCGACCGAGGAGCGCGGACCGGTGAGGTCGAATTCGCCGCCATAGGAGATCACCGGCTCGATGCGGCGCCCGTCCGGTTGATCGACCGGGGGGATCGACGAGGGAAAACTAAAGCCCAGGGGAGGTTCGACCGCGAGCCGATATCTGCCGGCGTGCACCCAGGGGAAGACGAAGATCCCGTCGGGGCCCGTCGTGATCGTACTCGGCGCCGGTGTCACGCCGTCATAATCAAAGATCCGCGCCGGCCCGCCCGGGAAACCCCCGTTCCCCGCGCCGGTCACGTCGATCAAGGTGACCCGCGCGCCCTCGACCGGCCCGTCCAGGCGGCTGTCAAAGACCACGCCGTACGGATCCACGCTGATGACGGCGGCCGCGGTCTGCCCGGCGGCATCCACGATCGTGGCCGTCAACCGGTCGTTGCGCACCGTCTCGAGCGTGCCGTTTCCCGGTAGCACGGCATGCGCGCCGGCATCGGCGGTCTCCTGCGGCGCTACCCAAAAAACACCGGTGTTCGGCCCGGTTTCCAGCCCCACGCAATGCTCTATATCGCCGGTCAAGGCGGAGGACACGTCGATGCCCACCGTCTCCCTGACCAGCGGGTCGCGGTTGGAGGCGGCCGCCTCGGCGGCGATATAGAGCGGCACGCCGACGCCCGTCACTTGAGCCGGCGCGGCATATCCGTTGTCGTAGCAAAAACGCACCGCCGGCGGCAGCTTGGGGAGGCCAACGGCCACCTCGTTGGACCAGACCGCCAGTTCATCCCCGGAGATCGGATGGCGGCCGCTCAGCACGACCGTATTGCGTAATTGCCCGGAGGCGTTGGCATGGATCGTCACCGTCAAAAAGACCGTTATCGCCGCGCGCAACTCCGGCAAGCCGTACGCCACCGAGTCGACCGCGGACAGGTCGGCCGGCGGCGCCGAGTGATACCGGCCGCCCGGCTCGCCGGCCAAATGGTAGAGCGCCAAGCCGGTCCCGGGCCCCTCCAGCGCCGCCAGGGTCGCATTGGCCGGTACGATGTCGCGCAGCACGATCAAGCTCCGGGGGAGGTCATCCACGAAGATCGGCACGCCCGCGGGGGTGGCGTAGCCGGAATTCGCCGCGGTGATGGCAAAGCGAAGGCTGCCCCCGGGCCGCACATCGCCGGCGTCCAGGGCTTTGGTCACGCCCAGGGCGACAGCGGCCGCGGACCGGACGGTGTCGGTATTGGCGGCCGTAGCGCCTTGGGCGGCGGTCGCCGCCGTCAGGACGACGCGCCCGGTCAATCCGAGCGGGATCCCGGCCGGCACGACCCCGGTCACGACCAAGTCGACCGCTTCCCCCATAGCCAGTGCCAGTTCATCATCTGGCAGCAACGCGGGTTCACCTGGATCGGCGTGGCCGTTGCCGTTTTGATCCCAGACCACCGAGAGCGCCTCCAGATCGAAGCCGTCACCGTTTCCATTGGCCACGGTCAAACGGCACCGGCTCTCAGTATTGCCCGTGTTGCGCAGACGGTGGCTGAATACGACCGGTTGCCCGGGCTGGCACGAGGCGGACCGATTGGCGGAGAGGTCCAGGGCTTCGAGCGGCTGGACGATGATATGGACCGTGTTGGAAAGGACGGTGGCTTCCGCACCGCCCTCGTCGACGTAGGTGACGGTGGCGGTGTTGGCCAGGTCGGTCCCGGCCGTGGGCATGGCGCAAAGGCCCCTGCCCGCCGCGAGCAGGACAGCGACTGCGAGGATCGGCAGTAGGTAAAGAGGCCGCCTAGCGGCGCTTTGCACGGGCATGAGCGGCTTTGCCTCCGTCATAAAATGGGACCGGAGACCATTAGCATTAGAGATTGCCCTGGGTGAGTCATCACACAACAGAGGAGCGGGGGAAGGGGCATATGCCCCTCCCCCTTGAGACGACACTTAATCGGTAACGATCTTGACGGTGAAGTAGATTACCGCCGTTTGGCCGGGTAGGAACTCAGTCGCGCCGGTAACCACATTCGCCGTGAACGTGCTGGGTAAACCATCGCCACCGGTGACGGTAATTGCGGCCGGCGCGCCGCCGTTGACGATCATGACGGCAACACCCGAGCCATCAGCCGCGAGGGAGCCATCACCATTATCATAAACCGTATAGGCCGGGGTGGAATCGGTTAGAGTCACAACAGTGGCTGGTGCCGTACCATTATTCGTGATGGTGACCTTGTAACGGATGTAAGTGCCCGGAACCGCACCGGTAGTGATCTGCGCGGTTGAAAATCCTCTTACCTCCGTATCAGGAATATTATCGGCATTCGTATCACGCCACAAGGCCTGTTCCTTGAGGATGATCAGATCGGCCGAGATGACGGTGGTCGTGTCGGTGACCGTGGCCGTGACATCGGCATTGCTGGCGGTCAACGTGCAGACGTCGGTGGTGTGCGCGGCCGCGCCCGCGGGTGAATAGACCTTGACCAGGATAGCCACGGACGCCCCGAGCGCCAGGTTCTTGCTGGCGATCACCGGCTCGCCGATGTCAATCACGCCGTCGTTATCCAGATCCTCGTAGATGGAGGAGGTGAAACCGGCGCTCGCCGGCGCATGCGCGGTGGACAGGTTGACGGTCTCCGCCACGTTGCCGGTATTGGTCAGGGTGTGGCGGTAGGTTACGGCGCCGCCGGGATAGACCGTTAGGGCGTTATTGGCGGCCAGGCTGATGCCGTGGACGGTATTGACGGTCACGGCCAGGTGGACAATGTCGGCCGCCGTGGTGGTCGGCGAGACGGCGCGGAAATAGATCTGCCGCGCGCCCGGCGTCGTCCCGGCCGGGATGCTGACGGCGGCGATCACATGTTGGTTGCCGCCGGCCGCGATCACACCGGTCCTGGTGATTACCGCGCCGGATTCGTTTCGATAGACGACGGACCAGCCGGCCGGCAGGGTGATGGAGGAAAAGTCCGAAACCGTGCTGGCCTGCAGGTCGTAGACGTCGGCGATGGTGCTGGTGTTGTTCACGTAGAGATCGTAAGTGACCGTGGTATTCGGATCTGTCAAGGGGTTGGCCAGTGCATCAACTTCAGGCCCGGCCCCCGCGCCCGGAGCGCCCGGAAGAGCGGCGCTGTAAGTCACATCCACGGAACTGGCCGTGATGGCGGTCAAGGTGTCCGCCGCCGTATCAGCGACCACGCCGTTGTAGTTGGATCTGCCGGTAAAGTTCACGGTGTATGGCCCGCCCGTGGCCGCGCTCGGCAGGACCGCCTTGAGCACGAAGGTAAAGGTCGCGCCCGCCGCCAGCGGGCCGGTATCGGGAATACCGTCGCCGTCCGCATCGAGCAGGGGCGTGATCCCGTCGCTCCGGTAGAGCGTAAAGGTGGTGCCCTCCGGGAAGCTGACGTTGCCCACGGTCAGCTCGAAGGAGTCGGTACCGTTGCCGGTATTGCGGACGGTATTGGTAAAGACGACCGTCGCGCCCTGCGTGGCGGCGGCCACTGTGGCGCCGGTCACGTCCACGCCGGTGGTTTGCAGGATGGAAAGAGGCGCGCTGTTTGTGGTACCGGTGATGTGATTGGCGGGAGTGCCCCCGTCATCATAAGCGATGCCGGCGGAGTTGTAGATGGTACCGGGAGGCGTGCCGGCGTCCACGGTGACGTGGAAGGATACCGTGCCGGAGCCGACGGGCACGGAAGCGATAACCACGACTACGCCCGGCTGGTTGCCGGCCGTGTCCGGATCGGCATCCGCCGCATATTGGTAACTGATGCCCGCGGGATTGCCGACATTGCCGTCATCCAGGTCCGTAGTACCGGAACCGCTCCAGCGACCGCTGCCCGCCACGTAGGTCAGATGGGCCGGGATGACATCCCTCAGGGTCAGATTGGTCGCGGTGGCGTTACCGGAGTTGGTATAGGTCAGGGTGTAGGTGATGTCGTTGCCGGGTGCGGCGGTATGCTGGCTGATCGATTTGGTGACGCTGATGACGGCGTTACCGGTCACGATTACCGTTTCATCGATGGTCTGATTTACATCAAGATCGCCACCGGGTTCGACGTAATCACTGGTGGCTTTGACCGTGAATACACCGCTCTGGCCGGCGCTGGGCGTGGATGGCACGGCGGCCACGGCGACGAAGCGGAAAACCGCACCGGCCGCCAGATCACCGGTATTATCAATGGCGATGGTGTCGTCGGCCACGCCGTCGCCGTTGACATCCTTATAAAAAGTGACCGAAGTGAAATTGTAGTTGTCCGTTCCCGACTGGGTCACGGATAGCGTGAATCTGTCCGTGCCGTTGCCGCTATTGGTCAATGTGAGCGGAAAGACGACCTGGCTGTTGGGATTGGCTCGTTTGGTCATGCTGCTCGTCAGCGTCAAGGCCGCCACTTGTTGCACGTATGTAATCACCGCGTTCGAAGTGACGGTGCGTGTCACGCCGCCCGCGTCGGTGTATGTGGCGGTGGCCTGGTTGCCGATGGGCGCGCCCGCTGGAGGCGCGGCGGCCAAGCCGAGACTTGCCAGGCCCAGGACCAAGGCCAGTCCCAAGAGCGCCAGGAGAAGCCCGAGTCTCCTCGGATGATCCATGTCAACACTTCCTTTCTCGCATTATGCCAAGATTCATTGTCCATACCGGTCTAGACATCTCTGCCGAAACCCCCGAAACCGCGCCACCTCCTCCGAAGATACCACCTGAAAAACAAAGACCGACCCGGCAAAGCGCCGGCGTCGGTTTCACTATTCGCTCGACAAGGCTTAAGTGACCATCTACAAGCCTTGCTTCATCGCGCCGCCATCCTTTGGAAAATCCGCCCAACGGCACCGATTTTGTTTGGTGTCGTTGGGCAACGCTCGATTTATTCGACATCCCTGGTCCGCCGCCGATCTGCACGCCGGGCGGGACTCGCTCACATGTATGTCTTACTCACTGGCGGTGTCCTCCGTGACGATCTTGACCCTGGCCCTGACCATCGCATTCTTCGCCGGTTCCAACCGTCCCAGTTGCCAGCGGAGGAATCTATACTCCCGGTACGGAACCTCTTCTTCCCTGATTCTGCCGTCGGCGCCCTTGACCATTCGCTTCAACGGCACGGGCGCATAGGATCTTCCATCCAGACTGGCCAGAACCGCGGATGGCCGCGCCGTTCCGGGCAGGTACTCGGTTCCCTTCGGGATGGGCAACGTCGGTTCTAGGCTGCCGATCTGACCCTTACCCTTGTTGGTGCAGACGAGGACATACTCAATGATCTCACCCGGCTTTGCCCGCTCCGCCGGCAGCAACTCCTCCTTGCCGTCCTGTCCGGCGACCACCCGGAAAGCCGAAAGCTCGGTCTTGACCTGGGCCTCCTCCGCCGCGACCGGCCGCACTAGGAGGAGAATCGCCGCGGCACCCAGAATCATCAATAAACGACTACCCAAAGAACGTCGTTTCGCGCTCACTATCTCCCCTCCGTTCAAAGCGGTTCAGAATCAATTATTCGACAAAAAAAAGTGACTATTCGCTATAATACGGCATTACCTGCCTGGCCCGGCATATCTCGGTCTTGACGGGCATTTAGGCCTCAAGGTCTCGTATGTATTATGTAATAAGTATATCAACGCCCGGGCGTTTACGCCATTATCAAACAGGATAAACTTTGCGGCGACTCTTTATCCACTTGGATAAAAAAGCCGGGTCAAGGTATACGAACTGGATTACAATCGACCCTAACGAGTTGTGCTTTCGCCACAGGAGGCCGCGAGCGGCCGCGTGAGCCTTAGGATTACGGCAAGAAAGGATGATGTGCGTGCTTAGAACCATATTGGTGGACGACGAGAGGCCGGCTCTGAAGATTCTGGCGCGCTTCCTCAAAGAATATCCTAATATA
>JBLNCE010000084.1:0-15671 GCA_050260415.1 Bacteroidota bacterium | reverse complement strand
TAGTCGGGGGAATAGGCTTAGCTGGTGTATCTGCTGGGCAATATCTAAGAATAATAACCGTTCCCATAACTACGATTATCCCTGTTAAGATGCCTAAGGTGAGAACAGTAACATTAGAGATGAGTAAATGGCCTATTAGGCCGAAGAATACGGCCACTAATGTGGACAAGACTATACAGCGCCACGGGCTATTCAAGTGGGCTCCCCCTGAAACCGACCGCATGGCTCCTGCTGTGAGTGTGGCAGCCATAGCCGGCCAGAAAAGGCCCAAAACAAACGCGGGTAGGGCGATGGCGGCCAGAGTCAGGATGTATAGAAAAAGAATCTCCAATGCATACGCCGCCCTATCCGCGGCTTCTTGCGGCAGCTCCAGGGCGCGCGCGAGACGATCACCGAGCTGCCGAGCTATTCTGGCAAGCATTTGCTTCCTCCATGGGAGCTCTTAACGGCCGTAGACTTCAGGTTGATTTCCCGAGGGCTTGTTCAGAGTGGCGCTAGCATGGTTTCTTAGACAAGGTTATCTGTTGCCATTTGGGAACACTCTCCAGGATCCCAGGTCAGACTGGCTTGGTAGACCAACTGAAATTCATAACTACCTTGTTTCGACACGTTTCTGGCAATTCCTTCTGAAACCGGCAGGTTGGTGACTTCCATTTACATATGTGCCGATGGGCCATTAACCGATGTCTCCGGCCGTGGATCCCGTGTATTTTTGGCACGGTCTCCGCGCGAAGAGGGGCTGTCATGACCATGCCGTCGCCGGCATAGGGATTGACCGGTGAGATGGATGCCGGAACCGGTGCTCAGGCAGTTTAGCGCATTTCTTCTCTTTCTCCTCGGGGGTATCGCGCTGGGGTTTTTCTTTGACATGCTGCGGGCGGCGCGCGCGCTCGGGCGGCCGCGCGGAGCAGCGGCGTTTTGCCTGGACATGGGCTTCTGGGCGGTCGTCCTCATGGTGGTCTTTCCGCTGCTCGTCCTCGGCACCTGGGGCGATCTGCGGCTCTTTGTATGGCTGGCCTTCCTGGCGGGCCTGGTCTATTACTCTACCGTGCTGGGGGCAATCGGCCGGAGCGTCGCCCGGGGCATGGTACGGATCGTGCTGGCGTGCCTGGGAATAGTCGTGAGAAGCAAGTCGCGCGTCAAGAGAAGAAGGCGGGAGGCGTGAGGCGGAAGGCCATGAGGCGTGAGGCATGAGGCAAAAGGTGTGAGGAGAGATCCCGCATATTGGGAGACGGTGTGCGGATGGCGTAAAAAAGTGCGACCATAAAAAACGGCCCCCCGGAGAGACTAAATGGGAAACGTCCCTTGGGGGGTTTATTGATGGACGATCGTCCCTTGCGCGTGCTCATGCTGGCGGCCGAGGTCGTGCCTTTCGCCAAGACCGGCGGTTTGGCCGACGTGGTCGGCGCCCTGCCAAAAGCCCTGCGTGAACTGGGGCATGACGTGCGGGTCTGCCTGCCGCGCTATGGCTTCATTGACAAAGACCGTTTTGGGCTGCACAGGGTGCTCGCGCCCTTCCCGGTGCCGATGAACGGCGGGTTGGAACAGGTGGAGATCCTGGGCACCGAGATCGGCCGGGGCGTCCCGGTCTACTTCGTGGAGGCCCCCCGGCTGTATGACCGCGAGGGTATCTACATGTACCCGGACGACGCGGACCGCTTCATTCTCTTGTGCCGGGCCGCCATGGAGGCATCGCGCCGGCTGGCGTGGCCGCCTGACATCATCCACTGCAACGACTGGCATACCGCGATCGTGCCCAACTGGCTGGCGACGATCTACCGGGAGGATCCTCATTTCGCCGGGACCTCTTCGGTCTACACCATACACAATCTGGCCTATCAGGGCGTTTTTGGCCACCGGGTCCTCGAGATCGCGGGTCTGGCCAAGCACGAGTTCGACGTGCCGCGGGGTCTCTCCCCGGAGAACCACATCAACTTCATGGGCCGCGGCCTCTATTTCGCGGATTGCATCAATACGGTCAGCCCGACCTATGCCAAGGAGATTCTGACCCCGGAGTACGGCGAGGGGTTCGACTGGCTGCTCCGGGAGCGCCGGGACCGGCTCTACGGGATCTTGAACGGCATCGATTACGAAGTTCTCAACCCGGCCACCGATCCGCACATTGCCGCCCATTATTCCGTGGACGACCCGGGGCCGAAAGCCGCCGACAAAGAGGCGCTCCAGACCGAAGCGGGGCTGGCGGTCAGTCCGGACGTGCCTTTGGTCGGCATGATCTCCAGGTTGTCCGACCAGAAAGGGTTCGATCTCCTCGGCGAAGTGGCGGAAGCCCTCCTGACGCACCTTGACCTGCAATTGGTGGTCCTCGGCACGGGCGACGAGCGCTACCATAGACTCTTCACGGAGATGCACGAACGTTTCCCCGCGCGCACCGCCGTGTTCCTCACCTTCAATACCCCGCTGGCGCAGCGGATCTACGCCGGCAGCGATCTCTTCCTCATGCCGTCCCGTTTCGAACCGTGCGGCTTGGGTCAGCTAATCGCCCTGCGTTACGGCAGCGTGCCGATCGTGCGGCGTACGGGCGGACTGGCCGATACCGTCCAGGAGTACCATCCGGGGCACGGCACGGGGAACGGTTTCACCTTTGGACCGTATGACAGCGCAGCTATGTATACGGCCATCGTCAGGGCCGTCACGGCTTACGCCCATCGCGACGCCTGGCGTGCCTTGGTGGCACGCGGCATGAGCATGGACTTTTCCTGGCGCGCATCAGCGGAAAGATACGTCGAACTCTACCATCGCGCCCTGGCCATTCGCGCCGAGCATCCCGTGCCCGAGCAGTTCTCGCAGGTGCCGGGGTGACGAAGCCGATGATGACCACTGCGACCATAACCGACCTGCCAGTCCTGATCGAGGGGATGCCGGCTGAGGACCGCCAGCTCTGCGAAGGCATCTTCCACGTCTCGACCACCACCGGAGAGCTAGTGGCGCCCGCGGCCATGCATGCCTGGATCGTCAAGTTCTTCGGCTCGGTCGAGGCCGTACAGCGCCAACGCATCATCAAGGTTACCAACCTGGTCACCATGGAAGGCGCCCTCTTTAACGAGCTACGGGCTGGCCGGCCGATCGAGGCCAAGGGCGCCGAGGAGTTGCGGCAGGTACTCGCCGGGAGCAAGGGGGATCCGTTTTGCCACCCCGAGGACGGCACGCCGGCCGATACCTTCGGCCGCATTATCGGCAAGCACTCGCTTTCCGCCAGCAACGTCGCCAAATATGACGGCCACCACGGTCTGGTGGTCTTTGCGGAACACGATCCCCTCGCCTTGAGCCAGGCCGCGGTCAGGGACTATTTTGAGACCGCCCGCCGTTGGGCCGCCGCGGCCTTGGCGGTCGACCCGGAGGCAAAATATTATTTCTTTATCTGGAATTGCCTCTGGAAGAGCGGGGCGTCCATCGTGCACGGCCATGCGCAGATGACGATGACGCGGGCGATGCACTACGCCAAGGTGGAGGCATTGCGGCGCGCGGCGCTCGGTTACCGCGGCCGGGAGGGGCGCGACTATTATGACGATCTGTTCAGGGTGCACGACCGCTTGGGATTGGCCTGGACCAGGAACGGTGTGCGCGGTCTGGCTTACTTGACGCCGATCAAGGAAAAGGAAGTCATGCTCCTGGCGGCCGAGGAGGGCGAGCCGCTCTACGATGAGGTCTACCGTGTACTCGAACGCTATCTGCGGCTGGGCGTGAGAAGTTTCAATGTGGCGCTCTACCGGCCGCCTTTGGCCCCTGCCAGCGAGGACTGGACGGGTTTTCCAGTCATGGTGAGGCTGGTCGATCGTGGAGATCCAGGGAACAAGACGGCTGATTTCGGTGCCATGGAATTGTATGCGGCGAGCGTGATCGCGAGCGACCCGTTCAAGGTGGCGGCGGGGGTGATGAGTTAATGATAGACGGGAGTCTTATCGCCGATAATCCCTCCGAGATCGGTTACGGTGCCCACCATGCGCGGCTGGCCGGCAAAGAGAACCGCTCTGCGATCGGCCAGGCCGAGACCGACCAGTATCGGCCGGCCGGAACCGTTCTGAAAATGGGTGAAGACGTTCAACGCATCGTCGGCGTCCAAGTCAAAGAGCACCAAATCGGGGCGGAGTTCATCGTCGCTTGCCGTGATGCTATCGTACCTTACCACGTCCAGGCTGGATTCAAGCCGGAGGCTCAGTTCCAAGCTGGCAAGACGCATGGAATCACCGTACAGGACAACCACTGGCCGCTCGTTCATCCCATCGCCTCCTGTGCTTATGGGCTTTAAGGACCCTCCTGATGGCGCAACCAATCAAAGAGTTTTCGCACTATGGGCTCAAGCAAGAGCGCGCAACCGGCCTTCGATCACGTCCAGCAGGTCGTTGGTGGTCTGCAAAGTATACGGTTGGCTCGAGCAGAGAACGGCTCGGTTGCCCTTTGGGCTCAGACCGATCATGATGAGGCCGGGCTGATGTAGCAGGCCGAGGAGAACCTGGCGCGCGTCGCAAGTATCCAGGTCGAAAAGGACCACGTCGGGCAGGATCGCGTTCTGGCGGTCGGCGGTGTCCGCCGGGGCGCCGCCTGCATGAACGATTTCGAGTCCGGTTCCGCATGCAAGTCGGGCCTCAAGGCCGGCCATGAACAGGGATTCGCCATACAGTGCCACGACGGGCCGGGCTATCATCACGACACCTCCGGTTCGCAGGGCGACTCTACAAGCATCATTCTAAATGGTCTTCCGCCGGGCCGCCACTGTACCGAGGTACAGTCCGAGTACAGGCAAGGGGTAAAAAAAGTACAGTCTGCGGACTGTACTTTTTGCCACCACCATTCGCTTGTGGTCTTGAAGGCATCTACTCCGCCAAGCCCATCCTTTTCGCATAAGCCAACACTTCATGCCGGTTCTTGAGATGGAGCCGCTCCACGATCTCGCCCATATGGTACTTGATTGTCCGTTCGCTTAGATACAACGAAGCCCCCACTTCCTTATAGGTCAACCCCCGGGATACCAGGGCAAGGATCTCCGCCTGCCGCGGGGTCAGTTCAACCTCTTCCCTGTTGGCGTCCGTTTCGGTGGTTGGCGCGGATGTATCCCTTTGGCGGGCAAACTCATGCAATACTTTCGCGGCCAAACCCGGCGAAAGAGGGGCTTCGCCTCTGGCCAAACCGGCAAGTAGATCGAAGAGGGCATCCGCGCCCAGATTCTTGAGCAAATACCCCGAGGCGCCGCTCTTGATGGCTTCGAAAAGATGCTCGTCATCCTCGGACATGGTCAGGATCACGATTCGCACGGCGGGCATTTCCGCCTTGATGAGACGGGTGGCGGCCAGGCCGTTGCAGCGCGGCATCTGGATATCCATCAATATGACGTCCGGCTGTAGCGCACGGGCCTTTTCCAGCGCCTCCACGCCGTCGCAGGCGGTGCCGACCACCTGATAACCGCGCGTAGCCAGCAAGCTCTGTAATCCTTCGCGAAAGAGGGCGTGGTCGTCGACCAGCAGAACTCGCATTGACTTCACCATCCCTGACGTGGTCTCGGCCAAGACGGATCGATGCAGCGCTTGGGTCCGGAAAGGCACGGTTACCACGACTTTGGTGCCGCGGCCTGGAGAGGAATCCACCCGCACGGCGCCCCCGATCTGCGCCGCGCGTTCGCGCATTACTTGCAGGCCATAACTCTGCCCGCCCGCGCCCCCCTGCGCGGGCGGCACGAACCCGGTACCGTCATCCTCCACCATGACCACAGCCGCTTGGCCGGCCGTACTCAGAGTGATCCATACGGAGCCGGCGTTGGCGTGTTTTCGCACATTGGTGAGGGCTTCTTGAATGATGCGGATGAGTTGTACCTGGCTCTGAAGGTCAAGAACCGATTCATTGAACCCGCCGGCATCGAGCACTTCCGTCCGGATGCCGTGGAGCTCCTGGTACCGGTGAATGTACTCTTGCAGGGCGGCGAGGAAGCCCTGCTCGAAACGGACAGCGGCCTTGACTCCGTGGATGAACTCCCGGACGTCCGTGTGCGCTTCCTGCGCCACGGTGAACAGACGGCACAAGCTGCTGTCCGCCGCCGCCGTCTGGCCGGAGGCAAGCATTTCCCGGACCGCCTGTGCCTGCACATTCACGTAGCCCAGGACCTGTCCGAGGCTGTCATGTAGTTCGCGCGCCAGCCGCTCTCTTTCCTCCAAGACGAGCAGGGCCTGTTGCTGCGTCCGTAATTGTACCTGCGCCAACTTGTTCTCGGTCACATCGTGCGCCACGATCAGGCGTCCGATGGTGCGCCCATTTTTGTCGCAAAAATTGGAAAAGTAGATTTCATAAAATCGTTGTTCGTCCGTGCCCCAGGCGAGCTCCATGCGTGTCACGGCATGGTCTTTGCACGCCGCAATCAACTCCTCATTGTGAAGGACTTCCTCCACCCGGCGGCCGACGGCCTGGGATGCGGTACAACCGAGGACTTTCTCCGCGGCGGGATTGAGATCGATGATCCGGTTCTGGGTGTCGAGCACGCCGACCGCGCTGTCCATCCGCTCGACCACGGTGGCGCGCGCGATGGGCACCACGTCGAAGAATCGGTGGCGAAAGAGCCCCCACGCCGAGATCAAACCGCCGATGCCGAAGAATACCGGCGTCAAATCGTGGCGCTTGACGGGACTGAGACCCAGGAAATAGAGGACATTGACCACGAAAATCAGGACAAGCCCGGTGAATAGGGCCCGTACCTGGCGTCGATAGAGGAGTACCCGGTCGATAAGCGCTCTTGCCAAGAGGGACAGAGACGTCAGATTGAAGATGGTGCTGTAGACGGTATGGACCCAGAACCAGGGCCCGTAAGTCTTGCCCACCACGGGAAAGGGGCCGGCCGTGTCCAGATGGACGCCCTGGCGCATCCACCCATGCCAGGGATTGGTCCAGATGAGCACGTTGGTGATGACGGGGATGACGCACATCGCCAGGAGCCGGTGTCTGGAGACCCAATGGCCCCTGTTGGTCAGTTGGAGCGTCATGACGTTCCAGAGGATCGGCGTCATGGTGATGGGAAGGTATTGCACGTTGGCCCAGAATATTTTGGTGGGAAGATCGAGGCCCGCCATTTCTAGGGCGTTGGCAATCGTCCAGACGGTAATGGCTAACATGCATAAAGCGAAGGCGGGCGCGGTATGTACGGTCCGGTGCCTGGCGGCGTACGATCCCAATGCGGTGGAGATGACCGCCGAGGCAAGAAGCGCCCAGAGATATGGGATGTATTGGTAGCGCATCGCCGGCCTCCCATCGCTAGACCGTCTATATATTTCGGGCGGTCAGGTCCGAATCCCTGCCGGGGAGGAAGAGGATTCCGAAGTAGGCGATGGGCTGCGAAGGATGCGCAAGGATGTTCCTTGTGCGGGAAGTCAGGCGGACGATCTTGTAAAAAGCTTGGTTTCCGGGAGGCGATGGTGGCGTAAACTTTGCCCTGCCGAATACCACTCCTGCGCCTCGTCCCGGGGTGGCTCCTGAGATGACGGCGGGTCCCGCCGAAATCAGCGGGACCCGCTTCGCTAACCAACCTCTTCTTCAACCTGCCCGGTGGGCGCGAGGGCGCCCACGGCATCCACGAATGCCTTCGTTCCGGTCAGATCGGGCAAGACCAGCGTCGCCCCGGCTTGCCGCAGTTCCTCCAGGCCGAACGCGCCCGTGGCCACGGCAATACTATGTACACCGTTCGCCCTGGCGCACGCGACATCGAGCGGGGTGTCACCCACCACCACAACCTTTGCGAACCTTTCGCCAAACCAGGCCTCCGCCTTGGCGATCCCCGCCGCGATGACCTCGGCGCGCTCCGCGGCATCGCTGCCGAACCCCCCCGTGGGGAAAAAGATGTTCAGGCCGTGCGCGGCCAGCTTGATCCGGGCCCCGGACTCCAGATTGCCCGTGCCCAGAGCCAGCCGCATGTCCCTCTGAACGGCGAGCGTGTCGAGCAGCCATCTTACGCCGGGACATACCACGCCCGGATCGGCTTGCACCGTTTCCCTCAGGTGATGCAGATAGGTGGCGACCAGATCATCGTCTTTCGCCAGACGCGGATCCAAGTCGTAGGCTTCGACCAGGGCGCGTAAATTGGCGAGATCCGTCTTACCGGAGATCTGCACGGCGCCGAGATCCACCGTCACGTGGTACAAGGTCCGTATCGTCTTGATATAGGCGGTTTGGCCGGCCTCGCTCGCGCGAATCAAAGTGCCGTCGATATCAAAAAGCAGCAATGTTCCTGGCACAGAATCACTCCTGTTGGCGCCCGCCTGAATCCGTTACGCCGAGGGCTATCTTGAGCGAGGCCCGCATCATCGCGCTCCTTCGGCTGCATGCCGCGGCCATTCATCACGGATAACCTTGCCGGAATGTCGCCCGCCTTGGCGTCGATCGGTGAACCCTCCTTGCCAATCAAGACGGCGCTCTCCTCGCGACCGTCAGAGGCAGTTTCTTGTTTATCACATCCCGCAGTTTTGGCGAACTGGCCAATCCCACGATCTGTTTATCGCTCCGGCCGACGGCTTCCACGACATCGCTGCCCGAACTCATGAAGACCGGATCGTTCGCGATCAGTCTACGCATGAACTCATGGGCCGCGGTCTCGCCTTTTTTGGGCTGGATCGCCTGGCTGAATTCCTTTTGGTATGACGCAGCCATTTCCTCAGCGTGCTGAACCATGCCGATCAACATCCCCAGCGTCTCGGCGGAGCTGAGTGGATCTTGCATCAGCACTTTGCCCTTCCATTCGGGACGGGTCAGATCCCACCAGGAATCGATGGGCGGCGCTTTGAACACGGTGGTGTTGTAAAACGGCACGTTGAACTGGGTCATCAGCACGAGCAGAGGCGACCTCAGCTCCCGGGGGATAATGCCGACCAGATCGGGGGGCGTGTAGTTGGTAACCACCTTCCGTTTCAACAGGCCGTTGATCAGGGTCCCCTCTCCGTCGGAGGTAAAAATCACGTCGGCGTTGTTGATGCCCGCAGCATATTCGCGGCTGATCTTCTCGAGCAAGTCATAGGTCTTCATGTCGCTGGCCTCGACGGTAATACCGCGATAAGCCGCTTCAAACGACTGCTTGACATCAGCAATACGCGAACTGTAGGAGTAGACAACCACTTTACCCTCGGCCTTGGCGGCTTCGATCGATTTAGCGTCCTGGGCCGAGATAGGGGAGAGCATGATAACGCACACCAGCAACAAGGACAGAAAGACCAGGCTCGTTGTCTTGCGTTTCATCCTGGAACTCTCCTTTCACGCTCGGACATCGTCCCCATCCGGAACCAAACCTATAGCGGAACACTCTCTGCTCTCGGAAATGAGATCACCGGAGACAGCGTCGAAGACTAGTAACTTGCGCTCGTCAAGGCATAGACTCACCTCCCTCTCCAGCGCCCAATCCAGTTCACCCACGATCCGCATGGTAATGATATCACTGCCCAACCTGGCCTGGACGATGGTTTCATTGCCGGCCGGTTGCACCGAATGCACAAAACCGCTGAAGGAAAGGCGGCCTGGAATCGCCCCGATCTGTATGTCCTCGGGCCGCATGCCGATCTTGACTCTCTGGTTTGGCTCGAGGCGATATCGCGACAGTCTCAGCTCCAGCCCGCAGTGAAGCGTGATTTTGTGCCCGCTTGGCGCCACGGTGCCGTCGAGAATATTGGCGCTGGGATTGCCGATGAAATCGGCCACCCAGACATTGGCCGGATGATGGTAAATGGTCCGCGGCGTCTCCACTTGCTGGAGCATCCCCCCGCGCATCAGCACCACGCGGTTCGAGAGCGTCATGGCCTCCGTTTGGTCGTGCGTCACGTAGATAATCGTACACCCCAGTTGGTGGTGCAAACGCTGGAGTTCGGTCCTCATTTGCAGGCGGAGCTTGGCGTCTAGGTTGGACAGGGGTTCATCGAGCAACAAGATCGGGGGTTCCGTGACGATCGCGCGCGCCAATGCCACTCGTTGTTGTTGTCCTCCCGACAGCTCCGATGGATATCGGTCGATCAGATCTTCGATCCCGAGTAAGCGAAGGGCCGCCTTTACCCGCTCCCTCCGCGCGTCCCGTTTAACTCCCGCCACCGCCAGCCCGAACGCCACGTTGGCAGCTACGGTAAGATGAGGCCATAAGGCGTAATTCTGAAAAACCATCCCGATGCCGCGCCGTCCCGGGGGCAGGAAGAAACCCTGCGCGGACGAGAAAACCAGCCGTTCGCCCAGGAATATCCGGCCAATATCGGGCATTTCCAGCCCGGCTATAGAGCGCAGGACAGTGGTCTTGCCGCAACCCGAGGGGCCCAGAAACGATACGAATTCACCCTCCGCGATCCCCAGCGACAGATCGTGGACGGCCGTGGTATGGCCAAAGCGCTTCTCCAGGTGTTCGATGCGGATACCCGGCATGGTGTATCTAACCTCCCAGCCTCTTGCCCGTTTTCTCTCCGCCAAAGAGGCGGGCGACGGAGTTGGCGACCAGAATAAAGAACACGATGATAAGGATGATGATGTCCGTCTATTGACTGAAACCCTGTTCCGCGTAGCGGTAGGTCAGAGTGTTCAGGGTGGCCGTCTTGGGCGTGACCAGGATGATGACCAAACTCAATTCCTTCATGGCGCTGATGAATGTGAAAAGGAAGCCAGTGACGGCGCCAGTCTTGGTCAGGGGCAATAACACGCGCCGGAAACGGCGCCACCACCCGGCGCCTTGCACCATGGCGGCTTCCTCGAGTTCCTGGCCGACCTGGATCATGGCGGCGGTTCCCGTGCGCGCCGCCATCGGCAGGTACTTGACGGACGAGATCAGGACCAGGATCGTCAACGTGCCGTAGAGGGTGGGGATCGGACCGACCGGGCGGGCGAACATGGTCAGGTATATTGCGCCGAAGGCAATTGACGGAATGAGGTAGGGGAGAAAAGAGACTTGTTCCAAGAGACGCGAGAGCAGCCTACCGCGAAGACGAACGACGCCATAGCCGATGAGCAGCCCGAGGAAGGCGCAGATCAGTCCGGAGAATAAGGCCACCTTGAGCGTGTTTTGGAGAATCTGCCCCACGATAGGGCTGCGGAGCAGACCGGGAGGTACCGTGCCCGAGCCCCGGCCGAGCCAATAGTCCAGAGTCAGATTACTCAGACTATAGTTGCCTTCTATCTTCATCAGGGATTGCCAGGCCAGGAGAATGAAGGGCATGGCCACCGCCACCAGATAAAATAGCGCCACAAGGCCGAAGATCGGCCATCGCGCCCTTCCCAATGATGTGCGCAATGGCCTGAATCGGACCATAACTGATCCAATTGGGCGGCTCCACCCCGATGATACCCTGTAGGAGGCCGGTGGCGCCCCCGATGCGATCGTTTTTGAACAACACGATCCAGGCCAAGGCCAGGTACCACGAGGGCATCATGTAGGGTATCGGAGCCAGCCACGATAGCAGCTTGTTTCCGGGCAGGTCCGAACGCTCGAGGAGCCAGGCCAAGGTGATGCCAAGGACCAAGGCCACCAAAGTGGCGCCGATCGCCACTACGAGCGTATTGCTTAGCGGCTCGAAGAACATGAAGGAGGAAAGAGGGCTCTTGAGCACGCGGGTCCAGTGGAAAAACGTAAATGCGCCGGGCTGGGCGTCGCGGCTCAACCGCACGTCTCCCTCATCCCATCTGAGGGAGGCCAGGACCATCTGAATTAAGGGGACGAGCGCCAAGTAAGCCAGAATGAAAATGAGCAGGAGGGAGAGCCAGACCACCGGTCTGCCGAGAAACAGCCGCGCCTTGGAGGACCAGGAGAGTCCGCGGTTTTGCGCGAGTCCTTCCGCGTTACGCTGCATAGACAAAGCTCCTCAAACCTCCCTATCCAAGCGGCCAGGGCCGGTTTCCTTTCGCCTCTTTAAGTACTGGACTACGGCGACGCCCAGGGCGTCGAGCACCGCCGCCTGGGCAACACGTGAAACGCCGACGTCGCTGATCGGTCGCGGCGAGCTGACGGAGGTCAGGAGAACCACCTCCGCTGCGCTGGCGAGCGGCGATCCTGGCGTGTTGGTTAAGCATACTGTCCGGATCCCGCGTTCCCGGGCGCGAGCCACCGCCCGGATCACCCCTTCGGTCATGCCTGTATGTGAGACGCCGACCACCACGTCGCGCGGGCTGGTCTGCTCGATCGCCCCGGCGTGCAGGAGCGGATCGTAGACGGTGCAGCGCAGGCCGAAGCGAAGGTAGGTAATGGCCGCATTCTGCGCGATGTGATTGGAGCCCCCGTGCGCCCAAAATTCGATCAGATCGGCCTCGGCCATGCACGCGACGGCCCGCGTGAAACTCTCCTGGTCTATCCGCCGCAGCGAACTCTCCAGGGACTCGTGCATGAGCGCGAAGACTTTGCGCAGGACGATCGGCGGCTCGTCGGTCTCCGTCAACTCCTCGTAGGGAGGCGGGGCGGCTTGACGGGCCGATACCAGGCGTTCACCAAAAAAAGCCTTTTTAAAGTCCAGAAACCCCGTGTAGCCCAAACGCTTGCTGAAACGGACCAGCGTGGCCTCGCTTACTCCCGTCTCAAGGGCGAGATCCGAGATGGAAAAGATCTGGCCACGTGGCGCCTGCCCCAACAGGTAGTCGGCGATCTTCTGCTCGGTCCGGCTGAGCTGGGCGTATTCCGCCCTTATCCGGCCGCTTGTCTGTTCGTCGAGGGTCATGGGCCCGGTGCTCATGGGTCTCACCTCTTCTCAGGCATATTTCGCTATTCGTGTAGAAATTCCTTCATAAATTTACTCGTAAAGAAAAATTTTCTTCAATACCGTCCGGCGCACGCGCCAACTACTTGCGGACCCGCCGCGCTTTGTGTGAAGGAGTTACCCCGGCGGACGCGAATAGAAGAGAAGGGGGTGTGAGCGTGGAATACCTGGCCTTATACCGTAAGTGGCGGCCGCGGCGTTTTGCCGATTTCGTGGGACAGCCTCACGTGGTGCGCACTTTGCGCAATGCCGTGGCCCAGAACCGGGTGGCGCACGCCTACCTTTTTTGCGGTCCCCGGGGCACCGGCAAGACCACGGCCGCCAAGCTCCTGGCCAGAGCGGTTAACTGCGCGGAGGCCGTGGACGGCGACCCCTGCGGTGAATGCCCGAGTTGCCAGCGAATCGCGGCGGGCATCTCCCTCGATGTACAGGAGATCGACGGGGCCTCCAACCGGGGGATCGACGAAGTCCGCGACCTCAGGGAAAAGGTAAAATTCGTCCCGGCGGAGGGAAGATTCCGCGTCTATATCATCGATGAAGTGCACATGCTGACCGGTGAGGCTTTCAACGCCTTGCTCAAGACGCTCGAGGAACCGCCGCCGCAAGTCATCTTCGTCTTTGCGACCACTGAAGCCCATAAGCTGCCCGCCACGGTGCTCTCACGCTGCCAGCGCTTTGAGTTCAAACGCTTCAGCGTCGCGGAGATCGCCGGGCATCTGGCGGTAATCGCGCGCGCGGAGGAGATCGAAATTGAGCCGGCCGCCCTGGAGCTGTTGGCGGTACAAGCCTCAGGCGGTATGCGCGACGCGATCGGCCTTCTGGAACAGGCGGCGGCCCACGCCGGCAAAAAAATAACCCGGAGTGACGTGCGGGAGGTCTTGGGCCTGGTCGATCTCGAGGTCTACCGGCGCCTTGCGCTCGCGGCGAAGGATCGCGACCCAGGGGAAGCCCTCTCCGTCCTAGCCGAAGTCGGGGCGGCCGGAAAGGATCTGGCGCAGTTCGCGCGCGGGGCGACCACGCTCTGGCGGGACCTCCTGGTACTCGCGGTCAGCCGCAAGCCCGCCCCGCTCCAGGTCATTCCCCCGGACGACGCCGCGACCTGGCGTGAACTGGCGGCGGCAATCGGTGCCGAGCGCCTGCTGCAGGCGGTGGAGATCTTCGCGGCCACGGCCGCCGACCAGAAGCGTATCGGGGAGGCGCGTCTGCCGTTGGATCTGGCGCTGATCAAACTGACGGCGGGGATTGAGACCCTTCCGGCACCCGCGCCGCGCGCCGCGCGCGAGGAACGTCCGACGGCCGGGCCGCATCCGGCCCCGGGAGCACCTACGGCGCCGAAGAAAGCACGGGACCTTGATACGGCCGCCGCGGCCGCAAAAACGCCGGAAAACGCGGCTTGGCCGATGGTCCAGGCCAAGCTGCGCAAGGTCAAACCCAGCCTTTGCGCCCTGTTGGCGCAACACGCGCAGCCCCAAGGTTGCAAGGGGCAGGCCTTTGTCCTGCGCTTCACCTCCAAACTCTTCGCGGATAAAGTGGAGGTGGATCGCGGTATCGTCGAGCAAATCCTGGCGGAGGTCTTCGGCCGGACGCTGGCGCTCCGTTGCGAAGTGGGCCCCATCGAAGCGGAGCCCGCCAAGCAGGCACCCGATCCGGTGGCGGAGACGGTCAGGCTCTTTGACGGAGTCGTGGAGGAGGAATAGTCTCTTGGCGGGTAATATGCAGATGCTGCGGCAGATTCAAAAGATGCAGGCGGAAATGGCTAAGATTCAGGAAGAGTTGGGCACACGGACGGTTGACGCCACCGCGGGCGGGGGCGCGGTGCAGGTCACGGTCAGCGGCCATCTGGAACTCAAGGCGCTCAAGATCGATCCGGCCGCCCTGGATCCACAGGACGTCGGGCTGCTCGAGGATCTGATCCTAGCCGCGGTCAACGATGGCCTAAAGAAGGCGCAAGAGATGGCCGGCGGCGCTATGGCCAGGTTCACGGGCGGTATGAAGATACCCGGACTGACCTGAGCATGCTGTATCCGGTATCGGTCACGAACCTCATCGCCGCCTTGAGCCGCTTACCCGGCATCGGGCCAAAGACCGCGCAGCGTTTGGCGCTCCATCTCTTGAGTCGGCCGCGTGAAGAACTCATCTCGCTGGCCAAGACGATGATCGCGGCCAAGGACAGGGTGGTCTATTGTTCGGTCTGCGGGCAGCTTACGGAGGTCGATCCCTGTGCGATCTGCTCGGACCCCAGACGCGACACCGCCGTAATCTGTGTGGTTGAAGAGCCCAAAGACGTCATCACCCTTGAGCGGACCAAGGAGTTCAACGGCGTCTACCACGTGCTCGGCGGGGCGTTGTCACCCTTGGAAGGGATCGGCCCGGAGAACCTGCGCCTCAAGGAATTGTTGGCCAGATTGGCGGAGGGTCAAGCGCGCGAGTTGATTGTCGCCACCAACCCGAACGTGGAGGGGGACGCAACCGCGCTTTACCTGGCGCGGTTGATCAAGCCGCTGGGTATCCGCGTTACTCACCTGGCGCGGGGTTTGCCGGTCGGCGGAGACTTGGAATACGCGGATGAGATCACCCTGGGTAAGGCCCTGGCGGGCCGCAGCGAGATGTAGCGCGCGCGCATAATCTTTCCTCCACCGGTTAATACTGCATATGGACGAATTGGTGGAGGGAATGCGACTTTGGCCTCGACTGGCGCTAGTTGGCAGGACCGTTTCAAAGCCGTGCGCGCACGCCTCTTGGGTCTGGAAACAGCGACGGAGGTCGTTCCGGCTTTGGAAGAGGCGGTGGAGGAAGCGCGCACCGAATGGTATAACGCGCGGCGCTACTTTGAATGCGTCAGCGAACCGGACCTCGTCGATCAGGCGATCTACTCCATGGAGGCGGCGGAGAGGAAGTATATGTACCTCCTTCGCCTGGCAAAGGCCAACGATCTGCAGGTGCTGCATTAGAATCAAGGCAAAAGGCAAAGGGCAA
>JBLNCE010000083.1:0-15600 GCA_050260415.1 Bacteroidota bacterium | reverse complement strand
CCCCGGACTCGACGAGCACCCGCGCTCCGGCCGCAACGAGCTTCTTCACTGTGGCCGGAATGGCGGCCACCCGCAGCTCGTGCTCCATGATCTCCTTTGGCACGCCGATCGTCAACCGCGAGTCTGCCATTCGATTACCCTCCGTTTTTCGGGCTTTTCCGGCCGCGGGCTCCCGGTTCGCTACTATTAGCCGGGCCGCGAAGATGAAAGTGCGAACGAGAATTTCCCGAGCCCATGAAGCACTCCTTGTAAGGGCGCCGTAGCCCGCGCCGGCGGACAAGCCCAATATGCACCGGGTCCTATAACATCATCGTCGACCCGTAATACAAGGTCAAGGCCTATATTCATTCATGCATACGCGTGCCCGGCGGTGATAGGCCGGCAATCCCGCGGATCTGCTTCGCGTGCAAGACTACGACCGCGAGCAGAGAATGTATCTACCCCATCAGACCTCATCCGATTCGCCGGCTGTTGCGGGTTAACAAGAATGGCGCCGATCGCGGCGCCTCTTTTTCGCCGCGCCCCATCTTTTCTGGTGTCGACGCATGCCCCCTTATGCAGTCACGTATATACATTCCAGCCCCTCTTGTTGCGCCCGGGCGAGTACCAACGCCACCATTGAAGTTGAATTGGCCGCAAGCTTTCATCCGGCAGGACGGCCAACCTCTTCCAGGCCTGCAGCGGGAGTCGGCCGCGTCGGTCGCGGATTGTTGAACATACTCTTGGGCCTCAACGATCCTCGCCCGCCTCCGGCGGGACATTTCGTGTGGCAAGGACCGTTGGCTCCCCGCCCAGCCGAATCACGGTGTCCTGGTGCCGGATATCCAGTGGATCGCCCTCGAGAAGCTCGTATTGGACCTCCCCGGCGTTGACCGTCACCTCGATCAGCCTCCCGCGGAAAGTGACGCGGAAGCTGTATTCCCGCCAACCGGCGGGAAGATACGGCCGGAATTGCAGCATGCCGCCGTGGGTTCTCATCCCGCCGAACCCGTTGACCAGGGCCATCCACGAACCGGCCATGTTCGCCGCGTGAATCCCGGAGTCCGTGTTGCCGTAGAGGTCGTCCAGATCCATCCGCGCGCTGCGGAGGAAGTAGTCGTATGCCTTGTCACGGTATCCGATCTCGCTGGCCACGATGCTGAAAATGGACGGGGACAACGAGGAGTCGTGCGTGGTCAGCGGTTCGTAGTAATCGTAGTCGCGGCGCTTTTCCTCGATGGTGAATTTGTCCCCCTGCAGGAAGAGGGCCAGCACGACGTCGGCCTGCTTGCAGACCTGATGCCGGTAGATGACCAGCGGATGGTAGTGCAGCAGGAGAGGGTAGCGATCCGCCGGCGTCCGGGCGAAATCCCATGCCTTCTTGGCCAAGAACGTATCGTCCTGGGGGTGGATCCGGAGTTCCTCGTCGTACGGCAGATACATGCCTTCCGCGGCCCGCCGCCAGAAGCCGATCTCCTCTTCGGTCAGGCCCAGGCGGGCGGCCAGGGCGTCATACTCACGCGCACGGTTCCGCCGCAGCCAATCCGCGACCTGGCATGCGTATAGGAGGTTTTCCCTGGCCATGAGATTGGTGTAGAAGTTATTGTCCACGATCGCCGTATATTCGTCGGGACCGGTTACGCCGTTCAGGCAGAATCGGCCCCCCTTCTTGGCGCTAAAGGTCCCGAGGTCCGCCCAGAGCCGGGCCGTCTCGAACAGGATCTCGGCGCCCTTGTCGGCAAGGAACTCGCTGTCGTCCGTGGCCTCGATGTATTTGCGAAGGGCCAGGGCGATGTCGGCGTTGATATGATATTGAGCCGTGCCTGCGGGGTAATAGGCGGAGCATTCATCGCCATCGATCGTGCGCCACGGAAAGAGGGCGCCGCGCGGGTGGGACATCTGCCGCGCCCGTCGGCGCGCCTTGTCGAGCGTGTGATGACGGAAAGTCAGGAGCTGTCTGGCGATCTCCGGCTGCGTATGGAGGAAGAATGGCAGAATGTAGGTTTCGGCCTCCCAGAAGTAGTGGCCGTTATATCCCTCGCCGGTCAGGCCTTTGGCCCCGATGCTGGTCGACCCGTCCCGCCCGACGGACTGCAGGAGATGGAACATATTGAACCGCAGCCCCTCGAGTAACGCCGGATCGCCCTTGATCTCGACCTCGCTGCGCCGCCAGAAATCCGCCAGATACTCTCCCTGCCGCCGCCCGATCTCCGCGTAGCCGTCTGCGGCCGCCCGCCGGACCAGGGCCAATGCTTTGGGCAAGACCTGATCGGCCGCGCATTCGCGGGTTGTTATGTACGCCACGTGTTTCACGATCTTGAGCTGCTGTCCGCGCGCCAAGGACGCCTTGAAATGGACCTCCAGCCTGTCCCCGTTCTCTTGCCCGCCGGTCGAGCACGCGGCGCCGGTCTCAACCTGGTGCGCCATGGCGCAGGCCATGATTGAGCCGCTGCTCTTGGCGCGCTGTCTATAGCCGCAGACCCCGTTGAGATTGAACTTGTCCTCGACCAAAAGGCATCTGCCCACAAGCGAGGAACCGACGCGGGGGTCGGCGCCGGCGGTTGTATTCGCGACATCGGCGTCCAGCGCGGAGACTATGCGTACATCGCCGCTGAAATTGAGCGGGGTGACGGCATAGGCGATCGACATGAGATGGGGGTTGACCAAAGAAACCAACCTCTCGGTCTCGATCCTGGCCTGCTTCCCTCGAGGGGATTGCCATATCAGCGATCTGCGCAACACCCCATCTCGCAAGTCGAGCACCCGGCGGAAGAAGAGTATCTCGCCCGTGAGCATATCCAGCGGCTCTTCTTCCAAGTAGAGCTGAATGACTTTTCCATTGGTCACGTTGAGCATCGATTGGTTTATCTCGGGGTAACCGTAAGCGATCTCTCCGTAGGTAATCGCGCTCGTCTCGTAGAAGCCGTTGAGATATGTCCCTTCGCAACTCCCATTCACCGCGAGGCCCTCTTCGAACGTGCCCCTGGTGCCGATATAGCCGTTTCCCAAGGCGAACAAGGATTCATAAAGACTGATTTTGTCGAGGTCGAGACGATCCTGCCAGATTTGCCAGGCCGTTTGCCCCGGATGCTTTTCGCCAGGATTTTTGGCCGACATTCCCGTTGACCCCCTATGGAAGATAAGCGGAAGATCCATTCGACATCCCCGGGACGACCCCTCCCTCCAGTCCCCAGCGGATCGCCCGCCAGGGGTTGGGGCCTCTCGCAAGTGTCGGAAAAAGGCCGCGATCGCCCGGCCCGGATTCTCCCCGGGGCACAAGCAAGACCCCCCGCTCGCTCCGGCCGATCACCGAGCCTGACTAGCGAGAAACCGGCGTCCAGGGCGTCGATCGGCAAGCCCTAGCGATGGGCGCGTGGGCAACCTTCCTTGATTGACAGCATATTCCGATTAACATATAATCTAATTGGCTAACCGATATCTCTTAGCTAAATGGGGCGATGTCATGGAGGTTACCTCGACCGAGGTCCAGAACAACTTCGGCACCTACCTGAAGCTCGCGCAGGTGGAGGAGGTCTACATCACCCGGAACGGCAAACGGATCGCCGTGCTAAGGCGCTGGGAGGAACCGCGCGCCGAAACGCTTAAAGCGGCCGAAGGCGCGGCCGCGTATGGGACGAATCGCCAGCGCATGACCGTGGAGGAATTCCGCAAACTCTCGGAAGCCAGCGACGCCCGGTATGAATACATCGACGGCCAGGTCTACCTATTGGCCTCCCCGACGTGGGAGCATCAGCGGATCATCGGGGAATTGTTCAGCACGATCCATGCCTGGTCGCGCGGGAAAAGGTGCAAACCCGTGACGGCTCCCTTCGACGTTACTCTCTTCGATGATGAGAAGGAGAACATCGTCCAGCCCGACATCGTTGTGGTCTGCGATCCGGAAAATGTCAGCGACCGCGGCAGGTATACCGGCGTTCCTTCCCTGGTGGTGGAGGTACTCTCGGAAGCCACGCGGAGCAAGGATATGTTCCAAAAGACGCATGTCTACATGGCGGGCGGGGTCGGCGAGTATTGGCTCGTCAACCCCGATAACCGCGAGATCTATATCTACAGGTTCGAAGCCGGGGAGATCGCCGATTATCGGGTCTTCAAAGGGGCCGAGACGGCTGAATCCAGGGTGCTGGAGGGGTTGGCGATCCCGTTAAAGGAGATCTTCGCGGCATAGCCCGCATGATGAGGAAGACGGCCTGAACTCCGGCGGGCCGTCTGCCGCCGCCCCTGAGAGATTGCGCGGTCCGCGCCATTATGGCCTCTCCGATCACGGTCTGCCGGATATCACCCCTCGCTTTCCGCCCTCCCCGTTGGCGGGAGCCTGGCCTTCTCGGCCTCCGCAACGATGACGCAGTTGTCATACGATCCCGCCGCCGACAGCCATGCGCGAGGAAAATTTTCCGCAAAGAAGGAATATCGGCACTCAGGTAGAAATGATCCATGCGCAAACTATGAGCAAACTACCTGGTTAATTTGCATCGGAGGTCCGCCATGCTCAAACTACAGCGTCTCTCCCTGCAGCCAATCCTGCAGCCCATCGCCGCGCATTCCTGGGAACGATCCGCGGTCTTCAATGCCGCCGCCGTTTCGCATGCGGGCAAGATTCACCTTTTTTACCGGGCTACCGATCTTCCCTGCCATGAACGTTATGGCAGATACATATCGCGCCTTGGCCATGCCGTCAGCGCTGACGGCATGCGGTTTGAGCGCGAAGCGGAGCCGGCCTTCTCCGGCTGTGGCGGCCAGGAAGAGAGAGGCGTGGAAGATCCGCGGATAACGTATTTGGAAGGCAAATTCTATATGACCTACACCGGCTTTGGCGGGCGTTTCGACGGCGATTACCGCATCTGCATGGCGAGTTCGACCGATTTGATCAACTGGACAAGGCACGGCGTGGTCCTTGATGAACCGAACAAAGACGCGGCGCTCTTTCCGGAACGGATTGGCGGCCGCTACGTCCTGCTCCATCGCCGCTACCCGGATATTTGGTTGTGTTACTCGCAAGATCTGCGCATCTGGACCGACCATAAAATCATCATGCGAACACGGCCGGACACCTGGGAGGCCGGCAGGATCGGCGCCGCCGGCCCGCCCATAAAGACGCCGCAGGGCTGGCTCTTGATCTATCATGCCGCCGATACCGACAACGTCTATCGTCTTGGCGCGGCATTGCTCGATCTCAACGATCCTTCCACGGTCATTCACCGCCAGGAGCGGCCCATCCTTGAACCGGAATTGGCTTGGGAGCGGGACGGTTGGGTGCCGAACGTCGTCTTCAGCAACGGCCATGTCATTCGGGGCGACCGGCTGCTGGTATACTACGGCGGCGCCGACACCTGCCTGGGCGTTGCGCAAATGCCATGGCCTCCGCGCGAACAAGACTTTAGTTAGGTTTTTTCGGGCAAATGGTGCGCAAATTGGTTGGTGAATTGCTCATTCGGGAAAGCGGGTCGAGAGCCACGGTCAGGATAGAAGATATTGCCAAACAAGCGGATGTTTCTCTCGCCACGGTCTCCAGGGTGCTCAACATGAAAGGGCGTATCAGCCAATCCACTCGCGAGCGCGTCCTGCAGGTCGCCAAGGAGTTGGGCTACCCCTTGACGGCCGACGGTTTCCGTGCGGCTCGCTCACGCAGTGAAAACATCGGCATCCTGTTCAACCGGCGGATACGTTCGCTGGTTGCCGACCCGTTTTACGGGCGGGTGATGGAGGGCGTGGAGGATGTCCTGCGTCTCGAGGGTTATCATCTCCTCTTCGCCACCCTGTCCGAGAAGGGCGAGGACCTGAAAAAGATCGCCAAGTTTTCGCGGGAGAACAGGGTGGATGGTCTGATCCTCGCCGGTTGCGACGTTGACCTCGATTACATCAATGCTGCCCTGGAGGCTCGGATACCGCTGGTACTGGTGGACAATAACCTGCCGCGGCCAAAAGTGCCTTGCGCCATGACCGACAATGTCACCGGCGCCCGCGAGGCAGTCGAGCATCTAGTCAGCCTCGGGCACCGCAGGATCGCGATGATCACGGGTCCCCTGAGCCATAGTAGTCTTTATGAGCGCTATTGCGGCTATCGGCAGGCGCTTGAGGCCTACCGGCTGGATCTGCGCCCGGATTGGGTCATATCCAATGAGGATGTCGCGGTCTTTGACGTTCAGGGGGGATACGAGGCAGCACGAAGGTTGCTCACCAAACCCCAACGGCCCACGGCCATCTTCGCCGCCAACGACTTTTTGGCCGTCGGCGCCATGCAGGCGGCGCACGAGGCCGGCTTGGACATTCCCGCCGACCTGTCGGTGGTCGGCTTCGACGACGTTGATTTGGCGGCGCATACCAATCCGCCGCTGACCACAGTCCGTGTGTACAAACGGGAACTCGGCATCCAGGCCGCCAAGATGCTCCTGGAGTTGATCAGAGGCCAGGCGGGTCCGGTACCGTGCAAGGTAATGGTGAGCACCGAGCTGGTGGCGCGCGAATCGAGCGCGGCCATTAAGGGTTAGGCGCGGGTGCCGTGCGGGGGGCATGGACTGATGCGACTGGAAGATGCAAAGCGGCCGCATGAGCCGAAGGCGGGACACACAGGCCGGTGGGCCCGGTTACGCATGACGTTCCGCCAGAGCGACAAGGCTGGGTACTTCTTTGTCCTTCCTTATCTCCTTTTCTTTGCCGTCTTTACCGCTTACCCCCTAATCTTCGCGTTCATACTGGTCTTCCATCGTTGGAACATCGTCACACCCATGGAGTTTACCGGTCTGGCCAATCTGACCCATCTGCTCCATGACGAAACTTTCTGGCACGCGCTCCTCAATACGGTGAAGTTTCTCATACTGCATATCCCCTTGCAAATTGCCGTAGCCTTAATCATTGCCGTGGCATTGAATAAAAAACTCGTCCTGAGGGGGCTGTTCAGGGCCTCGTTCTTTCTTCCTTTTGTCACCTCCGGCGCGGTGGTAACCATCCTTTGGAATCAACTCTATTCGACGAACGCCGGGGTGCTCAACCTGTTATTGAGTCGCCTTGGCCTGCCTCCCGTAGGCTGGTTGACCAGTCCCAAACTGGCAATATATTCCATAGCCATCATGGCAACCTGGAAGAATGTGGGTTTCTATATCGTCCTATTCCTGGCGGGCTTACAAAACATCAACCCTGAACTCTACGAGGTCTCCAGCGTGGACGGCGCCAAGCCCTGGACGCAGTTTTGGCGGATTACACTGCCGCTCCTAAACTCGGTCATATTGCTGGTCTTCGTTCTATCCACCATCGGCGGCTTTAGCCTGTTCATCGAACCGTTCGTCATGACCGGCGGCGGTCCGGCCGAGAGCACCCTCTCCGTTGTCCTCTACCTATACAAGCAGGCCTTTGCCTTCCTGCGCATGGGATACGCCGCAACCATCGGGTTCGTCTTGGCCTTGATGATCCTGGTCGTGGTCGTCATCCAAAGGAAATTCATCGAAACCGAGCAATATCATTGATCGGTCGTTGGGGGGCTGCGGCGATTGAAGAACACGTTCAAGCGGATCGCTCTTTATCTTGGCCTGACGTTTGCCGCCTTGACCTTTATCTATCCTTTCCTCTGGATGGCGTCAGCCTCGCTGAAGCCGGAAAACGAGATCGGCAACTTGGCGTTGCTTTCGCGGAATTTCTCCTTTCGCGCGTACTACTTTGTCTTTCATCAGATCCCCATCGCCAGGGCCTTCTTCAACAGCCTATTCGTGTCCACCTCGATCACTCTATCCGTTCTGGTCTTCAGCTCCATGGTAGGTTACGCCTTGGCCAGGCTCAAATTCATCGGCCGTGACTTCGTCCTGGGACTGGTGCTGATGACGATGATGGTGCCGGGGCAGTTGACCTTGATCCCGCTTTATGTTCTAGTCGTGCGTTTTGGTTGGTTGAATTCATATCAAGCGTTGATCGCCCCCGGGATGATCAGCACAACGGCCATTCTTATCTTTCGCCAGTTTTTCCTGGGACTGCCCCAGGAACTGGTCGACGCGGCCCGGATGGACGGCTGCTCGGATCGACGTATCCTGTTTCGCCTGTTCTGGCCCCTTGCCAAACCCGCCCTGATCACCGTGGGGATCATCACCTTCATTGGAACATGGAACGACGTGCTTTGGCCGCTTATGACCATCCGTGAGTGGAAAAAAATGACAATGCCGCAGATGGTCACCCTGTTCCAAGTTGGCGGTCTGGCCAACGCCCAAGTGGCCGCGACCATGGCCGCGGCGATGTTGTTGGCCTTGCCCGTCATCTTGGCCTATCTCTTCTTCCAGCGGTATTTCATCGAGAGCATGGCCCTTTCCGGTATCAGGGGCTAAAAGAAGAGCGGAGGGATGCATGATGTCAAGATCCAGGTTCCTGCCGATCCTCCTCATCCTATTGGTGGCTTGCCCGCCCTGGATTGCGGCGGCGAAGGCCCCTGTCACCTTGACCTTCTGGCCTTCGTCCAATCCGCAGGAGATCGAGTTCGCCAAGATCATCGTGGGAGAGTGGAACAAAGCCCATCCGGATATTCAGGTCAAGATGGAACCGCTGCCCGCCAGCCGTTCCACGGAGGAAGTCTTGTTGGCGGCGATTGCCGCCGGCACTACCCCTGATATTTGCGCCAACATCTACCCGGGCGCGATCTCCCAGTATATCGCGGGCAAGGGACTATATGCCCATGACACCCTGCCCGGCTTCCGCAATTTTATTTACGAGCGCACGCCCGAGGAGATCGTGGACGCCTTTACTTACAGCGACGGGCATGTCTACCAGATTCCCTGGAAGGGCAATCCGGTAATGATGGCGTACAATGTCAGGCTACTAAAGGAGAACGGCATCGATATCAAGTCTCTGGCCACCTATAGCGGGTTCCTGGCGGCCGCGGAGAAATTCCTCAAGGACACCAACGGCGATGGGAGACCGGATCAATGGCTTTACTCCCCCACCACCGATGTGACCTGGTGGCAACGATTATTCGACTTCTACCCGCTCTACATTGCCGCCTCCTCAGGCAAGACTCTGCTCAAGAACGGCAAGGTCGATTTCGAAAACGAGGCCGCCGAAAGCGTCTTCTCCTTCCTGCAGACCTTATTCAAGAAGGGTTATGCGCACAAGGGCTCCCTCGTAGGCGATCCGTTCTTCCAGAACCATGTAGGTCTGGTCATCACCGGCCCTTACTCGATCCCGTATTATGAAGCCAACGGACCCAAAGGCTTCCAATTCGATTTCGCGCCCATTCCGGTGCCCGATGGGGTCAAAGGCCCGGTCATCACCTACGGCGACCCCAAGAATATCGCCATCTTCGCCCGGTCCCGACACCCGCTCGAAGCCTGGGAGTTCATCAAGTTCATCTTGAGCAAGAAGAACGATCTCCTCTGGCTGGAGATCACTTCTCAGCCGCCCTATCGAAAGAACCTCGTTAACGACCCGATGTTCGCCGGTTACTTTAGGAAGCATCCGATGATGATGAAATTTGTCGAGCAAGGAGTCTATACGAGGGGGGTGGATGACAGCAAATACCTGATCGAGATCTTCGATGCCATCTCCAAGCAATACGATCTGACATGTGTTCAAGGCAAGAAGACGCCCAAGCAGGGAGTCAAGGACGCGGCCAGGGCAGTCCGGGATATTCTGGCGGGTTGGTGAGCGGCGATGCGAAAATGGGCCGAGAGCGGACGCCGCAGACATATCGGCCTCGTCCTGGCAATCCCGGTCGTCATCGGTCTCAGCCAAGCCGGCATGGCCGGCGATCGTCCGGTCGAACTGAGCTTCTGGTCGTCCTCGAACCCCCAGGAGATCGAGTTCGCCAAAGCGGTGGTTGAGCGCTGGAATAGTACCCACCCCCGCGTCACGGTCAAGCTGCAACCGCTGCCGGCGAGCCGTTCCACGGAAGAAGTATTGCTGGCCGCCATCGCCGCCCGCTCAACCCCTGATATCTGCGCCAACATTTATCCGGGGGCGGTCAGCCAGTTCGTGGAGAGCGGCGGTCTCTACCAGGTCGATCGCTTGCCGGGATTCGGCAGTTTCATGCGTCGGCGACTGCCGTCCGGGGTGCTCGAGCAGTTTCGTTCAGCGGACGGCCATTACTATCAAGTCCCCTGGAAAGGTAATCCTGTCATGCTGGGCTACAATGTCAACCTGCTCAAGGAGGCCGGGATCGCCCCGGATTCACTGGCCACATACAGGGGATTCCTCAACGCTGCACGGAAACTGACCCGCGATACCAACGGCGACGGGCGAATCGATCGGTGGATGATCTGCCTCAACATCGAACCCATCTGGTGGCAGAGATTCTTTGATTTCTATTGCCTATACATCGCGGCCAGCGGCGGACGTACGCTGTTGGCCGGAAACAAAGCCGACTTTCGGCGGCCGGAAGGCCGGCAGGTCATGCAGTTCCTGGCCGATCTCTTCAAGAACGGCTATGCTCCGCGCTCCACATTTTCCGGTGACGTTTTCCTGCAGGGCAAGGCGGCAACCGTGATCACCGGGCCGTACGCCATACCTTTCTACGAGTCGATGAAACCGGCCGGTTTCGCCTATGATTTCCTGCCCCTGCCGGTACCCGACGGCTTTCGCGGTAACAAAGTCTTTACCTTTAGCGATCCCAAGAACATCGGCATCTTCGCCACGACCAAGCATCCGGCGGAGGCGTGGGAGTTCGTGAAGTTCATCATCAGCGCGGAGAACGACGCCGATTTCATCGCTATGACCTGGCAGATCCCTTACCGAAAAGACCTTACTACCGATCGTCGGTTTGCTGTTCTCCTTAAGGAGCGTCCCTTGCTGGCCAAGTTCATCCGGCAGGGTGCCGCCACGCGGGGAGTGGACAACGTGGGCAGGCTAGTGGAAGTCCTCGATGCCATCGCCCAGGAGTACCAGTATTGTGCGGTGCTGGGGCAAGGATCAGCGGAAGAGGCGATCCAAAATGCAGCGGACAAGGTGGACGAGATCCTGGGGTCGGATTTTTGATTACATTACCCGCGGGGCAGGAGGTGAACGGTGATGCGCGCCAGCCAAAGAGGCCGCCATATGACCGCGGTTTTATGTGCGGCCATCCTCTTGGGCCTGGCCTTTTGGGGACCGCAGGCCGGGCTGCAGGCGGTTGAGGTTCCCATCAATCTGGATCATCTGGATTTTCTCGCGGATCGCATCAAGTTGGCAAACGGCGACACGCTGCCCATTTGGTGGGTCTATTGCGAGCCCACCGTCTCCGGGGACCGCAATTCCCCCTATAAATATGTGGAGGCGGCCACCGAAGGAGTTAGCTGTATCGACGACGTGGCCCGCGCAGCCCTCGTTTACCTGCGCCATTATGAGTTATACCGCGACGAACACAGCCTGGCCAAGGCAAAGGACGCCTTCAGATTCATTGCCTATATGCGGACCCCTGAAGGACACTTCTACAATTTCGTCCTGGCCAGCGGTGCCCGTAACCAGAAGGGCGCCACCAGCGTCCAGGGCGTCAACTGGTGGACGGCGCGCGCCGCATGGGCTCTGGCCAGCGGCTATCGGGTCTTCCGGCAGGTCGATCCGTCCTATGCCGCTGAACTGGACAAGCTGCTCCATCCTGTCCTCGTCTCGTTGCGCGAGTTTCTTACGGGCAATACACTGAGCATGTACGGGCAGTACAAGACCTTGCACGGCAGGAAGATACCGGCCTGGTTCGTGGGAGACGGCTCCGACGCGTCGTCCGTGGTGGTGCTGGCCTTGTGCGAACTTTATGAGGCGAAACCGGATCCGGCCGTCGCCGAGATGATTTCCATGTTCGCGGAGGGCATTGCCGCCTATCAGCTTGGTTCGCACGACGAATCGCCTTTCTGTGCCCATCTCCCTTGGGGCGGTTCCATCACGAATTGGCATGCCTGGGGCAGCCATCAAGTGAGGGCTCTGGCCTACGCCGGCAGGTTGCTCAAGAATGATGCCTGGATCAAATCGGCCGAGCGTGAAGCCAACGCCCTGTATACGCACATGTTGGCCTCAATTGGGCATTTCGCCCATCTCGGCCCGGTTCCTTTGACCTACGTTCAGATTTCCTACGGCAATGAAGCGATCACCACCGGCTTGCTCGAGCTCTATCGCGCCACCGGCAAGGAAATCTACGCCAAGATGGCGGGAATCGCCGGCTCCTGGTGGTGGGGTAACAACGTGGCCGATTACCCCATGTATGATCCGGCGACGGGGCGCGGTTGGGACGGTATCGATCCACCCGGGCCGGAGCGCGGCATCGGTGTCAGTTGCAACGCGGGCGCCGAATCGACCATCGAGTCCTTGGCGGCCCTGGCGGAATTGGCGAAATGCGCACCGGCCCTGGACTACCTGCATCTACGGACGAAAGCTCGCTACAGCTTCAAAGTGATCGAGGCGGAGTCGTTCGAGAAGCCCGTAAGCGGCAGGCCGCGAAAGATCTGGGCCAACTGGACCGGCGAGAACACTCCTTCGGAACAGTTCTACGTGACCGCGCGCGCGGGTGACTGCTACCGTCTGGCTTTCAGCCTGCCGGAGGAGGATGAGTTCATCCCCTATGTCGTGTATGAGCGGCAGCCGGTCGGACCGGGACAGGTCGTATTGAGCATCGCGGTGGATGACGGCGCCCCCGTCTTGGTGGATCTGGGGGGATCGCCGGACAGCAAGTATTTTGTCATGGAAAAACTCTGCCCCCGGCTTAGGTTGCCCGCCGGCAGACATACGGTGACGGTGAAATTCGCTGGGAGCAGCAAAACCATGGCGGCCGCCCTGGACGCACTGGTCCTGCAGCCTATGGTGGAATGGCGGTACATGGCCGGACCCGGCCGGCAGAACGTGCTCGTGGCGCGCAGTTTCAGCCGGGAAGCGACGGAGAGGACCCTGCTCCTGGATATGCGGAACATTGCGTCCGCAACCGAGGCAAGCATCAGGATCAGCCGCTACGACGCCGACGGTCTGCTCACCGAAGCAGAGACCATCCGCCGGCCTTTGGCTGCTGGTGCCGAATCGCTGGCGCTGCCCGTGTCACTCGCCGGTTTTGGCTGCACAATCGTGGAATGGCGCTAGAGCCGTCCCGCATCAACCGGCTGAGACGTTGACCATCCTATCAGGTCAGGCTTGGATCCTGAGAGGGGGGATCGACAAGCCAGAACACCCGAGGAAACGGTCCAACCCATGCAAGTTAATCGAGGAGGAGAAAAGACATGATGAGCCGGCCGATCAGAACACTATTCGTCATCCTGGGCGTGGTCATACTCCTTTGCGGCGCGACCTGGATCGTCTCGGCCGCTGCCAAGCAGGTCACGGTGGAGGTCAAGACCACGACCGGCAAGCCTGTGCCGGTGGCCATCAGCATGACGGATCTTCGCGAGGCGCTGGGCGTAGACTTCCCGGCCGACTGGAACAGCCTCCGCGTCCTGGACGCCAAGGGCAAGGAAATCCCGTTCCAGATTGACGACCTCGATCTCTCCGGAACGGTTTCGAAGAACGATGAACTCGCCTTTCTGGCGACGGGTCCCTGCACCGTCACCGTGCGTGATGACGCGGGGAGGAAGCCCGCGTACCCCGACCAGTTCACGGCGACTCCGGGGGACAAAGGCACGATTGCCATCGCTTCGAAGGATGGCAAGCTCGCGGCCCTGGTCAGCAATATGGGCACGCTCGACCTGCTCAAGTTCGAGGGAATTGCGCACAAGTACGTCAAGGATGTCGCCATGATCCGGTACGCGGGCTTTCCCAACAGCACTTACTGGTACGATCAGAGCTTGGGCGGGCACGAGGAAAAGACCACCTTCGAAGAGCCGCTGCGTGTGGTCAAACTCCAGGTGCTCACGAGCTCGCCGGTCAGGGCGACGGTCGTGGTGCAGACCGCTTCCGAACTCTTCCCCGCCCTCAGGCAGTCGGCTGTCATCTCGATCTACACGACCGGCGAGATACGCGTCAAGAATCGCGTGACCTCCAAGGGCTATACTGACCTGACCAAGCTTTTCACCATGGCCAATGGCGTCATGTCCGACTGCGAGGACGCGGCCCACCTGCTGCCGGTCTTCCGCTACCTGGATTGGGCCGAAGAACTCAAGCTGAGCCCGGCCGAATACTGGAAGAAACGGAACGTGCTTCTCACCGTGGACGGCAAGGATTACGTGGCTTTCAACGACGCCACCGGACCCAAACCGGCCTGGTGGGGCGCATCATACCTTTTTGCCAGCGCCGAGCGTTGGCGGACCAATTTCTCGGCCAAAGCCGGGCTTGGACTTGCCGAGATGCTCATGAACGTGCCGGAAGTGCCGGGCGATCTGGCGGATAAGATCAAGGCCGAAGGCTGGCACCTGGAAGGCGAGTGGCGAACTGGTTACTTCCGCTGGGTTGCGGGCGAAATGATCAGTATCCGCGCGAATAACGGCATCAAAGTCGAACTGAATATGGACATGGCCGGGGGTGACTGGCCGTTGCACATGATCCCCGGCGACTATATGGAGCACCTTAACTTTTACGCCCCGTACGCGGCCAAGGATCGGCAGAGCGCGATCAGGTATCTCGAGGCCAGATACGCCGAATTAGCCAGCGTGGCCTTGAGGTAGTCTTATCGAACTGACGAGACGGGGGCGCGGCTGGCTGGGCCGCGTCCCCTATCTTCTTGCCGGGGAGGCGGGGACGATGATCCGATGCCGAAGTACCGTTCTGGTGGTGCATACGGCGATCTGTCTTTCGACGCTGCTCCTCTGCGGCCTCCCGCCGGCCGCCGCAGGGGAGGAAAACGGCGCCGTATATACGGAGCCTTGTTTTGAGTTCGCCGGCAGGACATATCGTATCGGTCTCTCCCTGGACCCGGTCGGCCTGGATTACCTGGAGATCGACCCCCGCGGGCAAGGGGAATTTCGCAACGTGCTCGCGTATTCGGGCAAACCCTCGACCCTCTGGGTGGGAATCGGAGGCTGGGGCACCGACCAGCCCGGCCGACCCGCCGCGGTCCTGCTCAAACGGAGCCCCGACGTGGTTACCCTCGCCATACAGGGGATTGAGTTCGTCGGCTTTCTCCCCGCCACCCTGGGCCGGGTACCGCCGCTCACGGCCGACTGGGTCTTCGAGTTTCGCGAAGACTGTTTCGACCTCAGCTTGACCTGGAAGGTCAAGGAGGACATCGCCGGCTTGCAGGAAGCGGGCTGGGCGCTCAACCTGGATCTACCATACTACGGCGATGCGGATGAAAGACGCCGCCAAAGCGGCGACGTACAGGGTTTCCCGCGATGGCTGGCCTGGTACGGCGATGACCTCGGTGTGGCGGCCGCTTTCCGCGAGAGGTCGACCGGACTGACTGCCAATAGATGGTACGGCAACCTAAAGTCGAGCTACATCATCATTCATACCTGGTGGCAGCCGGGCGGCGGCCAGGTGACGTGGGGCGATTACCCGGGCGGAACCTGGCGGATCGGCTTCTTCGGCGGCCGTGATGAACTTGGCCAGGCCGAACTCCTCTATCGGGATCTCAATCAGACGCCCTGATCTCCTACCGCCCCTTCCTTCCGGACTTTAGGCGTGTCCTCTTTGGTGGTGGAAGTGCTCTCCGAATCGACCCGACACAAGGATATGTTAAAGAAGCTGGTCGTCTACATGACCGGCGGGGTCGGCGAGTATTGGATCGTTAACCCGGACAACCGCTCTCCC
>JBLNCE010000082.1:0-12024 GCA_050260415.1 Bacteroidota bacterium | reverse complement strand
CCAAAGGGTGTGCGACCACACCCTTTGGTCCGGGAGGGTGCGGGAGGACGGATAGTGCCTCCCGCGACCCAAACTTGTCTACATATGAAAGGCTTATACGACTCTACATACTTGTCGTATTGGTACTATAAAACATCATCCTGCCCTTCGGCCATTGCCGCCAGCTTTGCGCAATCGAGCAGGATCAGCTGACGATCGGCGGTGAGGCGGATCACCCCTTGCATTTCCATCTCACCCAGCTTACGGCTGACACTTTCCTGCGTGGTGGCTAGGTATTCGGCCAGATCCCGCTGGCGCCAGGCGAACGGAACCGCGGCGCCATCCGCCGCCGCTCCGGCCTTGCGAAAAGCGTCGAGAAGGACGGCCGCCAACCGGCTCCTTACATCCCGGAGGCCGAGGTGTTCGATCAGACGCTCGGCCTCCCTCAAGCGGGCGGCCATGCCGGTCAAGAGTTTGCGGGCCAAGACGGGCGTGGTGTCGAGGAGTGTCTCCATATCCTGCCGTCTGATGCGGCAGAGATGCACCTCGGTTAGGGCCTCCGCCTGGTATGGCAGGGCTTCCTCCCCGGCAAAAACCGATAGTTCGCCGAAGAAGTCGCCCAGGGCCAGGATGCGTAGGAGTTGTACCTTGCCATCGGCGGCCAACTGCGCAATCTTGACACGGCCAAAGGAGACGAGGAAGAAGTCCGCCGCCTCGTCGCCGGGCCTGAAGATGATCTCCCCGGGGGCATAAGCGCTCTTGCGAATAAGATCGTGGATACGGTCCTGTTCCGCCGGTAGTAGATCGGCAAAGATGGGAACCTGGCGCACGCAGACGGTGTGCCGCTCGCAGACGATCGATCGCATGGCGATGAATTCACCTCGCGTATGTCCATATTCTTTGCCGTTTTCACGGTCAACTCCTTCTCCAGAACGAATCTGAAGCGACGAATTATTCTTCATGGTATGGTGGTAATCATATGGAGGCAGATATGCTCCGGATCGGTTCCGTGTCCATCCCCAATCGATTGGTCCTGGCACCCATGGCCGGTGTCACGGATTTACCATTCCGCCTTATCTGCAAGGATTACGGCGCGGGTCTGGTCTATGGCGAGATGATCAGCGATCAGGCCCTACTACACGGCAATCGGCGCACGGAACCCCTTCTGCGTATAGATCCGGCGGAACGCCCGGTCGCATTGCAGCTCTTTGGGAGAGACCCCGAGACGCTGGGGCGCGCCGCGCGAGTCCTCGCCGCCCATGGGCCCGATCTCATCGATCTTAATTTCGGGTGCCCCGTGCCGAAAGTGGTCCGGAACGGCGCGGGTGCGGCCTTGCTGCGCGATCTGCCGCGGGCGGCCGCCATCGTGCGGGCCGTGGTGGAAGCCGCCGATCGTCCGGTGACCGTCAAGATGCGCGCCGGCTGGGACGCAGAGAATCTGGTGGCGCCGGAATTAGCGGCCCTCTGCGCGGAAGCCGGCGCGGCGGCGGTCATGGTTCACGCCCGCACCCGCGAGCAATTTTACACAGGCCGGGCGGACTGGGGCGTGATCCGCGCCGTCAAGGAGGCTGTAAGGATCCCGGTCATCGGCAACGGCGACGTGCGCACGCCGGACGATGCCGGGCGGATGCTCGCCGAGACCGGCTGCGATGGGGTGGCCATCGGCCAAGGAGCTTTGGGCAACCCTTGGATTTTTGCTCAGGCAGGATTATTATTGGCGGGATCCGGCTGGGAGCCGCCGACGATCGAGGAACGTTTCGCCGTCATCAGACGGCACTTGCAAGCTGAGCGCGAATACATCGGAGAAGAACGCGGTGTCAAGGAAATGCGAAAGCATCTTGCCTGGTACCTGCGGGGATTACCGGGCGCCGCCCATTTTCGGGCCGAACTTGCTATCCTGCCGAACCTGGAACTGGTCCTCAAAACACTTGACGACTACGAACTGTATCTCCAGGATCGTTCATGAAGCTGACATAAGTGCAAGAAAGCCTCGACCGTATCGCGGTCGATTCTTTTCGGGCACTGATGGCAGTACGATGAAGAATACCCGGTCTTGGATGATCCGAAATCAAAGGAGGTCAATGAGTATGCGTAAGGTATGGCTGCTGTTCCCCATCTTGGTTCTAGCCTTAGCTCTGGCTTGCCCGCAAATGGTTTGGGCCGACGAGGCAACCCCGCCGGCAGGGACTCCGGCACCGGTACCTACCCCGGTACCCACGCCGGTTCCTACCCCGACGGACATCAGCGCGCCGCTCGCTTCAATCAATACGGCCATCAATGCGTTGACCGTTTCCGAAGAGGTTAAGACCCGCCTCCGCACCATGGCGGAAACGCGTCTCCAGGAAGGCGCGGGCCGCGGCTTGAGCGTCGAGCAGTTGCAGCAGTTGGCCACTCAGGTGATCCTTCTCCTCGACCAAGCGAATCTGGCAAACGACCTCCCCCACCTGAACGCCGCCGTCCAACTCATGATCAAGGGAATGCGCGCAGGCTGCACGGCCGCGGACATCAATGCAATGCTCTCCGCCAAGCTCGCCACCGGCATGGAATTGAAGACCGCGCTTAAGGAGACGAGAGCCGAGCTGAAGGAGAAAACTCCCAAGGGGCAGGAAGCCAAGGATAAACCCGACAGGGACAAAGGCGAGCGGGGACAGGGGAAGAAGAAGTAGCCTCCCCAATATGACAAAGAGCCCAGGCATGACGCCTGGGCTTGTTTGTTGCGGCCCGCTTCGCCCACCCATTGTGGTAGAAGCCGCACCTTTGGGCATAGCCGATCAAGAGCATACGTTTAGCCCGCGGCGTGCCCTTCGCGGCGGAGATCGGCCAGAGCCCTGGTAACAGATTCACGGCTCGTCCCGATCATCTCGGAAATCTCCTGGTGTGTGAGAACGTCCAAGAGCGTGCCGTCACCTCTCACGCGCAGCCGCTCGATTAAGTTCCGCAAGCGGTCCTTGACGCTGAGGAAGGTTAGTTCTTCGACCATCAGGTCCGCTTGGCGCAGCCGATGACAAAGGGCAACGATCAAGTGAAGCGTATTCTCCGGATGACTCGCGATGGCGAGCAGGAATTGGTTTCGGTTGAGTCCCACCGCTTTGACCTCCGTCTGTGCCACGGCGCCCGCGGTGCGTTCCCCGCTGTCAAGAAGCGCCACCTCACCCAGGATCTCACCGGGCCCGATGATCGCCAGGGTGAGTTCACGGCCTTCGGCAGAGACGCTGTAACATTGGGCGCTTTCGTCGGCACGCGTTACGAGCAGCACGGTGTCGGGTCCCATGCGCACCAGATGTTCGCTAAGGCGAATCACGGCCGACGCACCTGGATCTGTCGCCAGCCGATCGCCCTCGTAGAGAGCCAGACCGACCTTGGCGGCGGTGCGCTGAGGGCCGCGCGTAAGCAGCCCGCCGATCCGTTCCACCAGCCCCACCGGCACACGCGTAGATCCGAGCGGGACCAGGAGACCGAGCAACAGCGCGCCGCCGGCCGTCAACCAAGGACGCCCCGCATGCGCCGGGACGGCCAGCATCAGACTGGGCACCAAGGCCAGCAAGCACGCGCCCAGCCACGGCATGACGCGCAAACCGCCCCAGCGGGTCAGGGTCGCATATGCATAAGCATGCGGGTAAACGCCTGGTACGCTGCCCAGAGCGCGCACGGGCGCGAGATATGAGTCCCCCGCGATGCCCGGCGCGGTAAGGCCGATCACAACCGACCGTCCGCGCCAGTCCGCTGGATTGGCCCTTTTCTCCAAGACCACGGCGGCCGATATCGTCTCCCACCGCGTCGGCCTGAGCGCGAAGGCCAGCAGGATCTCCCGCGGCGCGCCCGTCCCCTCCCCGGCCGCCATGGCCAGCGCCAATGCCAAGGAACGATGCGAAAACCCTTCCGCATCCACGCTGGAAAGCATGCGGCGGGCGACCCCATCGTGGTCGGGGAAGAAATCCACGAAACCGGTGGCGAAGGCGGCTGATGCCAGGCCGGGAGGAGGGGATTCGATCCGGCCCGGCCGCGCCTCGCCGTAGCGGACGCGGCGCAGAGCAAGCCTTTCCGCCAGGACCACCCGGCCTCCCCGGATTGATTCTGCCAGTTCAACGTCGCCCGGAGCCGACTCGGCGAAAAGGAGGTCAATCCCTATCGCCGAAGGCTCCCCGGCAATCACCTCGCGCAGCAGGCGCGCGTGCAACGAACGCGGCCAGGGCCAACGGCCGAACCGCCCGAGAGCCTCGCCGTCGATGGCGACGATTACCGGCAATCCGCTAAGACTCTCGGAGTTTACTCCAGTTCGGCGGCGGCGAAAGCGTCATAGAAAGCCCGGTCCGCACGATAAAAAAGACCAGCCGCGGCCGCGGCTGAGGTCAGGATTACCGCCAGTGCCGTACGCCAAGCCAGTCGCATCGTACTCCACCGCCAGGTATCTACTTCTCAACGAAGCGGCAGTTTCTCGGGGTGCGGGTGTCTGCGCACCATGACCGGCACCAACCCCATCTCCGCGTCATCCAACCGCACTTGAATATAGTGGACGCCGGGCGCATGGAACTGCCAGGCGAACTTGGCCACCGTACCGGCCGCGCAGAATCCCAGCCCCTCCTGGTCGGACAGTTCGATCGTCTGGCTGATGATACGAATGGGCGTGGGGTTGTCCGGGGTCAGCATATGCAATGAGACCTCGGCCTGGCCGGGACCCGCGGCGGTCCAGCGCGTCGTGACGCAGAGATTGGCTCCGCCCGGAATGGCGGGCAACGCCAGCGTGTCATAGAGGCCGATGATCGAGATCCGACCGCCGATTTCCAGGCGGACATCCTCGCAAAGCGCAAAGAAACTGGGCCTGATACGCATCAGGTTCACCTCGGGATAGTCTTCGATACCGGCAAGGGAACTCCTCCCCCCAGGAAATCGCGCCGCTCTCCCGCCTCAGTCCTCTTTCCGCCATAGCCCGCCCCGCGTTTGCAGGTATCTGATCAATACCTTGAGGCAGACCGCGTCCGGCGGATCGTCGGGGAGCAGATACAAAGGTCCCACCTTGCCCGCCAGATGCTTCGCCAAGGTCCGGTTGGTCGTCCAGCGCGGCACCGGCTCGTGCTTGCTCCGTCCGCCGTCCTCGCGGATGACGCGGCAAGGATGCCCTTTCTCCCAGAGGATCTCGGAGCCGATTACCTCACGGTCCAACCAGGCATCGCGTACGCGGGGATTGTCGTTGCGGTTCCACTTCTCGATCAGCTCTTCCCTGGTCAGGTGGATCCTCTCCCTCGGGAGCCGGTTTCAGATCCTGCCCTTTTCACTCAAGAATGTGATCCCGATCGCGCCCGCCCCCACATGCACATCCATGCCCGCGCCGACTTCGGCCACGATGACCTCGCGCGGCGCCAATTCTCTCCGTATGGTCTCGGCCAATTCATTCGCCACCGCCGGCAGACGCGCGTGCATGACGCCGATGTAATTCTCCCTTGGGTAGGTGATATGCTCCATGAGCGTCGTCCTGACGAAGTCCAGCGCCCGGTCCCACCCCCTGGCCTTATACACCACCTTGGCTTCGCCGCCAGTACTGATGCTGAACACGGGATGCAGATCCATCACCGAACCCACCATTGCCTGCGTACGGCCAAGTCTGCCGCCCCTGACCAGATTCTTGAGATCGGCCACGGCAAAGAGGGTGCACGTCTGGGGGATCAACTCCTTGAGCACCGAATGCACCTGATCCCGTCGGGCGCCGCTCGCCGCCAGCATTGCCGCGCGCAGCACGAGCAAGCCCTCGGATAGAGCGGCGGTCTCGGTATCGACAAGCTCGATGTCCGCCCTCCCGGCCAGTTCACGTTGGAGTTCCCGCACCGTGGCCACGGTTTCACTTAGATTGCCTCCCACATGGATCGAGAGGATCTCGGCGCCCTGCGCCGCAAGCGTCAGGTATGCGCGGCGCAGTTCCTCCCGGCTCGGGGCTTCCGTGTACGGCGGAGGATTGCCGGGATCATAGAGCTGTTCGAGCGTGAGTTCGCCGTCGCGATAGACAGCGTCGCCGAGCTTGACCAAGACGGGCACGACCGTAATCTCGTATCTGGCGGCAAGCTCCGCCGGGAGATCGCAGACGCTGTCGGTTACGATCCGTAGACGTTTCATGACCTTCCTCCATGCGACGCTGGATTTTGTCAAGAATTCGCCATGAATAGCGGTCTTTCCTGTCATGACAGGCCGAGGCCGTCAATCCTGGGCGGATCTGAACGTGTTGGGAATGGTGTGCAGGATTGCCAGGCCATGTCGGCGAACAATACCTTGGAAGATTGTGGACTCGGATGGTCGGTGGAGGTTGAGACAATGGCTTACGAATTCCGTGCCCGGGGCGTGGGCGAGCTGATCGACGCCACCTTTCGGATCTACCGGGCGTATTGGTGGCCCCTGATGCAGAGCGTGGGCATAATCCTCCTGCCCGTAGGGATCCTCCAGGCCGGTCTGCAGGCACTGGTCCAGCTCGCGCAGGAAAGAATCCAGGCCGACCCAAGCATGTGGTTTTTCTTGATTGCGGTCGCGCTTATCGCCAGATTGCCGGCTTTGCTGTTCGCGCTGGCCGGAACGTTCGTGGGCGCGCCCGTCGTCCATCAGACCGCGCAGGCGTGTTTCGGGGCCGATCCCGGGGCGGGCCCCGCCTGGCGCGCGGTCCGGAGCCGTTTCGGGCGCGTGCTGGGGGCGGCGGGGATCTCGACCGTCCTGCTCGCGATGGCCGGGGCTTTTGCCTGCTGTTCCTGCGGTCTCGGCGGCCTCGTCCTGGGCGTCTTTCTCTCCGTCTTCATGCCGATCATCATGCTCGAGACGGCCGGCATCGGCCAGAGCCTGCAGCGAAGCTTCAAACTAGTGGGGGCCCGTTTTTGGCAGGTTGTCTGGACCCAGGTGGTTATCTATCTAATCATTCTCATCCCCGCCCTACTGCTGGGGGGCGCGGTACTGCTCCTGGCCGTCGGGGACTGGCGCGCCTTCGGGGAGCAGCTCCAGAGCGGCGGCGCCTTTACTTCGCTCCTGTATTTCTATATCTATCTGGGTGTAGCGGTTTATTCCACCCTCGCGGGCCCCATATACAGCGTGAGCAGCACCCTGATCTATTTCGATCTACGCGTCAGGTTGGAAGGATACGACCTCGATCGGGCGGTGACCGGCGCCGGGTTGACGACGGGAGGCAGAGTGGGTGATCCCGTTTCTTAGGCCGGTATCGATCGGCGGTTTGCTCCTCGTGGCCGCCCTGATCGGTCTAGCCGCGGAGGCCTCGCCGGACGCCTACCTTGACTGGCTGGAGCGCGAAAAAGGGCTCGTGACACGGGCGCAACAGGCTTGCGCCCAAAGCAAGGGCGAAGAACTGGGCTCCCTAAGACAGGCCATGGATCTGGCCAGACGTGCGGGTCCGGGCCTTGACCCCGCGGGCACCGGCTGGCTTGTCCAGGACGGCGCGCAGGTGCTCGCCGCGCCGCCGGGCGAGAGACTGCCGCTCCTGCGCCGCCTGCTTGCGCGCATCGAGGCTTACCGGCGTGCGGCCGCCCTGCCCGCGGGGAATGACCCCGATCCGGCCGAGGTCCGGGCAAGGTTGGCGAAGGTGCTCGCGCGCGGGGAATTCGGCTGGCGGCCGACGCGGCTCACGTGGTTCGAACGCGCGAGAAACTGGGTGAACGACACGCTGCGTCGCCTGCTCTATACCCTCTTCGAATCCGGAATCGCTTTTTGGCTTCTGGTTTCCTTGGCCGTTGTTGCGACGGCTGTCTTGCTCGTGCTGGCCTTCGGGGCGCTGCGGGGAAGACCGGGGACGGCGGGATGGGCACGCGCGCCGGAGCGGCTTGAACCGGAGGAAGTCCGTGCCGGTAAGAAGCAGGATCTCAAGCGTCTTGCGGATCAGGCTTACCGTGAGGGAAAGTTCCGCGACGCCCTCCGTCTCCTCTATGTCGCGCACCTGCGCGATCTGGATCGCGCCGGCGTCATCCGGCTCGTGCCCCACAAGACGAACTGGGACTATCGTCGCGAGATCGAAGGGAACAGGCGGGAACTGGCGGCGGCTTTCGGCCTCCTTACCGATCTCTATGAGGCCAAATGGTACGGGCGGGAGCCTTGCGGCGCCGAGCACTATGACGAAGCCCTGCGTCTATTCGACGCGGCGGAAGGGGTGGCACGTTGAGCCGCAAGGCCCTTCTCTGGGTCAGCCTCGTCGCGATCCTCCTGGCGGGCACCTACTACCTGGTCGTCTATGGCAGCAGGCGCGAAGCCGACCGCGAGGCGGCCGTCGCCGCCTCGACCCACACCGCCGGTCCCAAGGGCGGTAAAGCATCCTACTTGTTCCTCCGCGCGTGCGGCGTCGCCGCCACCCGCCGGGAGACCCCCTGGCGCGACGATCTGCCCGCGCACGGGATGCTCGTTATTCCCGAGCCGCGTCACCGGCCGACTTGGCCCGAGGTGAACGCCCTCAGGCGGTGGGTCGATCGCGGGGGAACGGCCGTTTTCATCGCGCAGGAACCTTGGACTTATTGGGCGGTGGGCGGGAAACGCGCCTTCGGTTCCTCCGCCGTCACACGGTTTCGACCCCTGATTCCGGGGGGGCTCGCGGCCGGCGCGTCTTACCTGTACCTGTCGTCGCCGGCCCGCCTCAAGGGGCCGTTTGACCGTATGGAACGGGGTCAGACCTCGCCGCCGGTGATCGTGGCCGGCGATCGATTCGGCGCCGCCGTATTGCTCATCCCTCACGGGCGGGGCCGGGTAATTCTGGTTTCGGACCAGCGGTTCCTGGCTAATGAACGCCTGAAATCCGCCCCCGACAATGCCGTCTTTCTCCTCGGTCTAGTGCGTGCGTTCGGTCTCCGGGAAGTGCAGTTCGACGAGTATCACCTTGGTTTCGGCTACCAGCGGACGGCGCCGCGCTTGGCAAACCCTGCGCAGATCCCGCGTACCCTGAGTCTCATCTGGTGGCAGTTGGTTTTCCTGGGTATGCTCTACTTCTGTACCGTGGGCAGAAGATTCGGCCCCGTTACCGCTTTGCCGGAGACCGGGGGACGCACGATCATGGAATACGTATCCTCCATGGCTGTTCTTTACCAACGCGCGCGGGCCGGCACCGTGGCCCTCGACCACCTCTACCATGGCCTCCTGGAGCGCATGCGGCTCCTCACCGGACTGTCATCCAGCGCCGGCCTGGAAATGCTCGCCAAGACCACCGCCAGCCGCCTGGGCACCGATCCTCGGGATCTGAGCCGGCTTCTTTCCGGGTGCCGCACCGCGTTGGCTGGCGAGCGCATCCCCCCGGCCGAACTGTTGGCTTTGGCCAAACGCATCGACTATTACCGGAAGGAGCTGGAAAAATGGGTTACGTCGCCGAAATAGCGCGGAACATTCGCACGGAAATAGCCAAGGTCATCGTGGGGCAGGATGAGGCGGTCGAAGCGCTCCTGATTGGGTTGTTTTCCGAGGGGCACGTGTTGCTGGAAGGCGTCCCGGGCTTGGCCAAGACACTGATGGTCAAGACGCTCGCCCAAACGATCGGCGCCGGTTTCAAGCGCATCCAGTTTACACCGGACCTGATGCCGTCCGATGTCACCGGCACCAATGTCTTTGACCTGCGATCGAGCGAGTTCCGCCTGCGTAAGGGGCCTATCTTTACGGATTTGCTTCTGGCGGACGAAATCAACCGTACCCCCCCCAAGACCCAAGCGGCGCTGCTCGAAGCGATGGAAGAGAAACAGGTGACGATCGACGGCGAGAACTATCCTCTGAGCATGCTCTTTACCGTCTTTGCCACGCAAAACCCGGTCGAGTACGAAGGCACATACCCTCTGCCCGAAGCGCAACTTGACCGGTTTATGCTCCAAGCCTTGATCGGCTACCCCTCGCCCGCCCAGGAGGAAGACTTGCTTCGCCGGCATCTGCAAGGTTTGGACGCCCGTAATCTCGCCCTGTCCGGCCTTGGCCAGGCGGTGGATCCCGAGGGTATACAACGCTGCCGGATGGAAGTGCGCCAGGTAGTGGTGGAGGACGGTATCCTCGGTTATCTCGGCCAGATCGTCCGGACGACGCGGGAGAGCGGGCAAGTCTCGCTGGGAGCCAGCCCGCGGGCGGCTATAGCCCTCTTGCATGCGTCGCAGGCGGCGGCGGCCATCGCCGGGAGACAGTTCGTGGTCCCCGACGATGTCCAGCGGATGGCCTACCCCACGCTGCGGCACCGGTTGGTCCTGCGGCCGGAGGCGGAGATCGAGGGTGTCGACGCCGATGGCGTCATCCGCGGGATCCTGACGGGGATTCGCGTCCCGAGGTGACGGGCTTGTACGCTATCGCGGCGATACTCATCCCGTTGGTCCTGGTCTGGGTCTTGCGATCCGTCTTCTCCAGGCGCTGTTTGGCCCTGGCTGCCGCCGGCGCGCCTGTCCTCCTCCTGGCATCCGCGCGCGGGTGGCCGCTCCTTCTTACGGCGGCCGGATACGACGGCGGCTTGATCGCCGCTTTTCTCCTGGATTTCTTCCTCTCTGCCGGGTCGCGTGCCTTTGCCGTTTCACGCCGTATGGACGACGTCCTCTCCTTGGGCGTGGAGAACCAAATCCTCCTGGACGTGGTCTACCGTGGGCGCCATCGCACGCGCATCATCGTCGAAGACGAGCCTCCCGGGAGTTTTGTGGTCGAGGATCGATCGCTCTCAGCCTCGCTGCGGCCGGGGCAGAGCGTAACCCTGGCTTATGCCGTCGTCCCGCCGCGGCGAGGACGCTTCGCCTTTGGGAACGTGCATCTCCGGTATCGTGGACGGCTGGGCCTCGCGATCCGGCAAATCTCGATCGCCGCGCCGGCGGAGGTCAAAGTCTACCCTGATGTGCTGGCGATCAAGCGTCTCGAGCTGCTGGCCCGCGCCGGCCGCTTGGCCGCCCTGGGTCTGCGCGCGGCGCGCCTGCGCGGTACCGGCACCAATTTCGAGAGCGTGCGCGAGTACGTGCCCGGCGACGAATTCCGCCGGATCAACTGGAAAGCCACCGCGCGTCGCGGCCGGCCCCAGAGCAACGAGTATCAGCTTGAGCAGACGCAGCACGTCTTCATTCTCTTGGATACGGGCCGGATGATGGTGACGCGGGCGGGCAGCATGACCCGGCTCGATCATGCCATCAACGCCGCCCTCTTGCTCGCCCACGTGGCGGTGGACCGGGGGGACCGGGTCGGCGCGCTGGCCTTCGGCGATGAGATCCAGGGCTATCTGACCCCCGGCAAGGGCCGCGGCCAGGTGACGCGGCTGATCGACTTTCTCTATCCCCTCCAACCGGAGATGGTGGAGTCCGATTACAGCAGGGCATTCACCTATTTCGCCGCCAAGAATCACAAGCGCAGCCTGGTTTGCGTCTTTACGGATCTGATCGACGAGGAGGTTTCCGGCCTTCTCCTGGCGCACCTGGCCGCGCTGGCGCCGCCTCACATCCCCCTCTGCATCGCCCTGCGCGATCCCCTCCTCGACCAGGCCGCTCGGGCGGAGATCACCGATCTAGACTCAGTCTACCGCAAAGCCGTCGCCGAGCAGGTGCTGGCCGACCGCGTCAGGGCACGCCGCTTCCTGGAACATCGCGGTGTGATCGTGGTGGACGTGCCGCCCGAGGAACTGAGCATGGCCACGGTCAATAAGTATCTCGAGCTGAAGTTGAGGGGGAGGATCTAGGTTGGGACCCAGAGGGGGAGAAGGGGAGTGGAGGAGTGGGGGTGAAGGGGTGAGGGGGTAAGGGGGTGACGGGGCATAGCGCTTGCTAGACTGAGATCGGCATCGGAATCGGGGTCGGAATCGGGATCAGGATCGAAGGTTTTTCGTCGTCAATGCCGCTAGGCCCAAGAGAATCATACCCACTCCCGAATAAGCCAATCTAGATCAAACCTCTTTCTTTGAGGTTGCCGTAGACGCCCTTCATCATGCCGTCCTTATGGTCCAAGATGGCCTTGCGAAAGATGGGCCTCATCAAAAAACGGTTGAGCAGCGTCCCTGGGAAATTCTGCAGCGGATGCTTTTTTGCGCGCGCCACATCCGATACCAATTTCCTGCCCAACTCCGTGGCCCTTTTCAAGGATTCGGCATCC
>JBLNCE010000081.1:0-19249 GCA_050260415.1 Bacteroidota bacterium | reverse complement strand
CCGGACTACTACCGCGCGCGCTACGAATTCGACCCGCGCGACGGCTACTGGTGGCCGCGCGGCTGGCGGCCGGATTACGGGAGGTTTTTCAGGCTGGAGGAGTGAGGAATCTCAATTGATGCGCAAGGTCTTGAGCAACATCATCGAGGACATGATCGTTGAACCCAGATTTCGAAAGTGACCTAAGCCCGCCGCCCAAAAGGGAGGAAAAGGGGACCTTGAACCTTGACAAACGACCCGATCGATTCATAATGCGGCTGAACTGTAACCGTAATGGCCAACGAGCGAAGTCTGTAACGGCAAAACACGCCCTTGCCGAACAAACGGCTCACCAACAGCCCACGCGCGGCAATCCCTCGATCCCGTTCCGCCCCGTAATCCCGCCTGATACGCGGAACTGTTGTTCCATCTGCTCTCGCTGCGAAACGAGCGAGGAAGCGTCATTATCACAACAAACCTGGAATCCTCACGTTGGGGGGAACTCTTCCCCGATGCCATGCTGGCCGGCGCCCTTGTCGACCGTTTGACGCACCGGTCGCACATCCTGAACATGAACGGGGAGTCGTATCGCCTTGCCTCCCGCCTCAACGCCGTGGAGGTGGATCCTTTCCGCAAAAGGGAGGTGTTGCCTACGCCCCCGCCGCCGGATTGATATCGGACTGGTAAACTTTCGAAGGATCAAAGGTGTGGCTCACTTTCAAAAGATCATCTGGTAAACTTTCTGGTTGACGTTCGCAACCGCTTCGGCTTGTTGGCATGTTCCCTGAATTTCAGTCCCCTATTCATCGGGACAATCTTTGCAAGTTGCATGTCCGGGTGAACGGCGTCGAAATGCTCGTGTTTCAGTCCCCTATTCATCGGGACAATCTTTGCAAGGGAAATAGAGACCGAATATGTCAAATCACCGGCGCAGTTTCAGTCCCCTATTCATCGGGACAATCTTTGCAAGTCTCCAGCCCCCGGACACAGCTCCATGTGCCGTCGAAGTTTCAGTCCCCTATTCATCGGGACAATCTTTGCAAGCTTGAAGGGCTTTTTGCGGTCACAGATGACGGGAAAGTGGTTTCAGTCCCCTATTCATCGGGACAATCTTTGCAAGGCCGAGATCGGCCTGGCTAATTTCGCCACTTCGGAGTTTCAGTCCCCTATTCATCGGGACAATCTTTGCAAGGCGTTTGCGCTCTACCGGGTGCCGGGGATAAGCAAGCGTTTCAGTCCCCTATTCATCGGGACAATCTTTGCAAGCCGAGGCCGGTCCCGCCGATTTCGTCGCGACGTGGGCGGTTTCAGTCCCCTATTCATCGGGACAATCTTTGCAAGACAAAATATGTCGGGCCAATCGTAGGCAAAATCCGTGTTTCAGTCCCCTATTCATCGGGACAATCTTTGCAAGTCCAGGGCCAGGGCCATCGCCATCGCGTTCTCTGCCACCGTTTCAGTCCCCTATTCATCGGGACAATCTTTGCAAGCACAAAAGGAGTGAAAAGCCATGCCTGGCTTGACTTCGGTTTCAGTCCCCTATTCATCGGGACAATCTTTGCAAGGCGGCGTTGAAGGCGGAGAAGTTGAGGGGGGAGAAGGAGTTTCAGTCCCCTATTCATCGGGACAATCTTTGCAAGTCGTGATCTTGGCCGCGCCCTTTGACCCGCGCCTGAGGTTTCAGTCCCCTATTCATCGGGACAATCTTTGCAAGGCGATTGGAAAGCCGTCGAAGAGCCAGGCGGCGGTCAGTTTCAGTCCCCTATTCATCGGGACAATCTTTGCAAGCGTATGCCCGTTCGGCGCCCTTGACTGGCCGCCAGGATGTTTCAGTCCCCTATTCATCGGGACAATCTTTGCAAGGGCCCAGGGCAGGGCGCAGCCGGCGAGGGCGACGAGGGTTTCAGTCCCCTATTCATCGGGACAATCTTTGCAAGGCTCCCGCGGACGACATAGCAGAGGTTGTCTCGCCGAGTTTCAGTCCCATATTCATCGGGACAATCTTTGCAAGTCCTCCGGAGTGAACACCTTCGCGCCCTTCTCGCGGGTTTCAGTCCCCTATTCATCGGGACAATCTTTGCAAGCAAGGCCCTTATCGGCGGGGGGGTGCCGTTTGTATGATGTTTCAGTCCCCTATTCATCGGGACAATCTTTGCAAGGCGAGTCCGGCCCGGGTGCCAGGCCGATGCATCCCGACGTTTCAGTCCCCTATTCATCGGGACAATCTTTGCAAGGATCCAGAAAGTGAGCCAGGCCTATGCCGACGCGCGTTTCAGTCCCCTATTCATCGGGACAATCTTTGCAAGTTACGCGGCGTACTTGATCGGGCGGAAACCGGCCCAAAGTTTCAGTCCCCTATTCATCGGGACAATCTTTGCAAGATGGTGGCAGCGGCTGTTGTGCCGAAGATTCTTAGTGTTTCAGTCCCCTATTCATCGGGACAATCTTTGCAAGAGCAGTTATCTGTTTCTTGAAACCGCCTCCAATACTAGCTTTCTGGCATCGGCCGATCCCGGAAACGATCCATTCTTTCGCAGATCTCGATTCTGCTCAAAAACGGGGGGGATTTGCGAAAACATCCGCATGCGTCCCTCACCTGACAATAGTATTTCGCGAATGCTCTTGGGGTCCCCTTCCAGATCAGTAGATATCGTTGCAGAAATTACGCCATTCGCAACACAAGCACTTGCCGCGATCGTGCGTGGCCTCCGGCCATTCCTGGGCCAGGGCGATCTGGCGCATGGCGCCTACGGCTGCCAATACCGCGGATTTGTCGTCATCGCCAATTTCAACGGGGAACAACCTATTCTCCGGGTAGACGCAGAAAAAGCCCCTGTTTACGCGGACTTCATATTCCTCCTCCACGAGCAGGGCGTAGGCGGTCAGTTGTCGACGGTGGTTCGCCGCCGGGGATTGCCTGGTGTGCTTGAACTCCACGGGATAATGGTCTTCGCCCGCGATCAGGAGCATGTCCAGTTGCCCGGACAAACCGATGACGGGAGAGTGTAGCCGGATGTGCAGGTGTTTTTCCGCCTGGTCGAGGCCATAACGCCTCACCGTCCGGCGGGGCTCCAGTCTTTCCACCCGCAGGTGCTCGTCGATGCCGCGCTCCATGGCCGCCGTCACGTGGCGCGGCACGGGCTGCACATAGGTAAAGTAGATAATGCGCGGGCAATAGCAGAACTGCTTCAGATCCGTGACCGTGAAGACCGGCGATGCGTGATCGGGGACATATGCGGCCGTATGCTGGATCAAACGATCACCGCCTTTTTCCGTTCGGCGATGCGTTCCTTGACGCCGAACTTGTAATTGCCGTAGACCATTTCCTCCACGGCGGCGAAGTCCTTTTCGCAGATCGGATAGAACTGAACATTACCCTCCCTGCCCGCCATGATGCGTTCGATGCGCGCGCGCAGATCGCTTCGCTTGGCCTGGGGGAGATCCCCGACAAAGGCGCTCCACTGGATGCGCATGAGCCCGCAGTCCAGGCAGGCGTCGGCCACTTTGCTCCGGCCGCGGTCGTCGGGGATGTCGTAGATTAATAGCGTCACCATCCGCTTACCAACCGCCGACGAAGGGGCGGAAATCCGCGTCCCCCCGCAAATAGGAGGCGACCTGGCGAGCCTGGCATTGTATAATGGACCGTAAACGCAGCTTCCGGCCTTGGTAGCGCTCGGTTTCCTCCAACCTATCCAGCACGCGGGCCGCCAGATCCTTGCGCGTGCCGTCGGCCAACCGGTCGCCGTCCATCTCGATCTCGATCCCGCGCCCGATCGTGGCCAACACCGTCCGGTCCACAACGGGCTGGCGGAAGAGTTCGACCAAGTCCAAAACTAGCGAAGCCTTACCCGGCCGGTCAACGTGGATGAATCCGGCGAAAGGCTCCAGACCGGCCAGGATGATGGCTCCCCCGACCTGGGAGTAAAGGATGCCGTAACCGTAATTGAGCATGGAATTAACTGGATCGATCGCGCCGCGGTGCTCCCGGCCCGGAAATGCGATCCGCTCCGCCAGGATCCGTTCGAATCCACACCAGTAGTGCTTGGCCGCCCGGCCTTCGAGCCCCAGCAGATCGCTTCGGACATCGTTGATGCAGGTCCCGCCAATCCCACGCACGGCAGCGGCCAGTTTCTCAACGGCTTGGCTTTCTTCGCTGAGCAAGGCAAAGGTCTCGGGATCGGCTTCCTTGCGGTACTTGCCGAAATACCGCAGGAGATGGGCCTGGTTCTTGAGCTTGGCCTGGACGATGGCCTTGGCAAGTTCCAGCCCGCGTTCGTCTTGATAAGCCAGGATCTGCTCGCGCCTTGTGACAACGGTACCTGTCAGATTGGGAGCGATCAATTGGGCGTAGGCCTTGCCGCCCCTGGTCAGGAAATGGATCTGGATACCCCGCTCGCAGCAGGCTTGGATGGCATCCGACGACAGGTTCACGCCGTGGGCACCGATGGTAATCTGCTCGACCTCGTCAAAAGGTAGCTCCTGCTTGATTTCACCTTTTTCCTTTACGACGAGGCGCTCGCTGTGCTTGCCGAGAGAGTAGCGCCGAAGGTGTCGACGACGAGTTGCATCTTCGAGCATCCCTCCCTGAATGGACAAAATTATCCGGCAAGTCAGGCTGAGGTTATAATCTATCGGAAATATGTCATAAATGCTTAACTTAAAGTTGAATGTTGGGGAGAGGTTACCGATGCAGATTCCGCTAGTTTTCAAACGGAGAAACTAGTTTTCATCGCTAAGCCCAAACCTTGAATCATAATTCACCTGGGCAATTTCGAGGCGTCTCTCTCGATCCCACCTTGACAAACCTCTATTCTGCCAGGATCTAATCCTGGAAATCCTGGAGACGGGCACCAATAAACTTGAAGCTTCAATTATTGATTGCAGTTTCAAGAAATCGTACTCTTCCATTAATGATACGGGCAATACCTCGGTCCCGTCAAAAAGTGCATCGAAATTCCGGGCCAATTCTTTATCACTATCAAGTGGCCGTAATCCTTCCAGTGCACCACGCCGAAAATCGTTTCGGCTGTCGGCGATCCTTTGAAGCCAATTATCATGTAATCCGCTTTTTTGGTAAATTTCCCCAAGCCATCCGGTGACTTTAGCTTCTTGAATTATAGGATTCCTTCTGAGAATTGCTAGGGTTTCCTTAATTAACTCTGGTTCATAAATGTCGTAATCCGAAACCTGTTTTTCTAGCACCCTGACAAGCGCGGTTCCCTGGATACGTCCTTTTCTGTTGACTCGGCCAAATCGCTGTAACAAAGCCTCCATCGGTGCAGGTTCGCTGAACAATGTATCGTAATCCAAGTTCAGGCTAACCTCCACCACCTGAGTGGCCACCAGGATCGAGGGACGCCTTTGCTTCACATCCAGTGACGAAATCTCGCGCGCCATCTGCTCATGAGCCATGCGATCCCGCGCATTGAACATGCTATGCAGAAGCAAAACCGTATTGGATTCGCCCACTAGTTCAGTTAACGCATTATAGACACTGCGAGAGAAGTCTTAACCGTGTTTGTGCATACCAACACTTGACCCCCGTTTCGATACTCGGACGCGATCATCTTAAGCACTTCGGGGGAGAGTAGTCCGCCGGGAATCACCTCGGCTCGATGTCGTATGCTTCTGCTAAAAAGGGCCTCATCCGCCTCAACCACGGCGCAGTCGAATGCTTTTTCCACCAATTGAGCCAGCCAAGGCGGCATAGTTGCACTTACGAATAAAACTTCCGCACCCCAGTTCCGTTTCAGTTCGAGCAATAACTCAATAAGCAAACCAAGCCGTTCGGGTTCATAGGCATGTATCTCGTCTACCACAATCAAGGCCCCAGCCAATGCTGTCCAAAGGGTTTCGTAACCGGGGAGCCGATAGGCGGCACGTAATATTTGGTAAATAGTGGATACCCAAACCGGACGGGCGAAAAGCCGGTCAAAATCCGCATCCATTCTGGCCTTGGCCTCAGCCTCGGCACGCGTGGAGTCAGATTCCTGCTCCCGGTATTCACGATAGAGGGCTTGGAGCGCACGCCCGTGAAGCAGGGCGACCTCTGCACGCAGCACTTCTTCCAAACGGCGATGCATGGCGTTGAGGCTCGCCTGGTATGGTAGAATATAAACCAGACACGAAGGTCGATGCTTTTTGTGTTCCATTTGCCGCCTGGCCCAGAGTAGGGCGGCCTCGGTTTTTCCCGTCCCCGTAGGAGCACGAAGGTACGCTGAACCATCAGTTAGGTAAGCCTGTTTCTGATGGGATTCCCACCTGGAAATGCCCGGTAAACGCCGACCGAGCTCACTGTTATCAGGTAAATCAAGTCGAGGGACATCCCTGCCCCCAGCCGAGGCCAGATGATCGCAATATTCAACGACTCCCCGCACCACCATGGCTGTTTTTCTAAGCGCTTGGTCGCCAAAAGGGTCTCCCAGCCGGCTAGCCAAACTGTAATAACGGCTCAACTCCTGAGCCAGTTTCTCGGCCGTAATCTCGCCTGGCAGGACGCTTGCATCGGGCGAGAAATGAATACATAAAAGCCCTGCCCAATCGGCTATCTCTTCGACCACCCAACTAATAAGCCGCTGAATGTCACAGGATTCTAATTCACCGATTAGTTCACCTAAAATAGTGCTATCGGAACCGCTGTATCGAATATTATATCTTTCGATCAGAACAGACGCATCCTTATGATGGGATGCAATACCTAAACGAACCAAGTCCCAAAATCTCTCTGAGGCCGAATCGGTTGAGGGCATGAACCCCAAAGAGACTATTTCATGCCTGCGATTCCAACGGCCATTGTTCTTAATTGCCTTCTGAAAACCGGAAGCTACTTTACCTAGATCGTGCAGCCCGATGGACCAAAGTAGTATTTCCCAGAGATCGGCTTGATCGACAAGGTCGGATAACCATGGGTATCTATCAAAAAAACCTTTCAAGATGGAAAGGGCGGCCCTGGTATGCTCGGCTAAGGTTTCCGCCGGCCGCCCCTCCCTTGGGCTTTTTGCCCAAAAATCAGCAACCAATGCATCACGCTTAAGATGCATTCAAGATCGACTCCCCAACAAAGCTCTGCCAGGCCACGATGCGATGACTCCCGCTCTCTATCTCCGGGCTCTCCGGATCGACCCAGTATTTTTCTCCCGCCCGGCGTTTATAAGTCACTGGACCGTTCTCATCCGCGATCCTAATACGCCCCCGTACCACCAAATAATCGCCCCAAGAAACGGCACGGCGGTTCTCCGGTTGGATGAATCGAGGTAGTCGGTACGTAATACCAGCAGTCGTCCTTAATCCAGCCTCTATCGATAGAAGGGCATTATCGAAATAGCCGTCCTCGGACTCCTGTAACGTTATAGCCTTAACTGAGCGATAACTCATGAGATCTTGGGACCTGCCCAGAATTACTGTGTATTTTGGGCTTCGCAAAGCCTCATACCATGCTTGGCATCCCGGACCACCTACTACATAAAGAATCATCGATGGTTTGATAAGGAGTTCTCTCAAAGTGGGCTGTAAAAAGAGCTGTATGTTCTCTGGTTCACTCCATGCCCGCGTCGGCTTACCACTTCCCAGAGTAGTCATGTATAGGTTCTCTAAATCATCTCCATGTCCGGCTGTGGTAAAGGTATAGGCAAAATACAGTCCGCTCGGATCCACATACTCCCCGAAGGCGGAACAAAGATGCCCATAAATAGTAGCCGGTGGCGGCACAGGATAAGAAGGCTGCCGACCCACCAGGAAATGCGGATAACGGAAGGATGTCATATCGCCTTCCATCTCTACACGGATCGCTTCCATAGTTTTCATGCCAACCACGCCTTGTTGCTCTCCCGGGCTAAGTCACTCGCGATGTGGGCCAAAACCTCCCGCGGATGCCCGGTGACAGTCTTTACACCCTCCGCCTCGGTGATTTTGTCCAAAGCAGTCTGGAGTTTTTCCCTCTCCTCGTCACGAAAACCCTTGACCCAACCGGCGTAGATGGGGGACATGAACTGGTCCTTCCAGACTGTAACTGTTTCTCTTAGCGCTTCGAGATTGGTTTCCGGGTAGCCCTCCCGGTCGGCACCGATGGTGTACTGGAGCGGATTGTTGCCGCCCTTGGTAATAACACCCATGAAAATGACCGGCGTCACGTCTGTGTAATGCAAAGCCTGCTTCGCGCCACCGTAGACGACGCCTAATGCCTGCAGAAGGGAGCTAATCCGGCGAATCCGTTCTTCTCTTTTTAATGTGAAAACCTTTCCGTTATTTGACTTTTCTAGACCGGCGGCTTCAGCTTCGGCTACACGCACGTTGTCAAGATTGCGATAACCCGTCCGATCAATCGCGCTGAAAGTGCCGCAAGCCCCTAGATCCAGAGAGATCATGCCTTTGAGAGCGGTATGGTAAAATTGATGCTCATGTGGTACCGGATCCCCCTCATGCCTGCTCATAGTGCCAAAATCGCTTACAATGGTACGCGGGGACATGCCGAGCAAAGTACCCACCCTGAATGGCGAAACTCGCGTGATGTGAACAGTTGTTTCGGTCATACCGGCCTCGCCCATCCGTGATTCCCGGTCAGCCTTTTGGTCTTTTCTCTTGGCGGGCGCGCGCATGTAGCCAAAGAGATCGTCATCCCAGTATTTAATTGGATCCGCGTCTGTATAGGCGATTTTAGCCTCACGGAAGACGGGGGCTGCTTCCCACTGAATATCCTTGCTGCGTTCCATGACGGATCTGAGCCAGTACCGAAAGGCCTGCGCTGAGACATATGGTATCGAATAACCGGCCCCCGTCCTGATGGACTTGACCGCTACCGCGTTATCCAGCGTCGCTCCCTCAGTGTTGCCAGCATTATTCAACGCTGAGGCAGGAGCATCCAGAATGATGATGCCTGATAAAAAGGCCATTATGCTTCTTCCTCCTTCTCCTCATCTGGTTCTTCTAGTTCATCGAGGCTGATTTCATCCTCAGCCTTTGTAAAGAATTTGTATTTGTCGTGGAGCACTTCGATCATCCTAATCAGCATTACGTCGCGTGCCATGCGCCAGTCAACGCGGGGTATTTCCTCGCCTTCTTCGAAGACTGCAAGGAACTTGTCCAATTTGATAGGTTCCCCGTCGTGCTTGACCGAATCAAGACTGATCTTGAGCAGTGTCCGTCTGAGGTCAATGAACTTGCTGGCCATATAGAACTTCATAAACGTCTTCGAAATCTCGTTACGTCCAATATAGTCCGCAAGCATTTCCGCAAGCTCCTTGATTGCCTGGATTCGCTCTTTCTTCATGCCCAACACCTCCTTCAAGAACAAATCGGTTAAAGGCCAAGAGATACCCGATCGATCCTTCCATGTTAACTGGCCTGCCGCACCTTTGACCTTCCTGATGTTACGCTTAAGTAGATAGCGATTGAGAAAAACCGAGGCATATTCAGGGAGTCTAAACAGATCCTCCATGAGGAAATTACGACGATACTCCTTCGAACCAACTTCTGTTCCGTTCCTCGATAACTCCCAGCTTTCGTTGATTACTCTCATCCAGGCTTCGCGGTAGAGTTCCTGCCTCGCAAGAATAATAAAACGAATAGCACTGGCAGGTAGATGGTAAACTTGGAACGAAGGACCTTGACCGCTGTTAGATAAGAGATAAGCAGTAATATCCAAGACGTTGTCCATATCTCTGTCCTGCTCTAGCGCTATCAGCGTTTCCACTACCCGCGTCCGCGGGTAACTGATGGTGTCTGGCTTCTTACCCGATGCCTCCGCAAGTTGGATTCTTGCTCTCATTTCAGCCTGCCACTTGGCGGTAAAGCGGATCAGGAAATCGTGATCCCGTGTCGAGACGATTAAAGATCTGCCTGAAACCATTGGAGCCCCCAGAGATAATGCCTGAATGCACAGCAGACACATACCGCAGATATCCAAGCCTCTCCCACCACCAGGGAAAAAGTTTACGACCCCGCGGCCGGACAGCATGGGCACCAAGTCCCGATATCCGGTGGTGATAGATGGACGACCGCAATATGTACATGGAGGTGAATCCTGTGGCGGCGTTTTTTTATAGCTGGTCAGGATATCTCTGACCCGCTCACGTTTTGCAGCATCGTCAAGGCTTGGGTTCAAAAAGTTCGAAGTGAAGAGAACTGATAGATAGCCAGGCATAGCTAGCGTGAAGTAGGCACGTTCACAATAATTGACGAAGCTTTCTAGATCGGCAGTATTAACATCCTCCGGGCGTCGTTTCTTTGCATGCACAGTCAATGCTGCGACACCGACATCGACAAGTTCATGACCAGTCCACATTAGGTGGTCTCCGGATGAAGATTGAGAATACGTCATTTGCTCACCTCCTCTCTATTCTTATCCATTTCATCATGTTTTCTTGTAATTGAACCATTGCAATACTCCCAGCGCGCGCCTTGCATGCTACAGACGCCTGATCAGCTCCGGCCCTACATGGAACGTCAGGACGCTAGGTGAGCTGCTTTTTTATAAGTACTTAACTCTTGGCGCTTAATTATCAGTTACAAGCACTGATTTAAACTAAAAAACTAAACACTTACAACCAAGAATTTCTAACTAAACTCGAAACTCATCACTCATAACTCTCCACTCGGAACTTCCCCAACCCAAACGTCGCATTCTTCCCCACGTGCACCCACTCCCCCAAAGCCAGCCACGGCCAAAACTCCCGCCACTCGCCCCGGTAAACCGCCCTTCCGACGAGGCCCCCCAGGGACATCCACTCCTTCTGCCTGCCGCTGAAACGTTCCCAATCCTGCCACCTTATCTCATTCACCGCCAGCGCCACCGCCCGCGCCCGTTCGCCGAGGCCCCGGTAATCGGCCTCGAGACGCACGCCGCAATGGAAGTAACTTAAGGCCGAGATGCGCCGCAGCAACGCGCGCAGGAGTACATGGAACTCGGGTGAAGTAACATACGCCCCGGCGTCTTTTAGGCGGGTCATGGTCTCAAAGGTGACGGCCAGGCCATCCCCTTCCGGCCGCCGCCGCGCGATCTGTTCCGCGGTAGCAGCCCACTCGAACCCGCGCCAGTGCACCCGGCCCTCGGTGTCGTCGTAGACCATCCGCTCATCATCCTCCGTACAGACCGTCACCCGCGTCAGTTCGAATCGCCCGCGTCCGATGCCCATACCATGCTGACCCAGTTGTTTGAAGGCCACGATGAAGTAAGGCAAATACTCGATGCCCCGACCAACGAGCACCAGGCCGAAATTCATGGTATCGCCGGGAGCATAATCACGCCTAGCATCCTCCGGTGGTTCGAAAACGAAGGGCCGGGGAATCTCCTCGTTGAGCCGTAAAACCTCCGCGTCTTGGCCGGGAGAGGTGGCGAAGATATACGCATACGGACAGCTCTCGCGCAGCAGGCAATCCTTGCAATCTTGGCCCGGCTGCCCGCAGGCCACTTTGCGAAATGCATGGCCGAAGGCGCCGCGCAAGGTTGCACCCTTGAACGGCGGCATACGCATAGGTTCCACCGCACGGATGGCGAGGCGAACTCGCGCCACCTTAATGCTTATCCAAGCATCCACCTTCAAGCCATCCTCCCTGAGGAAGTTATTATACTTTACTCAACATTAGGATGTCGCTATCTCCAATCATACCATCGTTTGGTCTCGTTGTAAATATAATCTTAAATAGACACATAACTTAATGCCTCCTGCTTCCAGCATGTGTCATCTGCCCTTTCTTGCCTGCCGTTCCGTGTGCTATAATCAAATTACCCGCATAATAGGGGACTGAAAGAATGTTGAGTATAGTGCATGGTCTACACCCGATGAATAGGGGACGACACCAGCACTATGTTTCTCATCAATCGGATCGATCTTCTTGCCATCATCCTACCACCCCGACCTGACAAGGGTTGGTCAGAGAACAAACGTTTGCCAATAAATAGATCTCATGCGTTGTACAAAACCCTAAATGCCCACCGAACCCGCGCACGGGTTTGAGACTCGTCCAAAACCCAGCCCAGGAATTAATTCCTGGGCGGAGATTAGCCACGACCCTCAACAAGGTCTCGCCCTTCCGGCACCCCATACGCCTCCGCGGCCTTCCTCAGTTCCTCCCTCACATACTCCCTCAACTCCTCCGGCTCTAAAACCTCCGCCTCCCCGCCGAAAGCCAAAACCCACCGGGCGATGGACCGCAGTCCCGAGGCCCTGGCCGAAAAGATCACCTCTCCCTCACGGCCGGGTATGGTTTCAACCCGCTGCGAAGCATGAAACCGCGTCTCCCCCGCCAACCGAGCCGCGTCGCCTGTCATGCGGATCGTAAAAGGGAACTCCGGACCGCGTTCCATGCTCCAGGCCGCGCCCATATGCCTCAAAATCAAAGTCCTTTGTTGCCGGGAAGTGTTCGCCGGTGGGCGTGAGGCTCTGGATGCGGTCCACCCGAAATAGCCTGACCTCCTCGCGATGGTGGCAATAGGCCGCCAGGTACCAAAAACCGTCGTGGAAAACGAGGTGGTAGGGATCGATCGTCCGCTTGGTGACGTCGTCTCTCGAAAAGGTGTAGTAAACCATGGCGAGCTGTCCGTTCTCCCTGATGGCCTGGCTGAGCCGGCGAAAGATCTCTTGTTTATAGCTGTAATCGGCCGCTGGTTCCACCTTGACCTCCACGCCCTGGGATAGGCCCTCCGCTTCCTGCTGTAAGCCGACCGGCAGGAGCGCCAGCAGTTTTTCCCTGACACCGGCCGCAGTTAGGGCGCGGCCGACCAGGGCCACGAAGAGCGTGAAGGCGGCGATGAACATGGACCGGTTTTGTTCCGGGGAAAAGCCCAGGAGCAGGTTGAGATAGGTCACCTCAATCCCCGACCAGAACGTACCGCCTAAGAAGTTGATCGCGGCTACGATGGCCGGCATGAGCGGGGAGCCGGCACGGCAAAAGCCAGATCGCGGGATCGACGCGGCGCCGGCGCCGCAGACCGTCATGACCGGCTTGCCGCCGAGGGCGTCGGCGAGGCGGCCCCAGTCCCGCACGAACAGGACCGTGGCCGTGGTGGAAAGAAGCTGACTGTAGAGAGAGAGCCGCAGATAGCCGAGGTGAAGATCCTCGAGCATATAGACGTTGAAAAAGGGTCCGGCGACGTTGACCGCGAACGACCAGGCGGCCCAGAACATCATGTACCGCCGGAAATCGACTGCGCGAAAGGGATACGTGACCAGGCTCAGGATCGGCACGTGCGCCGCCGCGGCCAGGGGCGGCTCGTCGACCCAGAGGAAGCCAAGAATGTCCGCGATGCAAAGGAGCGCACAGCCAGTACCTAACCCGGATATTTCTCCCCGGCCCAGATCTCGGTCAGGTGCATGAGCACTTCCACTGCCTTTTCCATCCACTGCACCGAGACGAACTCCCGGCGGCTGTGGAAGTTGACCCCGCCCGCAAAGAGATTGGGCGCGGGCAGGCCCATATAGGCCAGCCTGGCGCCGTCCGTGCCGCCTCGGATCGGAGTGACCACGGGCTCCAGCCCCGCCCGCCGGATCGCCGCGAGGGCATGCGCGGTTATCCGGGGGTCCTGGGCGATCTTCGCCAGCATGTTGCGATAGCTGCCTTTCAGAGTCACCCTGGTCCGCAGGCCGGGATACTTGAGCATCAGGTGTTTCAACGCCGCGCGCAGCAGCCGTTGTTTGGCTTCGAGCCCCTCCATGGTAAAGTCCCGCAGGAGCCAGGTCATGGTGACGCGTTCCACGTTGCCCTCGATGACATTGGGATGGAGAAAACCGAGCCGGCCGTCGGTCGTCTCCGGCCGCTGATCGGCCGGGATCCCGGCGACCAGTTCGGCCGCGGCGGTGATGGCGTTGACCATCGCGCCGCGGGCCGTGCCGGTATGACTGCTGATGCCGGTCAACGTGATCCGCATGTTCGCCGCATTGAAGTTTTCTTCCTCGTATTCCCCCGCCTCGCCGGCGTCGAGCGTGTAGGCGCAGATGGCGCCAAAGCCCGCCACGTCGAAGTTCGCGACCCCCTTGCCGATCTCCTCGTCCGGCGTAAAGGCGATCTGCACCGGCCCGTGGGGAAGCCGGGGGTCCGCGGTCAGACGGCAGGCCAGGGTCATGATCTCGGCCACGCCGGCTTTATCGTCCGCGCCGAGGAGGGTGGTGCCGTCGGAGGTGATGAGGTCGTGTCCGTGCAAGCGGGCGAGAGCCGGGGTGTCGGCGGTGGTGATCTTCGTCCCGTTCGGCAGAACGATGTCCCCACCGTCGTAGTGCTTGTGCAGAATGGGCTTGACACCCTTGCCGGGCACGCCCGGCACCGTGTCCATGTGCGCCAGGAAGCCGATGCTGGGCGCGTCCGGCCGGTTGCCGGGGATCGAGGCATAGACGAAGCCATACCGATCGGCCCGCGCCTCCGAAAGGCCGATCGTTGCCAGTTCATCCCGGAGCATCTTGGCCAGGACCAGTTGCCCGCGCGTACTGGGAACCGTACTGCTTTCGTCGCTTGATTGCGTGTCAATGCGGACATAGCGCTGGAACTTGTCCGCCACGCTCTCGGTCAGTAGTTCGTCTCTGGTCACATTGAGCCTCCTAACGTAAAGCAGATGCGATACAGGGATAATATTCGCTACGTTGCTGCTTATATCTTGCCGTTATCTTCGGGGCCGTAACCGGAAATCCTCCCCCGTCTCAGAACACGCCGGGGCGATGATGGGGTGCAGGAGGCGAAAGCCTTGTAGATTGGAATTGAGGGAGGAGGAACCAAGCTGGTTCCCCCTCCGGGAGGAAAGCGTTATTTACGTTTAGGTTCTCGATACGGGATATCTATGCCGAGGTCTCGAAGGAGTTGCCAGACGGCGTCCATGATTTCCCTTGCCGCGTTCTGCCCATGCAGCGCGCGTTCGATCCTCTCTTTGAAGCCGTCGATCGGCGAGTACCCATTCTGTCGGCGCTTCTTGGGACATCTACCGCCGGAGTCTTTTTCATCCTTCCTGCGGCGAGGTTCGGGACACTTCTCATCGGCGTCATGTTCATCCTTGGGCGAATTCTTGCGTTTAGCCGCATCTTTGAGTTTATCGATAAAGCCCTCTACCACCGAGGTGATTTCGTCCATTGCCATTCCCACCCCTCCTTTCTGTCGGGGTCATGAACTCACGCACGCTTCCCCCACGCGCAGCTTCCTCTGCCGCCAAATCTACGCAGGACCGGCTGGCGGGCAGGTCGCGCCCCCTCTCTCTTTATGTCGAGCAAGGGGCATCTGAGTTCACTCTTATACAGTCCAGCATCAACTATCCAAAGCGCGGCGTATCTCGGCGGCCAGAAGCGCCGGGTTGCCGGCCTGGAATACGTTGCGGCCGATGGCCGCGCCCCCGGCCCCCGCCTGGACCGCATCCTCAATCATCGCCAGTAGATCGGCCGTGGAATCCATCTTGGGGCCGCCAGCGATGAGGACCGGCGAATTGACGGCCCTGGTAACCTCGGCGAATGTCTCGGGCGTCCCCGTGTAATTGACCTTGATGATGTCGGCGCCCAATTCCTCGGCCACCCTGGCCGCGTGCTTTATCTTGGCCGGATCGTACTCGCTCCCCTTCATCCCGTCCCGGACATACATCATGGCCAGGCACGGCATTCCCCAACAGTCGCACGCCTCCGCTAGCCTGCCCAAATCCCTGAGCATCTGGGGTTCATAGCCCGCGCCAAGGTTCACATGGGCGGAGACCGCGGTCGCTCCGAGCCGGATCGCATGTTCCACCGAAGATACGAGTTCCTTGCGGTTTGGGTCGGGCGATAGAGCCGTCGAGGCGGATAGATGCACGATAAGCTCACATCCCCCCGAAGATAAGTCCGCCGCAATCCGCCTGGCCAAGCCCTTATGCACGATGACCGCGTCGGCGCCGCCTTGGGCGATCGCCCTTACCACGCCACCCAGATCAACAAGGCCTCCTACCGGGCCGATGGTCACGCCGTGGTCCATCGGCACGACAAAGAGCCGCGGCCGCCTGAACAGACGTTTCATCCGGATTTCCTTCCCCGACAATCAGGTCACCTCCCCTCTGGGCAGCAATTCATAAAACCAGACGCAGAAGCCCAAGCGTGTTCATTTTTCGATAATCGTCTCCTTGACCTTGATGCCCACATGGCGTCCGGGATCGCAGACGTGGGCCAGGAATTCGTCGCCGGGCCGGATCGTGGTGGCGTTTCGCGGGCCCCCGTCCCCCCCCATGAGCCGGATATGCCAATCATCCTGGACGATTACGTTCAATTCGCGGCCGGCGGCCTCACCCTTGATCAGCAAGAGCGGCCTGGCCTCAATCTTTACACGGCCGATCGTGAGCGCCCGCACCTCGCCGTTTGTGTTGACACAGAGGACCTTACTGCCCGCCGCGAGGTCGGTGAGATACTGGGTGCCGCCATCGGGCGCCCAGACGTAGGAGTGGACGGCGCCGGCGTTGACCCGGAACGGCCGCAGGTTCATATATGGGAGATAATGCGTCTCCGCGCAGACAAAGATCCCCCCCCCGGAGGTGGACCCGACCAGCATTCCTTCTTCCCGCGTCATCAGACTCGTGGTATCCAGACAGGCGCGCATACCCATCCCGGCATGGCACGTTTCGCTCACGGTCATCCGGGTCAGGGCCAAAGGTTGGGTTTCCGCTCTGCGAAGGATATCGCCCAGTTTCTGAAGCTCCGCCGGATCCGCGCCGGCAAAAAGCACGCCGTCGCTGCCCTCTTCCAACACGCCGAAGGCGACCTCCATCTCCGCCGCCGTTGTCACCCGCCGCAAAATTACGGTCCGCCGCTCCTGGAGCCGGGCGATGATCAGCTCCAGCGGGATGTTCGTGGGCAGGTCGAAATCGACCAGCGCATAATCATACTTGGCGGCATCCTGCCACGATTCCTCGAGCGCGGCGAGGCTGTCCACGGTGAATGAGGCGCAAGTCTTGAGCCCATGCTGCTTGGCCGCGGTCAAGAGGTCCTGCCGTTCCGAGATTACGATCTCCCCTGGACCGGCCGCCGCGAGATCCTCCGGGCGGCGGATCTCCATAATGGGCACCATCTTGAGGGGAAAATGACCGTCACGCCGCTGTTCCACTGAGACAACAACCTTTTCGAGCGGCGAGTTGTTGACGAGACCCCACAAATCCTGGCGCTCCAGGGGTATCCTCCGCCCGTCGAACCAGAGTTCTCGTTGCCTGTTCCCCATATGAGTACCGTCCTCTCGAATGCCAGTAAGAGCTTGACAAAAAGAATTGATCTATTCGATCGGCCCCGATGCCGCTCCAGGCCTTGACCCCTAGACCTTGGCCGTGCGCAAGTATCTCTTCTCCTCCATCTCTTGGGCGGTGTAGACATATTGCGGTTTACCCACCGTGCCCAAGGAGAGCAGATCGTTGCGATCGTAGAGCGTTCCCCGGGGAACATACTCAAAGCGCAGTTTCATCCCGTATTTGTCCTCGAGCCTTTCGGACGCTTCGCGCGAAAGGGCGCCGCCTTGGCCCTCGTCCTCCACGACGAAATGCAGTCCGCCGGGTATGGGTCCCGTCACCCAGAAACGGCGACAGGGGAGGTGCGCGACGATCGCATCCAGGTCCCAGAGGTCCAAAACCCGGCCATCGACGGTGACGGCATGCTCCCGGCGTCCACGGATCTCCAAGGAAGACGGTCTTCCACAGGCGCATGCCTCCTGAACCAGCCTGGCTCTGTCCCCGGTCAGGTAACGGATCACCGGAGCGGCCCTCCTTGCCAGGGTGGTGACGGCCAGTTGCCCGATGGCGCCGGGCCTGGCCCGTGTCACGAGATCCTCCTCCAGCAGTTCGAAGAGGAATTGCTCTTCCAACGGATGCGGCCGGCCGAACTCGCAGTCCAGCACCGCGGCACCGATCTCCGTCATGCCGAAGTTGTCGTAGAGGGGTACGCCCCAGATCTCCTGGATCAGCGCGCGTCTCCCGGGCGGGAGCGGCTCCCCGCCCGTGCAGATCGCCCGCAGACGCGGGAAGTCGCGGTTGGGCCGCAAGCCGAGCAACTCGGCGGTCTCCGCGATCAACACGGCTTGCAACGGCAGGCAGGCCAACACGGTCACCTCCAGCTTGCGCAGCAGACCCACCACGCGCGGGAACGGGCTGACGGTGGACCGGGCATCGGCAGGAATCACGCAGGCGCGCATCATGTGCGCCGCGGCGTGGACCAGGTGCGCCACGGTGGAGATGGCATAGGGGAACCTGATGAGCACCGTGTCATGCTCGTTGAGAGCCACGCCCCAGGCGCGCGCCAAGCTCCAGGCGTTGGCCGCGAAATCGTCCCCGGTTAGCCAGGCCGAGACCGGCGCGCCCGTCGTGCCAAAGGACTCATGGTACTGGTACAATTCCTCTTGCGGCACGCAGACCAAGCCAAAGGGCGAGGCACCCCTCAGATCCTCCTTGGTCGTCAAGGGAATGCGCGTCAGTTCCTCGAGGGAACGCAGCCGACGCTCGGGCAGGCGATCGCGGTAGAACGGCGAGGCCTTCGCATGCCGCAGGACCTCGTTCAGCCGCGCGAGTTTTTCCTCTGGATTCATGCACCGCACCACCTTTAGCCAACTTATAACAGCCCCGTCAGGGCCATGATGTTGCCGCCGAGGATCAGATCCCGCGCCGCGCCGTCAAGCCGCAGGAGCGTGATCTTCATCAATTCCACGGCCGGGTGCGAGAGCGGAAACTCCGAACCGAAGATGACCTTGCCCGGGCCGGCTCTTCTTACCGCCTCCTGGATATGCAGGTAGCTGCCTGTGGAAGTCTCCAGGAACAGATTATCCAACGCGGCCGCCGCCTCGAGACCTTCCCGGTCCGCCGGACCAAAACCCATATGTCCCAAGATGAAATTGGTCCCAGGGAACTGCCTGGCCAAAGCGACAAACCTGGCGGTGGACGCCCCGGGGCTGTATACGACGTGCGTGTAGACCGGGTAGCCATGCTCGCCGCAGATGGAGGCTAGATCTGCGACGGCCTTGCCTGCGAAGGAGAACTGATGTGTCATGGGCGAGAGCTTGAGCCCCCGGCATCCGCCTTGCAAGCCCTCGATGAGTGTTGGCACGGCATCCGGCGCGTGCGGGTCGACACAGATGAAACCGGCCAGGCTCCCCCCCGCCGCCCGGCAAGCTTCGGCCACATAGCGATTGTTGGGGCTCGTCTTCTCCGGCTGGGCCTGGTTCGTGATATAATCCGTCATCCTGCGCACATCCAGCATCCCGCCGGGAACGACCACGCCCCGCTCGATCCCGGCCTCCCGGAGCTGATCCAGGTAGATCTCCACATTGCCATAGGCGGTCTCGGAAATATGCGCATGGGCGTCGATAATCA
>JBLNCE010000080.1:0-33077 GCA_050260415.1 Bacteroidota bacterium | reverse complement strand
CTCCAGCGCGGCCATTCGTTCCGCTTGGGGCAAGCGTCATTCAGTTTCTGCCTCCAGTTCTTGCCGTCGTTGCCAGGCCACGACATCACGATAGGACACACATCCCCCGAAAATGTCCAGCGCGCTCCCGATGGTGAGATCCACCCGGCCCCGGCCAAGCTGCTTTACCAAATCCAGGTCTGCCAGCGTCCTTGCTCCGCCCGCATAAGTAACCGGCAGAGGGGACGCCGCCCCCAACAATTCCACGAGCGGTTCGTCGATTCCCAGCCGCTTCCCTTCCACGTCCACGCCGTGCACGAGGAACTCGTCGCAATAATCCGCCAACTCCGCCAAGGTCGCGCGATCGACCGGCACCGCGGAAAAACGCTGCCACCGGTCGGTCATCACCCAGAACCGTCCGTCGCGCCACCGGCAGCTTAGATCCAAGACCACACGCCTGCGCCCCACCGCCTTGACCAAGGCGTGTAATCGTTCCAGGTCGATCTCCCCTTGCCGGAACACGCATGAGGTCACGATGACGTGACTGGCGCCCGCCTCGAGGTATGCGGCGGCATTTTCGGCGGTTATGCCTCCGCCCATTTGCATGCCGCCCGGCCAGGCACGGAGGGCGGAAAAGGCAGCCGTACGGTTTCCCGGGCCAAGCGCAATCACATGCCCACCCGTCAAGTTGTCGGCCTTGTACATCTCGGCGTAAGCGGCCGGTGCGCGCTCCGTTTCAAAGTTGGTCACCAGACTCCGCCCATCGTCATCCCGCAACGAGCCGCCCACAATCTGCACCACGCGGCCATTTCTCAGATCGATGCACGGACGAAAACGCATCATGGCCTTCAATCGCTTCCCCCATCTCCGCGCGGTATCCGCAGGCCGGCATGACCGCCAACGCCCTGGTGGCGCCGCTTTCGTACGCGACCTGGATGAAATACCAGCGGACGCCATCCACCTGGCCAACGCGGACGGAGTAGCCGTGGATATCTCCGGCCAGCACGCGGACGGTGTCCAGGCACCGGCGCAACCGGCATGCAAAACAGGCGGGATGCTCGTGGAGAGCTATCACCTACACCCCATGCTCCTCGATCACCCGCTGATACCACCTGGCACTGTCCTTCCAGACCCTAGCCTGCGTCCGATAATCGGTGTAGAACAACCCAAACCGCTTCGTAAATCCGAACGCCCACTCGAAATTGTCCAGCAGCGACCAGATGAAGTACCCACGCAGATCCACGCCGTCCGTAATCGCCCGGTGGGCCTGGGCTAAATGCGCGCGCAGGTAGACCAGGCGATCCGTGTCGTGGATCACGCCGTCCGACTCGACGCGGTCATCGAAGGCGGCGCCGTTCTCCGTAATGTACAGGGGGAGCTTCGGGTAATCCACGCTGATGCCCCGGAGCAGTTCGTACAGTCCTTCCGGGTAGATCTCCCAACCCATCTTGGTAATCGGTCCGTCTGGTTCCACGTGGCGCCCGCCGGTAAAAGACCCGGGATCAGCCGCGATCACCGCTCTGGTATAATAATTGATGCCCAGGAAATCGAGGGGCGCGCCGATCGTTTGCATCTCGGACGCGGGAAATGCCAGCAGGCCTAAGCGATGCGCGAGTTCGCCGGCCTCGTCCGGATAGCGGCCCCGCAGGACGCCCTCGAGAAAGAACCGGAAATTCACGGCCTCGTGCCAGCGCGCCGCGATCCGGTCGGCTTCGCGCTCCGAGGCCGGATGCACGGGGCTGAGATTCAGCGTGATGCCGATCCGGGCGGCTTTGCTGCCGGTCGCCCGGAAGGCCGCCAACGCGAGCCCGTGGCCGAGCAGAAGATTGTGCGCGGCCAAGAGGCCGTCCCGCCAGCTCTTGCGTCCGGGCGCGTGCGCTCCCCAGGTGTAGCCCACAAAGGCTGAGACTTGCGGTTCGTTCAGGGTCACCCAGTACGCCACGCCTTCCAACTGTTCGAAGAGACAGGCGGCGTAGTCCTGAAAGCGCAGGGCGGTCTCCCGCGACGGCCAGCCACCCGCGTCCTCGAGCGCCTGCGGCAGGTCCCAGTGGTAGAGGGTGGCCATCGGCGTGATGCCCCGCGCCAGCAGGCCATCGACCAGCCGCCGGTAGAAATCCAGCCCGGCGCGGTTCGGGCGCCCCTTGCCGTTGGGGAAGACGCGCGGCCAAGCGATGGAAAAGCGGTAGGCGTTGACCCCTAGTTCCGCGAGGAGATCAAGGTCTTCACGCCAGCGCCGGTAATGGTCGCAGGCGACGTCGCCCGTGCTCCCGTCCTCGATGCGGCCGGGCAGATGGGTGAAACGGTCCCAGATCGATTCGCCCTTGCCGTCGGCGGCGGGCGAACCCTCGATCTGATACGCGGCCGTGGCCGTGCCCCAAAGGAATCCCGGGGGAAAGGTCAATCGGCTCATCGCTTCCATCCTCCGAAAATCGTCTAGTTTTCTACGCAACAACGCCGTCAATCATTATCCTCGTCTTAACCACCACGCGATCCACCGTCACCGCGCATCCCAGTGCGACCGTCTTCACTCCGGCCGCCTTTGCTTCCCCCAGTGCCCGCGCGAACTCCGGATCCTGCTCCGTAAAGGGCATAAGCTTTTCCGCGCCTGGATGCTGCACCACAAAGATTAACGCCGCGTCCCGGCCCCGGCGCGCGATCTCGGCCAGATGGCATAGATGCTTGGCGCCGCGTGCGGTGGGGGCGTCGGGGAAGAGCGCGATCTTGTCCCGTACCAGGGTAACGCATTTCACCTCGGCCGGACAGGTTTCCGCACCGGAACGAAATTCCAGGTCAAAGCGGGACTTGCCCATGGCGACCTCGCGGCGAACCTCTGTATACCCGGCGAGTTCAGGCAGAATCCCGCCTTCCCAAGCTTCCACCGCCAGCTTATTGGACAAGCCCGTATGGATGCAGACCAAGTCTTCACCGGCCCGCGCCAAGTAGACCGTGCGCGTGGTGACACGCCCTTCCCGGGCCGCGGGCGCCGTCCAGAGTTCATTGCCGGGGAAGAGCAGCTCGCGCAGCCTGCCCGAACTGGGCACATGCGCCGCGTGGATGCGACCGTCCTCCCTCACCATGGCGGTGAAACGGTTGCTGCGGTTTAGGCAGACGGCGGGTTGCAACGGGGGTAAAAAAATGAGGAGATCACTCCGACATTATGACTTGTTCTAAGAGAGCCGTGATGGACGACGGGATCGTCAAGATTCTCTCCACCGCCACCCCTTCGGCGGAAGGCCCTTCAGGCGTTTGAACGCCTTAGAAAACTGCAGCGGGTCCGCGTACCCCACGGAACGGGCGACCTCGGCGATGGTCAAACGCCGGTCCCGCATCAGCTCGCAAGCTTTCTCAATGCGATGCCGGATGAGGTAGTCCCGGGGCGGCACGCCCATCTCCGCCCTGAAGAGCGCGGAAAAGTAACTGCGGTCGAGTCCCAGGTGCTTCGCGACCCCGGCCACGCTGATATCGCGGTAGTATTCCATCTCCAGATACTCGAGCGCCCGCCTGACGTAGAACTCCCGCTGCGTTTCCGGACGGGGATCGGCCTCCGCCGTCTCCAGGAGCCCCGAGAGGAAGACGTACAGGAAACCCAGCAGGCGGATCTCCCGGCCGCGCGCCGCCGTCGCGGCCGTCTCCACCAGGCGGGCCAGGCACTCGGCGAGCAATCCATCCCGCGCGTAGGTGAAGATGGGCTTGTCCTGGCTCAGGCCGGCCTGTTCCAGGTAGTGTTGCGCCTTGCGGCCGTTGAAGCCGACCCAGGCATAGCGCCAAGGGTCATCTCCATCCGCCCGGTAATAAGTGACGATACCGGGGCAGATCAGGAACCCCTGGTTCTCCCGCAGGTGGTAGACTTTCTCCCCGACCCGGAAGACGCCCCGGCCGCCCCGGATGCAATGGATCAGATAGTGATCCCGCACAGCCGGACCATAATCGTGATTGGGCGCGCAGTCCTCCGCCCCACATTGGCACATACGAAGATCGGTCTCACCGGGGCCGATCCCCGGTGTCTTTATTTGCCCCTGTGATGGGGGTATCCTCTTTCGCGGTCGCATCATCTAACATTTTACCATATCCGTCCCACATATGTACATTTACTACGGGCTTGGCCAGGAGGGATAATGGAATGCGGACATGACTCGGAGAAGACACGATTTGGAGAGTGACGGCACATGCGCAAGATCGCTTTCATCGGCGCGGGCAGTTTCGGGTTCACGCGCAAACTGGTCCGGGACATTCTCTCCTTCCCGGCCCTGGCCGACAGCACCATCGCGCTCATGGACATCGACCCGGATCGTCTGAGCCTGATCAAGAGAGCCGTGGACAAGATCGTGGCGGCCGGGAACTATCCGGCCAAGGTGATCGCCACCATGGACCGCGCGGAAGCCCTCTCGGGGGCGGACGGCGTGCTCTGCACCATCCTGGCGGGCCGCATCGAGACATGGCGGCACGACATCGAGATCCCCAAACGCTACGGCGTGGACATCAACGTCGGCGACACCCGCGGGCCGGCCGGCATCTTCCGCGCGCTGCGCACCATCCCGGTGATGCTGGAGATCTGCCGGGATATCGAACGCCTGTGCCCCGAGGCGCTTTTGCTCAATTATACCAACCCCATGGCCATGCTCTGCCGGGCCATGCAGGGCGTGACCAAGGTAAGGGTTACGGGCCTCTGCCACAGCGTGCAAGGCACCGCCCGCATGCTCGCGGGATGGATCGGCGCCCCCATGGAGGAGGTGACATACCTCTGCGCGGGCATCAACCACCAGGCCTGGTACCTGGAGTTCAAGTGGAACGGCCGCGATGCCTACCCCCTGCTGCGCGCGGCCGTGCAAAAGCCCGAGATCTATAACGAGGAGATCGTGCGCAACGAGATGTTCCGGCACCTCGATTACTACGTCACGGAGTCCAGCGGGCACAACTCGGAATACAACGCCTGGTTCCGCAAACGCCCCGACCTGATCGAGAAATATTGCACCACGGGCACGGGCTGGAACCCGGGCAGATACGCCTATATCCTCCACGAATACCTGCGGCGGGAAGGGACCTGGCGGAAAGAGATCGAGGACTGGCTGGCCGAACCCCAGGTGGATCTGGCCCGGGGCGGGGAATATGCCGCGCGTATCTTCAACGCCGTCCTCGGCGACGGGACCATGTTCGAGTTCAACGGCAACGTCCGCAACTACGGGCTCATCGATAACCTGCCCGAGGGTTGCTGCGTCGAGGTGCCGGTACTCGCCTCCAGGCGCGGACTCGATCCCATCCACGTGGGGCCGCTCCCCGCGCACCTGGCGATCCTGAACAACATCAGCGCCCGCTGCGAGGAACTGGCGGTCGAGGCCGCCCTCGAGGGGGACCCGCGCAAGGTCTTCCACGCCGTCTGCTTTGATCCGCTCACCTCGGCCGTGCTGAGCTTGGACGAGATCAAGCGCATGGTCGACGAGATGCTGGCCGTGAACAAGGACCATTTGCCGCAGTTCAAGCATCTTTCGTAGGCCGCGGCCTATGAGACCGCCAAAAAGCCCATTCACGCATTTGCTTTATCGAGGATAATCGTCACCGGCCCGTCGTTGACCAGATGCACCATCATCATGGCGCCGAACTCACCCGTGGCCACCGTCAGCCCGCGCCGGCGCAAGGCGGCGCAATAGGCTTCGTAGAGCGGAATCGCCTGTTCCGGCCGGGCGGCGGCGGTGAAATCGGGCCGCCTTCCATGCCGGCAGTCGCCGTAGAGCGTGAACTGGGAGATAACCAGGACTTCCCCGCCCACGTCCAGCAGCGAAAGGTCCATCTTGCCGTTCCTTTCGAAGACCCGCAGATTAGCCGTCTTTTCCGCCATCCACTCCGCCGCCTCGGCGTTATCCTCCACCCCCACGCCCAACAGGACCAGGAAGCCAGGGCCGATCTCCCCGACGGTTTGTCCTTCGACCCGCACATTGGCCTGTTTTACACGTTGAATGACGGCGCGCATCTTTCAAAACCTCCATAGATAAATCCAGAGTGGGAGTCGAGAAGTGGGGGAGTAGAGGAGTAAAACCAGATCAGATTAGATCCAGAGTGGGAGACCATGAGCAGGAGAGTGAAGAACTAAAACCAGGTCAGGTATCTGTTCAAAGCCTAATTACCTGATGGCAGAACCCACTGGTCGGCATGTTTTATCATACTTATGATCATGGCGATTATCTCATCGTAGGTTGTATATATTTCCTGTCCAACAGTCTGGTCAAGGTATCGGCATCCCAAGGCAAATTCCAACCAGGACTGGGTTTCTGCCGCTTCGGTCTCGCAATCACTCAGTTTGCTGATAAAAGTGGCTCGATAGCGCCGCTTACGCCAGGCCTCGGCTAAATTCGCGCACACCGAACGCGAAGACCGCCTAATCTGATCGGTCAGTGAATACGTTTCATCTTTCGGGAACCCTTTACTCAAATCAAAAATCCGCATCGCCTCTTGAAAGGCTTTGCGATAAACATCGAGATCACGGTGACTGGAAGCTCTTCCTCCCAAACTCTTCCACTCCTCTACTCCCCTACTCCTCCACTCCCGCTCTCCCCCCTCCCTACCGCATCCTATACGCCTGCCCGACGCCCCCCACGCGACGCAAGCGCCGTAACACACTTTGGATCTGGTCCTTATGGTTGATGTCTATGGTTAGATTGATGAGGGCCATGCCGGTGTCGGTCCTGACCTTGGCCGCCGAGATGTTCAGGCGGAGTTCGGCGATGGCGTTCATGACGTCAGAGAGCAACCCCAGACGATCGCGCGCTTGAATCTCCAAGTTTACGGGATATGAAACACCCTCGACCTGTTCCCATTCCACTTCGATCTTGCGCTCGGGTTGGGCTTGCAGGATGGCGTTCTGGCAATCATCCCGATGCACGGAGACGCCCTTGCCCCGCGTGATATAGCCAACGATGGCGTCGCCGGGCACCGGGTTGCAGCACCGCGAGAAGCGCACCAACAGGTTGTCGAGCCCGCGCACCCTGACACCACGCCCGGTTTTGCGCGGCTGCTTCGGCTTTTCGGGCACACGCGGCGTGGCGGCCTCTGGTTCCTTATCCCCCACCAGGTACGCGGCCACCATGCCGGCGCTGACCTTGTTCGCGCCGATGGCGGCCAGCAAGTCCTCCCCTTCCGCGAAGCCGTAACGTTTGGCCGCGGCATGGAGCACTTCGAGTTTGAGATGCTCGTGAATCTCCCCCGCGCGCTTGCGGAGTTCTTTTTCCAGCAGGTCGCGTCCGGCCTCGATGTCCTCGTCCCGGCGTTGTTCCCGAAGCCATTGACGGATCCGGTTCTTTGCCTTGGCGGTCTGGACAAAGTTGAGCCAATCCGCGCTCGGACCCGCATCCGCTTTCTGCGTCAGGATCTCGACAATATCGCCGTTGCGCAGCCGGTGGTCCAAGGGGACCAGCCGCCCGTTGACCCGCGCGCCCACGCAGGCGTGGCCGATATGGGTATGGATGCTGTAGGCAAAGTCCACCGGTGTCGCACCGGTGGGCAGGTTCTTGACATCGCCTTTTGGGGTAAAGACAAAGACCTCGTCCGCGAAAAGGTCGACGCGGAGCGTATCCATGAATTCGTCCGCGTCTTTGGTCTCTTTTTGCCACTCCAGCAACTGCCGCAGCCAGGCGATCTTGGCGCCGAGATCGCTCCAATCGGTGTTGCCAAGGCCCTCCTTGTACCGCCAGTGCGCCGCGATGCCGTACTCTGCGATGCGGTGCATCTCGCGCGTGCGGATCTGGATCTCGAGCGGTTCCCCCTGCGGGCCGATCACCGTCGTATGCAGGGATTGGTACATGTTTGACTTGGGCATCGCGATATAATCCTTGAACCGCCCCGGAACAGGTTTCCAGAGGGTATGGACCAGACCGAGTGCCTCGTAGCAGTCGCTAATATTCGGAACCACGACCCGCAAAGCCATGAGGTCGTAGATCTCGGCGAATTCCTTCCCTTGTTCGTGCATCTTTTGGTAGATGCTATAAAAATGTTTTGGCCGCCCCTGGACCTCCCCTTTGATCCCGTGCTCCGCCAGGCTGTGTTCGAGAGCGGCCCTGACCTCCTCAATGAATCCTTCGCGTTCTTGCCGCTTCATCGCCACGCGATCCACGAGGTCGTAATAGGCGGACGAATCGAGATAGCGGAGCGCCAGGTCCTCAAGTTCCCACTTGACTTTCCACATGCCCAGACGGTGCGCCAGGGGGGCGTAGATCTCCAGGGTCTCCCGGGCCACCTTTTGCTGGCGCTCGGGCGCCAGATGCCGGAGGGTACGCATATTATGCAGCCGGTCGGCCAGCTTGATCACGATGACTCTGAGGTCTTTGGCCATGGAGAGGAACATCTTGCGCAGGTTCTCCACCTGTTGTTCCTCGCTGGAGTGAAACGCCAGCCGGGATAGCTTCGTCACACCGTCGACCAGCAGCGCCACATCCTGGCCAAATATGCCCTCGATCTGTTCGATCCGCACCTCCGTATCCTCAACCACGTCGTGCAGGAGGGCGGCCACGATCGAGGTGGTATCCATGCCCATATCCAGCAGAATATCCGCCACGCCCAACGGGTGTTGGATATAATCCTCCCCCGAATCGCGCCGCTGCCCATGATGGGCTTGGGCGGCATAGGCAAATGCCTTCCTGACCAGATCCAGGTCTGCTTCGGCTTTAGTCTCGGCCATCCTGGCCAGCAGCTTCTCGAGGTTCATCCCTGTCTCACTTCCAATCAAAAAAACCGGTCTGTTCAGCGACCCGTCTTGTCCCGTGGTTACCTGGGACTTAAGAAATCTAGTCTGCGTTCCGGTACGGCTTTCAGCGAACTTGTCTACATATGAAAGCTTATACGACCCTGTATATTTGACGTAGTAGTACTAGCGTATACTTATCTTGCTCAACTTGACCCCGACCCCGAGGCATCGCGATCCTCCACCCTTGCCGCACAGGCAAGATCCCTGAGGTTGAGCTGCACGTCGGTGGCCCCGTTGAAGGTGTTTTGCTCGACGACAAAAGCCAGATCAACTTCGTTCACGGCCGCAATCTCAGGCAGAATCGCCCCGAGGTTGAACCCGATGCCTTCCCGTACCACGCCGCCGTGCGCGACCTTTACCTTGAGATGTCTGCTGTTCTCACCGACCCCGCGGCAATCCAGAACCTTCGCCCCCCGGCAGGCGAGCACGGGCATGGGATTGCCCTGGCCGTAAGGGGCCAGGCGCGCAATCTCCTTGGCCAACGCGAGCGTGGCCTCGGGGAGGCCGATCTGGCCCTCCACCCGGAGCGTCGGCTCCAACGCGGTCGCGGGAATAGCCGCGCGCGCCACCTCCCCGAAGGCGCGGGCGAAACCCTCCAATCTTTCCCAGCGGATTTCCAAACCCGCCGCCGCTTCGTGGCCGCCGAAACGTTCGAGGTGCTCCGCGCATTGCGATAGACCCCAGTGCAGATTGAATCCTGGAATGCTTCGTCCCGAACCCCGCCCGACGTCACCGTCGAACGCGATAAGGATCGTCGGGCGATGAAAGGTCTCGATTAGCCTTGAGGCGACGATGCCGATGACGCCCGGATGCCACCCCTGCGCGCCGAGGACGATGGCGCGCTCGCGATCGAGATCGACGCGCTCCTTGATGAGCTGTAGCGCCTCACCGAGGACCACCGCCTCGATGCGTTGTCGTTCCTGATTTTCCCGTTCAAGCGCCCGCGCGATCTCGCGCCCGCGTTCCAGGTCCGCCGTCAGCAGCAGCCGGATGCCCGCGCTCGCGTCGCCCAGGCGCCCGGAGGCATTGAGGCGGGGCGCCAGCACGAAGCCCACCTGCCCCGAGGTTATCTCCCGTCCGTCCAGGCGGGTCACCTCCAATAAGGCACGCAATCCAGGCAGTTCCGTGCGGTTGAGCTGCGCCAGGCCGAAATGCGCCAAGATTCGGTTTTCATCGATCAGCGGCACCACGTCCGCCACCGTGCCCAAGGCCACGAGGTCCAGATGGCGCAGCAACTCCTGGCGTGCGAGCAGGCCACGCTCCACCAGCGCCTGGCCCAATTTGAACGCCACGCCCACGCCGGCCAATTCGGTAAAGGGATAGCGGGAGCCGGGGAGTTTTGGGTCGATCACCGCCGCGGCTTCAGGAAGGACGGGGCCGGGCTGGTGGTGATCCGTGACGATGACGTCGAGGCCCATTTCACGGGCGGCCGCCACCTCGGCCACGGCGCTGATCCCGCAGTCCACCGTGAGAATGACTTTGATTCCTTGCTGTGCCGCGCGCCTGACCGATTCAAGCGAGAGACCGTAGCCGTCTTCCAGCCGTTTTGGCACCTGGTAATAGATCTGCCCCCTTGCCAGGGGCTTGAACAGACGCATCAGGAGACTGACGGAGGTCACGCCGTCAACGTCGTAATCGCCATAGATCAGCAGGCGTTCACCCTCCTGGAACGCCTTGATCAAACGCGCGACGCCGGCATCCAGATTCGGCAGGAGCGAGGGTGGGTGCAGATGCGCCAAGTCGGGATGGAGGAACCGCTGCGCGAGGCCGGGCTCGGCCAAGCCCCGGTGAATGAGCAACTGCGCCACGAGGGGAGCGATGCCCAGCGCGCCGGCCAATTGCCGCGCGGCTTCCGTGGATTCCGGCAGGAGCCGCCAGCGTTTAGGCATCAGCCTTTTCCGGCCCGGAGAGCGGCGCCTCCCCTTTATCGAGCGGCAAAACCTTTTCAACCTTGGCCAGCTCCCGCCGCCGCCAGCGGAAAAGGCCGGCCAGCAGGACGGCGAGGGCGCCGGCAAAAGCGGAACCCAGGATCACAAGCACCAGGGAGATCTCGAACTCCCAAAAAAACAGCCTGATTGCGACGGGAACCGCGTTTTGCAAGGCGAAAACTGCAATGAGCAGCGCCAGAAACAGGCCCAGGACCAGCAAGACTTGCATGGCATCCACCCCGTGATAAGCCCTAGATCGGTTTTCGGGACCAAAGAGACAAGACCCTACTTTGTTCGCTTTCGAGGACGGCAATTCCTTCAAGAGAACCGCGCCAGCCTAGGCTTGTGTGGGTATGAAAAACGCCCGGATTCATCTTCTCGGACGTTCTCCGCGCATACGCCGGTTCCACGGGATTCTTATGTAGCGATTCGCCTTGTCTGCAGGCCCCAGGACAGTATTTCACGGGATGCCGCCTCGTCCGTGATTAGGACGTCGACGTATCCACCCTTGCAGGCGCCGATGATCGCTTGGGACTTTTCCTTTCCCCCGGCGACGGCAATCGAATAAGTCGATGGGTTGCGCAGGTAGTCCAGCTCCAAACCGATTGTGCGGGCGTTCAGATCGGGATCGCAGATCTCGCCCTCAACCGTTATGTAGCGGGAACAAATATCGCCGACCGCGCCTTTGTTCTGTAGTTCAACCAGGTCGAGCGGGGTAAAGTATCCGGCTTCAACCAGGATCGAATTGTTTGTCGGTATGCCCACGCTGAAAAGAGCGATATTGGCGGTCTGAAGCAGGGACAGGATCTCTCTAGTCCGACTCTCGTTACGCAGCATCTCGGCGACTCTCTTGCTGTCGACAATGGCCGGGGTGGGTAGGGAATAGGAGGCGGCGTTGAAGGCGTTACCGATAAGTTCGATTATCTCGGTGGCGTGGGTATTGACATTGTTACGCCCGACCCCCCCGTTGCATTGGACCACCTTGACCATGCGGACGCGTTTCGGGCGGATGACCAGGGCTGTCTCATAGAGAGTGGTACCCCACGACACGGCGATGGTATCTCCGTCCCGTACCGTGCTATGCAGGAACTTGGCGGCCCTTTCCCCGAGATGTCTTTTGGACTCGTGCGGGCGTTGATTGAAATTGGGAACCACGATGACCTTCTTGAGACGCAGCGCCTTCTCAAGCTCCGTCTCCAGTTCCGTCAGGCCTTCGAGCGGATTGATCACATTGACCTGTACGACCCCTTTTTGCTCAGCCTCCTGCAAGAGCCGGCAAATGGTCGGTCGGGAAAGATTGAGAAAGCTGGCGATTTCCTGCTGTGTCTGCTTATATTCGTAATACAACTGCGCCACTTTCACCATTAGGGTCAGTCGTTCCAACTCTTGCATCCTGCGACGCTCACCTCCCCCGAGGCAAGATACCGCGTACCGGCGTCATCGCCAAAATGACCGCTGGATGATCTCGTCCTGGGTCTCCTTGGGCAACGATAGAAACCTGGCGCTGAAACCCGTGACCCTTACAATGAGATCCTGGTACAATTCCGGATGTAGTTGCGCCTCGATTAGGTCATTCCGATCCACTACGGAAAACTGGACGTAGAGCACTTCCTTTGTGGCCAGGTATTCCACAATATGTTGAATGACCTCGCATGGCACTCCCGGCGTCAGCTGCACATCCACCGTGCTCGCGTTGTCGGCCAAAGTATGATCGATTATCGAGACCGAATGCAACGCCGCGGACAACCCGTTTTTAATGGTACCATGAGCCGGCGCTGAATTCAAGGACAAGACCTCTCCGGCCTTCCGTCCGTCAGGGGTCGCACCGGTTGCTTTACCCATGGTCTTGATGGGGCCATAGAAACTGTACAGACCGGGGCGGTATCTACCGCCGTTATGAGTCCGGCAACTCCGCACGCTCTCGCTATAGGCGCGGGCCAGATCGGCCGCGAGGGCGTCGACCTCGTGCACGCCATTGCCATACTTCGGCAACCTGTTGCGGATATATAACCATAAATCTTCATGACCCTGGTAGTCTCGGGCTAGGATCTCCGAGAATCCGCTCAGGGACAGCCGGCTTTCCTCATAGACAAGACGCTTGATGGCGTACAATGAGTTCACGGCGGTGGCAAAGCCGGTCGAATTGATGCCTTTCACCCAATACTTGGCCCCGCCGCTATCGACCGGTAAGGCTTTGGCTACACAGTCCTCCACCAGTGTCGAAACAAAGGGCCGGAAGAAAAACTTTGCGTAGAAGGGATAGCAATCGTTCAGACCCCGGACGTAAAGTTTGACGAAGTAGTCGAGTTGAGCCCGAAAGACTTCCCAGAAGCTCTCCCAGGTGGTACCAGGCGTCAGCGGCGAACCCAGCAGACGCCCGTTCAGGTAACCGCCGTTCATCGCGACCAGCACGATCTTTGGCAGATTGGTAAAGCCGTTCATCGGGTCCGTATAGGACTTGCCCGGGATCCCGATCTCCACGCAGCCGATGTGGCTGTGGTCGCGGATGTCCTCCGCGGCAAAGAAGCCGTCGTAAGCCCGCAGCCCCTTCTCCCCCGCCCGATGGTAACTGAAACTGGGCAAGCCGAACCCGCTGGCATTGATCGCGCAGCATTTTTGAAGATAACGCCGGTCGGTCTTCTCCGTAAGCTTCACCACGGGCTTGGGTTCGAACACCCGCAGTTCGTCAACGGCTTCCAAGACCAGCCAGGACAACTCGTTGGTGGCGTCCTCACCGGTTTCGGTCAATCCGCCAACATCCAGGGTCTGGCCGATATCGGGGTGTGTATCATCGATGACGCGCAGGGTCAGCCAGGACAACCCGTCGCGGGGGTCATAACAGCCCTCCACCCCTTTACCCTCAACGCGGATCTTCTCCAATTCCTGGAGCCTGTAACCGAGGTTGAACTTGAGCCAGAACTCCATGAATAGTTCTTTCGCTTTCTCGCGGGTGAGTACCCCGCTGGAAATGTCATGAATGTAATAGGGGAAGAGATACTGATCCAGACGGCCAAGCGAGTGGTTGCTGCAGTCGTCGAATTGGCCAAGAATGAACGTGAACCATAGTGACTGCAGCGCGTCGCGGAAAGAAGCGGCCGGGTTGCGGGGAACGCGCTCACACAACTCTGCCAGGTCCTGATAATAAAGGTGTTTTGCATCATCGGCCGCCTGGGAGGCAAGATCCCGGAAAAAAGCCGCGTGGCGATCCACGTAACGCAGACCTGCCTCCCATTGCTGTAAAGCCGCCTCGAGGAATTCCCTCTGGTCCTTATTGAGCGCCAGATCCCGCAGGCGAACCCGGATCTCGGCGACCAGCGCATCGGCCCCCTGTTTCAAAACCTTTTCGTACATGGGGAGGATATGCCCATCAGACCAAGCCCATAGGTAAAAGATCTCCTCCTCCAGAGCCCACAAAAGCTGGGCGGGGACCTTTTCCGGGTACCGCCGCATTCGTTGCCGATCATCTTCGATGAGATGTTCCGGCCGCGGCGAGTATTTCTCCAGGTTATTGCCGACGATTTCCTCTCCCGGGAGATGGTTGACGCTGATCGTATCCAGCAGCTTCGCATAAGCCCCGGCATGGCGGAGAATCGGAGGAATTCCTGCGTCGGGTTGGTAGGCGGTATTTTCGCGGGGTATTATCTTCTTGATCCTTTCCAGGTCAAGGATTGTCTCCCTGAGTCGCGCAATTCTCTCGGGCAACATGAACCCCACCCCTTTTTGCATCTATTCAAACGCCGGTGATACTATCGACTATCGCGCGTAGCTGACGCATTCTCTCTCGATCCGGCTCGGGATAATCAGCGGCCGGGTATTTTCTTCCCAGCGCACGGTATTTGCCCGCCCCCAGCCTGTGAAAGGGGACAAGTTCAACCGCCTTGAGGTTCGGATACCCGCTCACCAAACCCGCGATAGCGGCCACCTCTTCCTTGCGGTCGTTGATGCCTGGGACGATCGGAACGCGAATCGTCAAGCGTAGATTGCGTAAGGACTTTACCCGCCGGAGATTATCAAGGACTCTTGCATTAGACCCTTCGCACGCGGCCTTGGACACGTCGTCATCGAGCGTCTTTATGTCCAGCAGAAGTTCGTCCACGAACGGCAGGACTTCCGCCATCGTCCTCCAGCTAACGTTGCCCGCCGTCTCGAGCGCGGTATCGATCGAGGCCCGGCGGCATGCCTTGAGCAACTCGGTACAGCCCGCCGCCTGCAAAAGGGGCTCCCCCCCGGACAGCGTCACGCCTCCGCCCGAAAGCTCATAGAACGGCACATCCTTCTGGATCTCCCGCATTATCTCCGCCAACGTCATGGTCCGGCCGGCGATTTGCAGGGCGTCGGCATAGCAGGACGTCACGCACCGGCCGCAATGGAGGCAAGAATCCCGCCGATAAACGTGCGTGCCGTCTTCCGGGAAGGCATGGCACCCCCAAGGACAGGCAATGGCGCATTTTCCGCAAACGACACACTTTTCGGCAAAGAACAGGATCTCATCTTCGGGGAATTGCGACTCGGGATTCTGGCACCAAAAGCACCTTAGATTGCATCCTTTCAAAAAGACGACCGTGCGGATGCCCGGCCCGTCATGATAGGAAAAACGCTGGATGTCGAAGACGCGAAGGCTTGATACTTGTGGATCACCCGCGTCGACGATCATGTACGACCCTTCTTCCGACAATGGACCTGCCTTGCATTGTGCTCTATTCGGGGTTCGGCATGGGGAGAGGTTGGTCTCGGGGTTCTCATGCTTTTCTAGAGAACCGTCTCCCGTAGCGGCGGGTGGGCGGCGATCAGTGCCTCGATCTCTTCCCGCCGGCCGATCGAGGGTTGGGCCCCCTCCCGCATAGCCGCGACCGCGCCCGCCGCATTGGCGAACTTCACCGCTTCGATCAGGCTCCTTCCTTCCATCAGCGCGACCGCGAGCGCCCCGTTGAAGGCGTCTCCGGCCGCGGTCTCGTCGACCGCCTTGACGGGATAGGCCGGCACAAGCAGATTGTTACTGGGGGTAACGATCATCGCCCCCTTTGCACCGAGCGTGACGACGATGGCACCGCGCATGTTGAGGCCCCGGAGGCCGCCGGCCAGGGCCGCAAGCGGGATATCCTTCGCGGGCAGGTCCAGCAGAGCCGCGGCTTCCGTAAGATTTGGCGTAAGAACGTCCACCCGGTTGAGGAGGTCGATGCCGAGGGGGCGATAAGGAGCGGGGTTCATGATTACCGTCTTGCCTTTTTTCTTGGCCATCGCGATGACGGCCTCCACGGTCGGCATAGGGATCTCCAACTGGAGCAGGATCGTCCCGGCCCGCTCGATCGGCGGGACGACCCGTGCGAGGTATTCCGGATGGAACTCGTCGTTAGCCTGGGGGACCATGATGATTCTGTTCTCACCGGCCGCGTCAACAAAGATGCAACAGGCGCCCGTTTGGGCGTCCGGATGGGTGAATACATAATCGGTCTTGACGTTGCTTCTGTACAGAGATTCTTTGAGGGCTTCCCCCATGAAATCATGCCCGATCATGCCCACCATGTAACAGTCCACTCCGAGGCGCCCCACCTGGACGGCTTGATTGGCGCCTTTCCCCCCGGTGGACATGCGGAAACCGATCCCTCGGACCGTTTCCCCTTGCGCGGGCATTCTGTCCGCGAACGCGACGAAATCATAGATCAAGCTGCCGATCACGGTAATGGCCCGCTTCTCCGTCATCCGGATCATCCCTCGTCAAATATCGAGTGAGTAGCGTGCGGCCAGCCTACGCTCAGGCGGCGCGCTGCGCCTTCCTCCGCTGCACGAAGTTCTGAAGCAGGATGCCGCCGATGATGATGCCGCCCTTAATGATCTGCTGCGGGTATGGGTGCACGGCCTGGAGATTGAGAATGTTCGTGATGACCGTCAGGATCAGAACGCCGATTATCGTGCCGGGGATTGTCCCGATGCCGCCGAACAGGCTGGTGCCGCCGATAACCACCGCGGCGATGGCATCCAACTCGAAGTACTCTCCCATCTTGGGCTCGGCTTGATCCACGCGGGCGGCCATCATGATGCCGGCCAGCGCCGCCAAGACCCCGGAGATGATATAGACCGTGAACTTGTACCGGTCAACCTTGATGCCTGATAACCGGGCCGCCTCCTCGTCGCCTCCGACCGCGTAGATCCGCCGGCCGTAGCGGGTGAAGGTCAACGACACCCAGCTGAGCAAGGCTGCCGCCGCCCAGATGATGACCGGTACCGGGATCTTGCCGATCATGCCCATCCCGATAAAGGACAGATCTTGCCCAATGCCGAAGATTGTGCGCCCGCCCGCCAAGGAGTAGGCGATGCCGCGGAAGACCACCATGGTGCCCATGGTGACAATGAACGCCTGGATTCGGGATTTGGCGACGAGGAAGCCGTTGACCACCCCAACCATCCCGCCGGCGAAGAGCGCGATCAGGACGATCGCCGGCGTGGGGAGAAGGGGATTCAGAGATTCCACATAGCCCTTGTACATGCCGAAGTGGAACAGATAGGCGAGCAGCATCGCCGAGAAGGCGTAGTTGGCTCCGACCGAGAGGTCGATGCCTCCAGTGAGAACGACAAAGGTCATGCCGAGGCTGATCAGGCCGATGAAGCTTGCTTGGCGGAGAAGATTCATGATGTTGAAGGTATCGAAGAACACCGGTGAAAGCGCGCCGCTGATGATCAAAACGACGACGAAGATGATATATAGGGCATACTTCCTGATGAAACCGCCAAACCCCGCCGCAAGCGCGACTCTTCCGACCGCAGGTCTAGTTGCCATTGCTGTTTACCCCCATCGCTTTGGTCAGAATGATTTCCTTGTCCGCGGCATCCGCCGGATACTCGCCGACGATCAGTCCTTTGCGCATTACCAGGATGCGGTGGGACAGGCTCATGACCTCGGAAAGCTCGGAGGAGATCATGATAATGCCCAGGCCTTGGCCGGCCAGGTCCATGATAAGATGGTAGATCTCCTGTTTCGCCCCGACATCGATGCCGCGGGTCGGCTCGTCCAGCACCAGGACCCGGCACTTGCGCGCCAGCCACTTGGCCAGGACGACTTTCTGCTGATTACCGCCGCTCAGGTTCTTGACTTCCTGATAGAGGCCGGGGGTTTTGATCCTCATCTTCTCCACGTATTCCTGGCCGACCTGGCGCAGGCTCTTCCCCTGCAGGAAGCCGGCGCGCTGCATCAGTTTCCAGAGGCAGACGGTAAGGTTTCTGTCCAAAGCCATGTTGAGAATCAGGCCTTCTTCCTTGCGGCTCTCAGGCACCAGCCCAATACCCAAGTCGATGGCCTGTGAAGGGGAACCGATCTGAACCGGCCGCCCGTTCAGCCGGACCTCGCCGCCCGTTCGCGGTAGAGCGCCGAAGAGGCCCTTCATCAGTTCCGTCCGGCCCGCGCCGACCAAACCAAAGACCCCGACGACCTCTCCCTCGTATACCCCAAAGGTGCACGGTCCGGCCAGATCGGCGACGCGCAGGTCCTTGACTTCAAGGAGTTTCTTCTCCACGCTTGCCGTCGGCCGCGCGACCTCAGCCTCGAGATCCCGGCCGATCATCATCCGAACCAGCCGGGGTTCGTCCACTTCCTTGATGCCATGGGTGGCCACGACTTTACCGTCCCTGAGCACCGTAACCCGGTCACCGATCTCAAAGACCTCTTCGAGGCGGTGGGAGATATAGATGATACTCACGCCCTGCTCGCGCAGGTTGCGGATGATCTGGAAGAGTCTCTGCAACTCATCGATGGTCAGGACCGCCGAGGGTTCGTCGAAGACGATCACCTTGGCTTGGAAGGAAAGAGCCTTGGCCAATGAGACGATCTGTTGCTGCGCTACGCTCAGGTCCTGGATCTTTTTTTTCAGGTCGATCTCGACGCCGAAAGGTTCCAGGAGCTGTTTGGCATCCGCGCGCATGCGCCGGTAATCGATGAAGCCCGCCTTCTTGGGCTCCCGCCCCATGAAGATGTTCTCCGCCACGTCGAAATAGGGGTTTAGAGAGAACTCCTGGTAGAGGACGGTTATCCCCATCTGAAGCGCTGTATGGGGGTCGCTGAGCGTCACCTTCTTCCCGTCCAAATAGATGGCGCCTTTATCCATCTGATGGGCGCCGGCCATGATCTTGATCAGCGTCGACTTGCCCGCGCCGTTCTGGCCGACCAGGCAGTGGATCTCCCCCCGTGCGACCGCAAAGGTGACATCATCCAGGGCGACGACCCCGGGGAATGTCTTGGTGATGCTTTCCATACGCAGGATGGGCGTATTGCTCATGGTTTTACCTCCTGCCCTTGACGGCCAGTCTCTGGATCAAGACGGCGACCAGGATGATGAGGCCTTTGGCGATCTGCTGCGGGTAGGGCGGCACATTGATCAAGTTCAGGATATTAGCGATGAGGCCGAGGATGATCACGCCGGCGATGGTGCCCAGGACCGAGCCCTTGCCCCCCGAGAGCAGGGTGCCGCCGATAACCACCGCGGCAATGGCGTCGAGCTCATAGCCTGAGCCTTCGCGGGGCTCGGCCGCGTTCATGCGCCCGATCATTAACACGCCAGCCAGCGCGGAGAGAAAACCGGAAATCATATAAGCCCTGATCTTCACCCAGTCAACTTTGATCCCGGACATCCAGGCGGCCTTGACGCCGGCGCCCACGGTATAAACACTCTGGCCGAAGACGGTATGTCGGAGGACGATATAGCTTAACAGTGACGCAACGAACCAGAAGACAACCGGCACCGGAAATCCGGCGATCTCGCCGTTCCCGAGCCACATGACCTCTTCCGTCACCTTTGGAATGGGAAACCCGCCGCTATAGGTAAACGCTAGACCTCGCACGGCGACCATGATGCCGAGTGTCGCGGCGAAGGCCTGCATCTTAGCTTTCGTGACCAGCAAACCGTTGAGGAGGCCGAAGAAAGCCCCGGCGAGGAGTACCAGCACGACCATGAAAAACAGCGGCAATACCGGATCGATGGCCCCGCCGGCTTGGAATGATTGGTCTACGGACGGCATGTACTTGAAGAACGACCCGTGGAGCATCGTGGCCAGGAAGACCCCGGCGAAGGCGAAGATCGCCCCGACGGAAAGATCGATCCCCGCGACCAGGATGACAAAGGTCATCCCCAGGCTGATCAAGCCGTTGAAACTGCAGCGCAGGAGGAGGTTGCTGATGTTGTTCACGGTCAGAAAGTCCTTGGACGTGAAGGCCGAGATGACGAGTAAGAGCAGCAGAATGAGATAGAGAACGCTCTCTTTCATGAGATTCTTTCCCCGCGGGAACCAGGCGTTTCTTATAGAGACCGGAGCCGGTTTTGTCATAGAGATCCTTCCCCCTTCATGTCTCAAAGGAGATGGGGAGGGGGACGCCCCCAGGGACGTACCCCCACCCCAGAGGAGGGAAACTAGAAAATCGCGTCCTCATCGTAGTACTGCTTGACGTTCTCGTCGGTCACGAGGATGGTGCCGGTGATGGTTTTCTTCGGGTACTCCTTGCCGTCGAGGATGCTGACCATGACCTCCATGGCCTTGGTGGCGATCTCGTACGAATTGTTGATGACCGTCGCCAGGTATTGGTCGCCCTTCATGATCTGCTCATAAGCCTGCTTCTGCCCGTCGACTGCGACGATCTTCACATCGGAGCGGCCGTTCGCGTTGAGCGTCCGTTGAGCGCCAAGCGCCATGGCGTCGTTATGGCAGTAGACCAGGTTGACGTCCGGGTTGGCCGCCAAGACGCTTTCCATGACTGCCATGCCTTCAGCCATGCTGTAGTGGGCGATGAACGGCCCGACGATCTTGATGCCGGGGTACTTGGCCAGGACTTCGCGGAACCCGCCGCCACGGCCTTGGCCCGCGGAATCGCCAGGATCGCCGGCGATCTCGATCACTTTGCCTTTACCATTCAGGGCCTTGGCGATAAACTCGCCGGCTAGACGCCCGGCCTTCCACTGGTCGATACCGACATACGCGGTCGTACCTGCGGCCAGCTCGCGGTCGACGCTGACGATCGGCTTCTTGGCCTTGATGAATTTATCGATGGCCGATTTCAGCGCGGTCGGGGTCACCGGGTTGACCAGGAGCCCGTCGACCTTCTGCGTCAGAAGGTCCTCGATGTCGGAAATCTGGCGGGCGACGATGTTGTCCGCGTTAAGCCAGATCAGATCGACGTTGAGCTTCTTGGCGGCATCCACCGCGCCGGTATAGAGGGCAAGATAGTAGGGGCAGTTCATGACGACCTGGGAGAATCCAAGCTTGTAACGGGGTTTTGCCGATCCGACCGTGACCAGTGAGATTACCATGATACCGACCAGGATCAACGCTAGGATTCTGCTCTTCCTTGACACTTGTGGCATCCCCTTTCTTAATCGTGTTTTTCTGATGCCTCAACCCGACTGCCCCTATGAGAACTTCCGCTCACCTCCTTCTAAGGCCGTCTTGGCCGCTAATTCGTGCAATGTTTCCTTTAACCCCGAGTAAACGCGGCGGTATTTATCGTAATAAAAGTCGTATGCTTCCGTGAGCGATGGATCTGGTTCAATAACCTCTTTTATCCTGACCATTGCCGCGCAGGCCTCGTCAATGTCCCTGAATCTCCCGGCCGCCACGGCGGCGCAGATGGCTCCACCCAGGCAGACGCTTTCCGCGGTATGGGTCAAGACGATTGGCACCCCGCAGGTGGAAGATAAGATGCAGAGCCATAAGCGGCTGTTGCTTCCCCCGCCGCAGGCGTACAACTCAGTAATCCTCATGCCATTCCGGGAGAAGTGCTCGAGGATATGCCGTGTACCAAAGGAAATACCCTCATAGATGGCCCGTAGGATATGGATGGGGGTATGATGGAGGGTCAGGCCCACGATGGCGCCCCGGGACAGAGGATCCCGCAAAGGCGTGCGGTTACCTTGCCAATGGTCCAGGACGATGAGTCCTTCCGCTCCCGGTGGTATCCGCGCGGCCCGATCGTCGAGGATCTGATAAGGAGAAAGGCCCTTCTCCCGCGCCGCCGCTGTTACCTCAGCGCCGAGGTGGTCTTTGTACCATTTGATCAGGGACCCGGCGCTTACCTGCCCCCCCTCCAGCAGCCAGAATCCAGGCAATACCGCCTCCGGATACGGCCCCCAGATGCCCGGGTCGTAGGATGGGTACTCGGAGAGGACAAGATGCACGACAGAGGTTCCCATGATCACGGCCATGCGCCCCGGAACGACGGCGTTGAGCCCAATCATCCCCATATGGGCGTCGATGCCTCCCTGGGCCACGATGATTCCCGGCTGCAGGCCAAGCGCATCGGCGGCGGCGCTCGTAAGCGAGCCGGCGGGTTCGGACATGAACAGCACGTCTTGCGGCCATTTGTCCAGCAGGCAGGCCAAGCCGATCTGCTGAAAGTAGCTTCGATCCCAGCCGCCGGCGGGTCTGGCGTAATTCCACTTGCAGGTGGCGTTACAGATCGAAGCGGTCCAGCGGCCGGTCAGCTTATGGATTAGCCAATCCGTGGTTTCCACGATGAGGGAGGCGGCGTCGTAGATCCGGGGTTCGTGACGTTTCAGCCAGAGGGCTTTCGGCACCATCCATTCGACTGACGTGGCGCCGCCGACGTAGTTCAGGATCGGATGGCGGGTGGCGTTGATGAGTTCCGCCTCTTCCACCGCCCGGCCGTCCATCCAGAGGATTGCCCTGCGCAGGGGGATTCCTTCCCGCGTCACAGGAATCACGGTCGAGGAAGTTCCATCGCAGCAAACGCCGATGACCTGCTCTTTGCGGATGGAAACCTGGTGTAGGCACCGGCGGGCCGCCTTGGTGGTCGCACCCCAAATCTCGTCGATATCTTGCTCGGCCCATCCGGGTTGCGGGTAATAGGTCGGGTAGGACTCCGAGGCGAGCGAAAGGACCTCGCCGGCCAGATCAAAGAGGGCGGCCCTCACTCCTTGGGTCCCCGCGTCGATGCCCATTACATAGAGTCCGTCTTCCATATATACCTCTACTCCCAATGAAGTCTAGGAATCTGCTTCAAACCTACCCTGGAGGCCGCCCAGGTGCTGGTACGACCACTTTATCATGGCCCTGACCTAGACGGTGTTCCTCAGGGCCTTTCCTGGTAGTGGTTCTTCAGCGGACTCCTAGGGGATGAAGAGCACTTTATTGAAGTATTCATTCTTGGCCCATATCCGCCGGAAGACATCCGGCGCGTTGTTCAGCGGCAATCTATGACTGATCAGCGGGTAGCATTGAATCTGACGGTTCGCCATGAAATGCAGCGATGCGCGCCACTCGTGCAGCGGCAACTCCGTAAAGGAGGAGTTCCAAGACCCAACGATCCTGATCTCCTTACGCAACAACCCGTCAAGGGTCTTTTTGGGAATGACCAGGTCGTCGTAGGAGATCCCACAAAAGGCGACCGTCCCCATCTTGGCGACCATCCGGATGCTTTGCTCCTGGGTATGATTGACCCCAGCCATCTCGATGACCCGGTGCACGCCCGCGCCGTTGGTATGGCGCATTACAAAGTCCACCGGATCCTCCTTCTTCGCGTTCACGACGAAGTCCGCACCGACTTTGGCGGCAATCTCGAGTTTCTCTTGGAATACATCCACCGCGAAGACCTTGGTCGCTCCGAAGATCCGTGCCCATTGCACGGTAAACAGGCCGATGGGGCCGGCTCCCAGGATGGCAATGCTTTCGCCGGCCGTGACCCCCGCCTTGCGCATCGCATGCAAAGCCACGGACACAGGGTCCGTGCACGCCCCCGACTCATAATCCACACCGCTCGGAAGCTTCACGACGTTACATTCCCTGACCGCGATGTAATCGGCCATGGCGCCGTCCATGCGCGACCCATAATAACTGTAGCCGTCACACAAGGTGTACTCGCCGATCTGGCAATAACCGCACTTGCCACAAGGAACGAGCGGCACAATGGTCACCCGGTCGCCGACCTCGACCGTTCTGACGTCAACGCCGACCTCGACAACCTCCCCGGCAAACTCATGTCCCACGGTGGTCGGATACGAATAGGTACCGTTCTTCATAACCCGGGCTGGATCGGAACCGCAGATGCCAACCGCTTTTACCCGAATCAACACATGATCCGCCGGCGTGCACGGGATCTCCGTCTCCTCAATGCGCAGATCACCCGGGGCATACAGCCTTGCCGCCTTCATCTTCCCTATCACTGTAGACCCTCCATCTTCCCTGACTGGTTACCTGGCGTTAAGTCTGTCAAGGCAGGCGCGGACCGCCGCGCCGAGCGCTTCCTTCTCCAGCGGACGCCCGCACCTCTTGAACTCCTCCGCCATCGTCACAACGACCCGACGTAGAAGCTCTTCCCGGCCTGGCTTGCTTCTTGCGTCATTCACCTCGGCGGACCCGATCTCCGGCCCACAAACGATCCTGATCCCCCGCTCCTTAGCCCAATCCCTCGCCGCCGGGGTGATGATGGCGCCAGCGGGGAAGACCGCTTCCTTCATGCCCTCGTACTGCCTGATCTCGATCGAAGTAATGACTTTCTGCACCTGCCAGACCTCCTTTGATGAGACCAAGTCCCCGCCTTGGCGCGCTCACTGCGCCTCCGCTCTAACGAGCCTTTTTTGTGATGTTGCTGAGATCCAAGCGTCATGCCATGCCCAGCAGGAGATTCTTCGTCTGCGCATCCGGCGCCGGTATCACGGCCGTCTCGACCAGATACCCCTTCTGCCTGACAAAGCCGCTTCCGGCCTCGACGGCCGCTTTGACGTCGGCTACCAAGCCCGCAAAGACCACGAATGATTTCCCGCCCAAGCCCAATGCCACCCTGAGTTCGACCAGATCGACCTCGGCCGTTTTGACGCCGGCGTCCGCCGCTTCGATAGCCGAGGCGACCGAGAAGGTTTCGATCAAACCGAGGGCTCCCGGGGACCCGCCGCTTCCTACACTATAGAAGGCCGGCAAGACCGCCGGGTGTATGTTGGCCAGAACCAACTCGTCCACCAGGTAAGAAGCGGCTTTGGCGCGGCCCGCGGCCAAGGCGGAAGAGACGGCCGCCACTTCACCGCCGACCACCATCACAAACTTGCCCGGACAGACCGGTTTGGCCGCCAGCAGAGTGACATCGGCCGTCTTGACCATGTCGTCGGCGGCCTCGAAACCCCGGGCGATGCTGTTCATCTCCAAAACACCGATTGCCGTCATGGTTTTTCGATCACAACCTCTTCGGCGGTCACCCGGACGACCTTCCCCGCGATACTGGCGTGCAATGACACGCCCAGCTTATCGGGGGGCGGTTCAGCGACCGGCTCCCCTTTTTCCACGCGTTGCCCCGGCTGCACCACCGGCATCGAGGAAGCGCCGATCCCTTGGCGCAGAGGCAAGTGCACTCTTGTCACGGTCTGCGCGGCATCTTCCTCCACCGCCGGGTGGAAGTCCTTGAAACCTTCCAGACCCAGGCGCTGGTAGAGACGGCTGGTCGGCATCCGGCGGCCTTCCCTGGCCGACAAAGGCTCCGTCCGATCTACGGATGCCGATTTTTTGTCAGGGGGGAGATTCCCCTTGATATACGCACAGACCGCGCGCGGTTGGAGACCCATGGGGCAGACGATGTTGCATGTCCCGCATCCCACGCAGTATCGCGCGTTCTGATAGACCTGATGTAACGGTTCCCCGTACTTCTTCTCCCTTTCCGGCAGGGCATTGTATCCTATGGCCCGCATGATGAGATGCGGTTGGATGGGGTGTCCCAGCAGCCGCCTTGGACAAGTCTCCGTGCAAAAGGTGCAGGACGTGCAAGCTGAACGGGCGGTCCGGACGATCTGGGCGAGTGGCCGCATCTTCATCATCACGAGATGGTGCGCGACCGGTAACACGATCAGCGCCGAGGTCGTCTTGGTAACCGGCTGTGCCAGGTCCTCGGCCAGGGTGCCCATCATCGGCCCGTCCACCAACAGTCTAAACTCTCGATCCAAAGGCCCGCCAGCCAGAGCAAGCGCCTCGGTGAACGGGGCGCCGATTGGAAGCTTCAGTGTAACAGGATTTCTAACCCTGCCGGTTACGGTCACGAACTTGTCCGTGACGGGCGCGCCGTGTAGCGCCCGGGCAATGTTGTACAGCGTCTCGACGTTGTCGACCAGGACTCCTACCTTGCCGGGCAGAGCGCCGGGCGGAACGACCCTGCCTAATGCCTCATAGATCAGCACTACTTCGTCTCCGCTAGGATAAGCATCCGGCAGGGTGCATAGTTCCACGTATTCTGCGCCGGCCAGGATGCGGTTCAGCGATTGCACGAGTTCGGCATGTTTTGCCTTGACCGCAAGCAAGCTTTTTTCCGCCCCGGTCGCCGACATTGCGTATCTTAGGCCTTCCAGCACCAAATCGGGGTGCCTGGCCAACAAAGCTTGGTCCTTGTGGAGTAATGGCTCGCACTCGGCGCCGTTCACGATCATGAACTCAGCTTTGGCGGAGAGCTTCATATAGGTCGGAAAACCCGCTCCGCCGGCCCCCACCACGCCACCCCGGCGCAGCGTCTCGGCAAAACCTGCCAAATCATCTCACCTCATCGATGATCTCCACGCCAAGTTCCTTCGCTGTATCACGGGCCAGAGGAGTCACGAGGCCGCCTTTCCGAACATGGATTCCGCCTCCGCGCCGCCGGGCGCGGCGGACTTCCTGCTCGGTCACGAGCGCCAGTATTTCCGTCACCGGCTCGCGCCTGCCTTCACCGCCGGTCTCCGCCGTCGATTCCCGCATGCCCGGCGGTCCGGACGGAGCGATCGTGAGCAACCGGACCGTCTCACCATTGCCGAGCCCCGCCGCATTTGCCTCGTCCGTATCCAAGTGCAACTCGAGGGAAAAACTTCGATCAACCCGCACGGTCACCCGGTCGAAGACCAGGCCTCGCTCGCCCCCGGCCAAGATCCTCACGCTCTCCCCGTCTTTTACCCCGAAGACTACCGCGTCGGCCGGCGACATATGGACGTGCCGCCGCGCGATAATCAGACCCTCTTTGAGCTGTATGGTGCCTTTCGGACCTATGAGCGTCAAACCCGATGTGCCTTCCAGGTCGCCCGATTCCCTGACGGGCGGGCTCAAGCCCAGGCGTATGGCGTCGGTCCGCGAGATCTCTACCTGCGTTCTTTTCCTGACCGGGCCGAGAACCCTTACCCGTTCAAGGCAACCCTTCGGCCCGGCCAAAATCACCGTCTCCGCCGCCGCAAACTGGCCTGGTTGAGTGAGTTCACGCTGCGGCTGCAGTTGATGACCCGCGCCATACAAATTCTCCAAATCGGCGGCGGCGAGATGGACATGACGGTTGGAAACCCCTACCGGAATAGGATGTGGATGTATCGCCGTCGCAAGAAAAGGCGCTGCCTTTGCCAAGATCGCGGCGATCAGTCTTTGCAATGATTCCAGTTCCATGGTTCAATCAGGCGCCTTTGTGGCCCGGGAGAATCGTCTCCACGTCTACGTGCGGGCGCGGGATTACGTGTACCGACTTCAACTCACCGACGCGTGCGGCGGCCGCCGCACCGGCGTCGGTGGCTGACTTGACCGCAGCGACCTCTCCACGCACCATCACCGTCACATAGCCCCCGCCAATCCTTTCTTTGCCGATCAGCCTTACATTGGCCGCTTTGACCATGGCATCCGCGGCCTCGATCGCGCCGACCAATCCCATCGTCTCAACCATCCCCAACGCGTTTTCCGGCACGTGCGTCTTGCCTCCCCTCAACGCTTACCCGTGATCTCAAAAAAACTACTCTTTACCGGCCTTGACTCCCGCCTTAGGCTTGTCGCCGCCGGGAAGAATGCTCTCAACCTCGTCATGCGGGCGAGGAATCACGTGCACGGACTTTAGTTCGCCGACGCGCGCCGCCGCCGCGGCACCGGCATCGGTCGCCGCCTTGACCGCGCCGACATCCCCCCGCACCATCACCGTCACGTAGCCGCCACCGATGGTCTCTTTACCGATGAGCCTGACGTTGGCCGCCTTCACCATGGCATCCGCGGCCTCGATCGCGCCAACCAATCCCCGTGTCTCGATCATACCCAGTGCGTTCTCCATCTCTTGGTCCTCCTCAGATGATCAAGTTAGAAAAATAGCCGTTCTATCTCAACCTTCAACCGGATCTCAAGAAAGCCTCAACCGCCTCCGTAACCTCCTCTCTGGTGAAACGGAAGTCACCCGCTCCGACATCCTGGCCGTCCTCCCGCGTTTCATCGAGGTCGTAGGCCAAGCGCTTCCGGTTGATCAAGTGCAGCGGTCCGACGTTATCGGAGGTACTGTTACCGCCCCAGGTACCGCAGCCCAGGGTCAGCGAGGGCGGGAGGCCGGTTGTCAATCCAATCGCGCCCTGCGAGGAGGGGGTGTTGACCAGAATTCTGAAGACTGGCTTCTTCATGGCGAATTCCATGATCACCCGCCCGTTATGCGAATGGATGACAAGGGTGTGGCCGATACCGCCAAAGCGCAACAATTCGTAACAACGTTCGCAGGCGCCTTGCCAGTCTTTCTCCACATAGAACGCCAAGACCGGACACAGCTTTTCGGCGGAGAGCGGGAAATCGCGGCCGACTCCGGACAGCCGGGCCAGCAGCACCCTGGTGTGATCCGGGATCTTGATCCCAGCCATCTCCGCGATCTTCTTAGGGCTCTGGCCCACTACCAGCGGATTGACGCCGCCGTCCCGGCCTATCACTGTACGTTCAAGGGCGGGCAGGTCAACGTCCCTGACCAAGAACCCTCCCTGGTGCTGCAACTCCTGCAAGACCCGGTCGGCGATGATCTCCTCCGTGACGATTGCCTGCTCTGATGCGCAGATCGTGCCGTTGTCAAAGGTCTTGCTGGCCAAAATCTTCTTGACGGCGCGGGGGACGTCCGCAGTGCGCTCGATAAACGCGGGCACATTGCCCGGACCGACGCCGAAGGCTGGTTTACCCGCGCTATATGCCGCCTTGACCATGGCCGCGCCCCCGGTGGCCAAGATCAGGGCCACCTTGGGATGATGCATGAGTGCATCGGTAGCTTCGCGGGTGCAGATTGACAGGCAGCCGATCGCGCCGCGCGGGGCACCGGCGGCCACGGCGGCCTCCTCCATAATCCTGGCGGCCTCGTACGAACACCCGACCGCCCGGGGATGGGGGGAAAAAATGACCGCGTTCCGCGCCTTGATGGAGATGATGGACTTGAACAGCACGGTCGAAGTGGGGTTGGTGGTGGGCACGATTCCCATGATCACGCCCACCGGCGCGGCGATCTCCACCGTCCTCCGCTGGCGATCCTCGGCAATGATCCCCGCGGTACGAAGATTCTTCACGTATGCATGGAGATTGGCCGTGGCAAACCTGTTCTTTAGGACTTTGTCCTCGATCACGCCGATGTTCGTTTCATCCACGGCCATCTTGGCCAGCCGGAGCGCGCTGTCCTCGCCGGCTTTGGCCATGGCGGCGACGATCCGATCCACCTTGCCCTGATCGAAGGTAGCCAGGATCTCCTGGGCTTCGGCGGCCCTGAGGACCAGTTCCCGCGCTTCCTGGATTGAGAGTAGATCCCGGTCGATGGCGGCCTTCTCTCTAGTCGTCATGTTACCCTTCCTATTCAATAGGCCTTGACCGTTTGTACGTTCCCAGCCGGGCAGGTCTTGGCACAGAGGCCGCAATTGACGCAGGCGGAAGTCTTGCTTCCCGCGACGATGGCCACGCCGGCGCTGGTACCAAAGCGATTGGCGCCGGCCCTGAACATCTTTTCCGCTGTCTCCCTGTCTCTCACGCCTCCGGAAGCCTTGACGCCCATCTCCGGCCCGACGACCTGTCGCATGAGCATGACATCCTCGACCGTCGCCCCGCCTTTCCCGAACCCGGTCGAAGTCTTGACGAAATGCGCACCGGCGTTCTTCGCCAGCTGGCAAGCCTTGCGTTTCTCTTCGTCAGTTAAAAGGCAGGTCTCGATGATCACCTTGACCAAGGCTTGATCCCCGGAGGCGTCGACCACGGCTTTGATGTCACGGGCGCATAGGTCGTAATCACCGCTCTTGAGGGCGCCAACATTGATGACCATATCGACCTCGGTGGCGCCGTTGGCAATGGCGTCTCTCGCCTCCATCGCCTTGATCACCGGCGTACTCGCTCCCAGTGGAAATCCGATCACGGTGCAGACCTTGACGCCGCTTCCCTGCAGGAGTCCGGCCGCCTGGCGCACATTGGCCGGGTTGACGCAGACCGAACAGAACGAATAGGACCGTGCCTCATTGCATAACTTTTCTATTTCGCTCTTGGCTGCTTCCGGTTTCAGCAAGGTATGATCGATCATGGACGCCAGTTTCGTATCGCTTAAGGAACCCGTGCCTTGGGCGCCGGATGACGGCTCGCTACCGGTGCACCTGATATGATCCCTCTGTCCCAACTCAGCGAGGATTTCCTTGGCGATCTCCGCGATAAGCGCGTCCATACTCATTCCGCTTCACCTCATGTGCTAGAAATGACCTTAGTCCCCCAGACGTAAAACTTTGCCGCCGGCCTCGACCACATCGACGATCCCGGCGATGACGACGTCGATCGGGGCCGTGGGCCTGGCCTTGGCCACCTGACGGGCTGAGCCGCCCTCGGCGATGGCAATCACCAGATCTCCTTCCCCGGCGCCCACCCCGTCCACGGCCAGAATCTCCTGGCCGGCCGGCGTACCGTCGAGATCGAGCGGTTGCACCAACAATAGCTTGGCACCGTGAAGGTCGCCGTGCTTCTGAGTTGCGACCACGTGCCCGGCCACACGCCCGAAGATCATCCGGCCTTTCCTTCCTTCTTAGGCGTACCGCTCTTCTCGCCGGGCAACTCCCGGGGGCGGAAGCATATATGGTCGATAATCCCGGCGATGCCCGCATCAACGGGCGCGCCGGGATTGGGCAATACCATGCTGCCTTCGCGGGCGCGGGCACAGAAGACGACCTCATCCGTGCCGGCGCCCACACCGTCGACCGCCACGAAAGGCGTGCCATTCTCGCGGCCGTCCGGGTCGATGGGCTGCATCACCAGCAGCTTGACACCCGTGAGTGACTCATCCTTGCGCGTGGCTACGACCGACCCGATGACTTTCGCCAAGAACACCACCAGCAGCCCCTTTAGCTCCGCGCGTACAGGCGTCGCTCAAAGTCCGTAATCTTGTTCACACGGCGGGAATGCCGACCACCCGCATACTCCGTGGATAACCAGACCCGTACGATCTCCTTGGCGAGACCCGGACCGATCACCATGCTCCCGAGGGTCATGACGTTGGCGTTGTTGTGCTCACGGCTGTTGCGCGCGGTGTAGATCTCATTGCAGACCGCCGCGCGCACGCCGGGGACTTTGTTGGCGACCATGGCCGAACCCACGCCCGCGCCGTCGATCATAATCCCCAGGCTGCAAAGGCCATTGGCCACGGCTTCCGCGACCAGGAAGGCGTAGTCGGGATAATCGCAAGCTTCCTCGCTGTAGCAGCCGTAATCCAAGCACTCATGGCCAAGCTCCGCCTGGATGTAACCTTTGAGTTTCTCCTTGAGCGCATATCCGCCATGGTCGCTGGCGATGACGATTCTCACGTTGTCTTCTCCTCTTGCGGGCCGCCTTTGGCGAATACTCTGCGGCCTTGGATGTCGATGGAATCGATGATGGCCATGATCGTGGCATCGACCGGGGTATTATTGGTGCGCGCCGTCTGCCTCGCGGAACTTCCCCCCACCACCAGCACTACCTCAGAAAGACCCGCCCCCACGGCATCAATGGCCACCACCGGCTTGCCCTCGTCTTGCAGCGTGAGAAGACCGACGGGCTGAACCACCTGCATCTTGAGACCTTGCAGCTTGTCGTCCTTATGTGTGCATACCACCGTACCGATGACTCTAGCCGCGTACATTTCCCAGCCTCCTGGTTATCCGCCTATCTGAAATCAATTGCTAATGGCTTTTTACAAATTTTCATATCGTGGTATACCAGCCACTTTACCAACCAGCTCAAGCATTTACCAAGCGAGTGCGTATTGAAATTTTGTAAAGCTTACTTTTTACATATGTTGTACATCTTTCGTATTCTATGCAGCTTGCCAAATTCCTTCCTAACCACAAAAAAAACGCTGGTTTTTGATCGGGAAGATCTGGGGCCTCATCTAGAAGAGGTGTGAGGGCTTCAACCGCCATCGACGCTATTGGTTACCCGGCGATAAAGCTCGTTCAGTACCCCTGATTCAGGAGCATGCAAGAAAATACATTATAGGTATGTAGATAGTCCTCTATCCGGACCCGCCGGAGAGGGTACCGACTAAGTGCCCAGCCCACCCCCGCCTTGAGCCCTGTAACGGTTCATGCTATAATGGACGAAGGGTTTTAGGCGGCAAAGATCGGCCGCCATGGCGTTAATGAGGGAGGACGAGAGATGTCAGCACGGGTGTATAATTTTAACCCGGGACCCGCCACGCTTCCCCTGCCCGTTCTCGAGGAAATCCAACGGGATCTGCTCGATTTCGGCGGTACCGGTATGTCCATCATGGAGATCAGCCACCGTTCCAAGGAATATGAGGCGGTGCACGAGGAGACCGAGGCGGCCCTAAAGGAACTCCTGGGCTTGGGCGCGGACTACCGCGTGCTCTTCCTCGGCGGCGGCGCGAGCATGCAGTTTGACATGGTGCCGATGAATTTCCTGCCTGCCGGCGCGACCGCGGATTATGTCGTCACCGGTAGTTTCGCCGAGAAAGCATGCGAGGAAGCGCGAAAAATCGGCCAAGTCCACCTCGCCGCCAACACCAAGGACACTAACCACAATCGCATTCCTATCGCAAGCGAGATCAAGCTCAGCCCGAACCCGGCCTACGTACATATCACCTCCAACAACACCATCTTCGGCACGCAGTGGCCCACCCTGCCGTCTTTCGGCTCGATTCCGCTCGTGGCCGACATGTCCAGCGACATCCTCTCGCGCCGTTTCGACGCGACCAAGTTCGCCCTGATCTATGCCGGCGCGCAGAAGAACCTCGGTCCGGCCGGTGTCACCATCGTCATCATCCGGGAGGACATGCTGGCCAAGGTGCCCGGCACGCTGCCGACCATGCTGCGCTACGACGTCCATGCCAAGAACAATTCGCTCTACAACACTCCGCCCGGCATCGCCGTCTACGCGGTCATGCTCGTCCTGCGCTGGCTCAAGGCCCAGGGCGGCTTGGATGCGATCGAAAAGCGCAACCGGGACAAAGCGGCGCTCGTCTACGGCGCCATCGACGGCAGTAATGGCTTTTACAAAGGCCACGCCGTCCCGGAGGCCAGGTCGCTCATGAACGTAACCTTCCGCCTACCCAATGAAGAACTGGAGGGAGCCTTCGTCAGGGAAGCCAAAGGCGCCGGGCTCGTCAACCTCAAAGGCCACCGCTCGGTCGGCGGCATGCGGGCCTCGCTTTACAACGCCATGCCGGTCGAGGGGTGCAAGAAGCTGGCGGAGTTTATGCGGGAGTTTGCGCGGAAGAACGG
>JBLNCE010000079.1:0-17212 GCA_050260415.1 Bacteroidota bacterium | reverse complement strand
CGAGTCGCTGACCAATGCTCCGGTCGGGGCCAGGTTCAGCGGCCCTTAAAGGCGACCTGGCCAAGCAGAAATAAGGAGCGCGCGGGCGCCAATCTTGGGTCAATCGAGCCCCTTCTCTGCTGTGGCGGCAGGCTCTCAGCTTGCTGCCACAGTTATTTTGATCGCACAAAGCCACGGAGAAAACGAGCATCGTCGTGATGCATGTCCCTTACACCACCGTATCCAATCTCCAGCCATCGCGTTTCCACGCTCTGCAATCACATAACAATCCTCTGAAAAAGCAGGGTTTGGTTCAATAGTGGAGAATAGTCAATACTGGCTGGCATTGCCAATTGATAATGCTCTCAGATTATTGCTTCCGTGCATGCCTGCACAGGCAAAGGAGGTCGTTCCGCAATGAGAAGAATCCTCGCCACTCTCCTCGTGTTATCGATTTTACTGTGCGTGGGGTGCACAAGACGTTTATCCATGGACCCTACGGGTCCGGAGGACACGCTCGTCGTCGGCCGGATCAGGTTTGAAGCGCGGGGATTTGAGGATCGTTCGGACTATCCCTCGCTCAATGGCTTACATGAGAGCAACATGACGTTGACCTTCGAAAGCGCCGGCGCCGGGACAAAATGCGTCATGTCCTCGAGGGCGGGCGGCGTCTTTTACAAAAACCACCTGGAGCCGGGCATGTATCGTTTGGTGAAACTCTCAGCCAAGGTCACCGAGGGGCGCGCATGGATCGCCCTGAACGTGACCTTCAAGACGACCAGGTTCATCTTTCCCGTTGAGGCCGGCAAGGTCACCAATCTGGGGGGCATCTACATGACGATCGACGACAAGGGCGGGAACGATATCTTCCAGGAAGCCGCGCCGGATGTATTCCGCAATTATCTGACCGCGAACTTCCCGGAGAGTGAGTGGTACGCCAGGGAATGGATTGATATGAAGTATTAGCAGAGGGACAAGCCAAACCATCCGCCTGCCCAAAGTGAACCTGGTCAGGGGGTATTTCTACGAAACCCCGAGGAGGCGTTAACCCATGCGGAACATGACCTATGAACGGGCCAAGCGCGCCGCGGCGGAGTTCGGCGGGCGGGTGGAATTCCAGGGCATAGACACGATAGTTTCATGTAAAAAAAGGCGCCTACCGGGGAAAACGAGCTGGCGCCTTTTGTTCCAACCGGCTGCTTCGCCACAGAGGCAGTTAGCGGATCCATAGCTTGATACGGGAGATCCGCCATAAAACAGGGATTTATAAGGTAAAAAATCCTTGGAGGCGCAACCATGAGCTACGATCTGTTCTTCTGCGTTCCGGTCGACCGGGAACCCCTATCCAAGGAGGATTTCCGCGGTTATTTCCAGGACCGGAGGTGGTTTATGCTTCAAAACAATCAGGCCTTCTACGGAAACGAGGATACGGGCGTCTATTTCACCTTCGACTATGAGGAGGGCGAAAAAGATCCGGAGCGGGACGCGGACCTAGCTGAATCCAGCCTCAAACCCGCCCGGGTCTCGTTTAACCTCAATTTCTACCGTCCGAGCATCTTCAGCCTCGAGGCAGAGCCTGAGGTCGCGGCGTTCGTCCGGCATTTCTCCTTGCTTGTGGACGACCCGCAGAACGACGGGATGGGCCGCGGTGAATACTCTGGCGATGGTTTTCTGCGCGGTTGGAACGTCGGAAACCTCTTCGGCGTCAGCGCCATAGCATCCCGGGAAGATGGCGACGAGCCGCTCACCCTTCCCCGTGCAGAGATTCAACGCTGCTGGCGGTGGAACCGGCAGAGGCAAAGCTTACAGGAGCGCCTAGGAGAAAATGTTTTCGTACCCAAGATTATGTTCTGTCTGTATGAGGACAGAGTCCGCCCGTTCACCGTTTGGGGCGACGCCATACCCATCGTCCTACCCCGGACGGACCTGGTCTTCCTGTTCCGCAAAGACCTGCTTCCGCAACGGCTTTTCAAGCGTAAACCGGACTTCGCTCTTACAACGTACGACGATACCGCCCGGTTCTTCACCGGCGTCCAACAAGGCGAGCCAGGCACCGAGTACCGGGAACTTCGTTACACCAGCCCTCCGCGTGAGATCGTGGAGTTCTTCCAGTCTCGCAAAGCTTTTCCGGCTAGAGACTTCGCCGTCAGTGTCGATAAAATACTGGATGCGGAGTTGGTGAAGGAGGCAAAGGAGAAGGGACCAAGTTGCCAGTGTTCGAAAAGTCGTGTCCCGTATTCAAGGGTGCTCAGACCTTCCAGGCTCGGCACGACGGCTCCCACTAATTGAACTGTACTCAATCGATCGTAGTCCGCCAGAAGGCGGAGAACGGCTTATATTTACGGACGTACATTTGCTTTACCTAATGTATCAATATGCGCCAAGGCCTTAAGCTCCTTCATTCTATCCGCCACGCTCGCCAGGCTAATCGGCCGGAAACCGCAGCAATCTACGCTGACTTCAAAGGACAGCCCATACCCCGGCAACGTGCCGTGGCTGTGGCCGTACAAATGCCAGGCGCCGTAATGAGATCTGTCCCAAGCCCGCATCGCGTAATGGCAGAGTACAATGACTTGCGGGTGTTCGCCGCCGCCCAACTCCGGGAATTCCAGCGATACCAGCGGGGGCAGGATCTCGACCGGATGGCCGGACAAGCTTGGTATCTCCGGCATGAAATCCGCCAACCAGCCGTGATCATGGCTTCCCGGCAGGACCTTGATTTGCCCGTTTAGCCTGGAAACCCACTTGACGAACCGCTTGATGTCACCGAGGGTAAAGTCGCCGAGATGATAGACCGTATCATCCGGCCCAACGGTATCGTTCCAACCATCGACGAGCGCGGCGTCCATCTCCTCGACGGAGGCGAACGGGCGCTTGCAGTATTTGATGATGTTCGCGTGGGAGAAATGCGTGTCGGAGGTGAACCAGATTGCGCTCAAAGCGGTGACCTCTTTTCGGCAGTCATTCGTCCGTCCAGGAATGAAATTCAAGCGCTGAGCTTTAGGAATGGTCTCAGACCCTTACAAAGGTTCAGGATTTTCCAGGGATAGACAGTCCTGCTTTTCTAAGCTATTCCGGTCAAATCTCAATGATGGTTCCCCAAATGTGGTAATTTTGAAGAATTCTACCCTGTCAGGGACAAGAAGATCCCTGATAGCATCGGCATCCGTTGCAATACGATGGAGCATCCACGACGATATAATGGAACCACCGAAGTACTTACCGTTTTTATCAAAATACTGTAACAAATACCTTCTCCGTTGTATTATTTTCCGGATGAAGGCAATCGCTTTAGCGATATTAACATCTTCATTGATATGGTCATCAAAATGGGTGTGCCAGCTCATCCATCCAACAAAATGGGTATATTCTCTGCTCGCATCGAACCCAAACATGATCGGAGCATCCGGCCGCGACGGATCGTTGATGCAAAATACGACATCTTGATAACCGTTTCCCGACAGGTTATATCCTCTCTCAATTTCAGTGACTTCCTCATACCTTAATCGCTTTTTCAATTCTGCCAAAGTCATTATTCCGACCCCCTCACAGATACATGTAATTTAAGTATCTATTCATTAGTACTTACAAATCAAAACCAAGATTAAAGGCGAGCTCTCGCATTCTCTCAAGATATATGGGATGCACGGCTTCCCGGCAATGCCTCCTCAATACGTCTTCACCTTTACGGTTACCTCTTAATAGCAAGAAGACGGCCAAGTACGGTAAATCCACGTTGCCCGGTCATTTATACCACGAGGGCTTCTATATCCTGGGTCGTCTTGAACCTTTTGAAATGGGGTAGCACGTAGTCATTGACATCTCCCGCCAGCTTCATTTCCAGCATGCGTGGATCCGTATCCTGAGTCAAATCGCACCGCAGGTCGCTCCGATTCTATAGGCGCAAAAGTTCCTGGACCATAAGTATCAATGGGAGATCCAGCTTGCCGAGTCCCCCATGATCGCCGCCCGCATGGGTCGTGATCGCGGCAAGCCGCTTCGCCAGGATTGGGAACAGGTGAAAACCGACGTCATGGCTGGCGTATGGGCGACGGGGAATACTACATGTTTTGTATCTGGCGACCGTGGTATGACGGGTTGACGTCCAAAGGGAAACAAATTTACCAGGCCCTCTACCCGGAACCGGTAGAGTGGCGAGGGTTCTACGATGATATCGAGAGTTGACTGCTAGATAGCCTTCCTGAACCTTTCAAACCTCTCCCTGAGTCTCTCCCGATCCGGCCAATGACGCCTCCAACAGACTTAATCACCCCGAGAATACACCATTTTCTATTGGTAAGTTTCAGCATTTTCGTGACTAATTCCTGCAAATTAAGAACATAGACTATTTATGCGGGTTTACAGCCTTTCCCCTACCCGCTTGCTTCGACCTCGCCCCCATGTTATGATTGATGCATCGAACACACATTCTCCCTATCGTTCTCGATCTCACCCCCTCTCTTTCGCCAAAGAGAGGGGGCCGGGGGGTGAGTTCTCTCCGCTTGCGCGACCTTACCGTCTCCGTCAAATCCCTCCTGGACATCCTCTACCACCCCAAGGACCTCGGCGTGACCGTGGCCCCGGCCGAGCGCGCCCAGGAGGGGACCAGCGGCCATCAGCTCGTCGCCTCCTCCCGCCCCCCCGGTTACCGCACGGAGGTCCCCATCGAACACGTCTACGAATCCCGCGGCTACCGTCTCCTCGTACGCGGCCGCATCGACGGCATCTTCGACCCCGATCCCGATACCGATCCCGACCCCGATAGTCCTTCCGTTCCTGACTCGCGACTCGTGACGCACGACGCGCGACGACTTATCGTCGAAGAAATAAAGACCACCTATCTCCCACTTACCGATCTCTTTTTGGAAAAATGGCCCGCCCACGCGGCCCAGCTCCGGCTCTATCTTCACTTCGTCATGGCCACCAATCCGGAAAAGAAGGTTGCCGGCCGCCTAACCTACGTCAATCTCGACGACTTGTCGGAGCGCTCCTTCTCCCTTGTGATTTCGCCGGAAGAAGGCCGGGCTTTCTTCACTTCCCTCGCCGAAGCCTTCATCGAGCACCACCGCGCCCTTGACGACTGGCGCGCCGTGCGGGACGAATCGCTCCTGGCCTGGGGCTTCCCCTTCCCCGAACGGCGGGAGGGGCAGGACGAACTCATGGAGACGGTGGCGGCGGCGATCGCGGGCGAGCGGGATCTCTTCGCCGAAGCGGCCACGGGGATCGGCAAGACCGTCGCGGTGCTTCATCCGGCGCTGAAGGGGTTGGCGGCGGGCGGGCGTTATAGCCGCGTCTTCTTTCTCACGGCCAAGACGTCGGGCAAGGAGATACTCCGCAAGACCCTGACCCAGGCGAAAGAAGGCGGCCTGCGGCTGCGCACCGTCTTCATCGAGGCCAAGGAGCGCGTCTGTCTCCACCCGGAGGCGGAGTGTGGGCCCGCCGAGTGCCCCTGCGCCCGGGATTATTTCGCCCGGGCGGCGGCGGTGCTCCCGGACCTGCTCGTCCGGGAACTGATCGCGCCCGAGACGGTGCTGGAGACGGCGCGGCGGGAGCGGCTCTGCCCGTTCGAACTCTCGCTCGATCTGGCCCTCCGGTGCGATCTGATCGTCGGGGACTACAACTACGTCTTCGATCCCAACGTCTTTCTCAAGCGTTTCTTCGGCCCCGGCGGGCGGCGGGACTCGCTCTTTCTCGTGGATGAGGCGCATAACCTGGTCCAGCGGGGCCGGGAGATGTACTCCGCCTCCCTGAACGCGGCCGATCTGGAACGGCTCGCGGAGGAACTGGGCGGGCTCGATCCCGGGCTCGTCCGGGAGTGCGAGACGGTGGGGACGTACTTCGCGGGGTGGGCGCGGGAGATGGCGGCCGAGGGCAGGCGCGGGCTGCTCCTGGGCCGCCTGCCGGAGATGCTGCCGCCCACCCTGGAGCGACTGGCCGGCGCCCTGGACCGGGTCTTCGCCCGCCGCCCCCCGGCGATGCTTTTGCGCCGGTGGCGGGATTTCTATCTTGATCTGCTGCATCTGCTCCGCGTGGCGGAAAATACCGGCAAGGATTATGCGGTCTATGCCAAGACCCTAGAGGGGGGAGGGGTCACCCTCCGCCTCCTCTGCCTGAACCCCGGGCCCCTGCTCCGGAAGCGGCTGGACCATGGCCGGTCCGCGGTCTTCTTCTCGGCCACCCTCTCCCCCTTTGACTACTTCCGGGACCTGCTGGGCGGCCGGCGGGACGCGCTCCACTGCCGGCTGACTTCGCCCTTCCCCCAGGAAAACCGGCTTTACCTGCATGTTCCCGGCATCGACACCCGCTACCGGGCGCGGGAGGAGACGGCCTGGGCTTTGGCGCAAGTGGCGGTGGCGATGGCCACGGCCCGCACGGGCAATTACCTGATGTTCTTTCCCTCGTACGGTTACCTCAACGCCGTGCGCCCGCTGGTCGTGGAGATCCTGCAAGGCCGCGCGGCCGTGCACGTCCAGTACCCATCCATGCGCGACGAGCAAAAGCGGCGGTTCCTCGAGATGTTGACCGCGACGGACACGGGCCGGTCCAATCTGGGCTTGGCGGTCCTGGGCGGGCTTTTCGGCGAGGGTATCGACCTGCCCGGGGAGAGGCTCATCGGCGTCTGTCTCGTCGGACCAGGGCTGCCGATGGTAAGCGAGGAGCAGGAACTCATCCGGAGTTATTTCCAGGAGCGCAACGAGGCGGGTTTCCTCTACGCCTACCTCATCCCCGGCTTGATCCGGGTCATCCAGTCGGCGGGCCGGGTCTTTCGCACACCCGAGGACCGGGGCGTGGTCATCCTGGTCGACGACCGCTTCCGGCACGAGGCCTACCGGGATCTGCTCCCGCCGGACTGGTTCATGCCGGGGCGGGAGTTCTCGCGGGAGGATTTGGGGGAGGCGCTGAGGGAGTTTTGGGGTCAACCACGACGGGACACCATCTAACGCTGCTGGCTCCGTTCTCATCAACGGTTGATCCAGTACTGCCATTAAGTAGCAGCAAGGGCAGAGCCGGCCGGGATCGGCCCAGTAAAACAAGCGACGGCGGCGTGCGAACGGTTGACGCGGTGGCATATGAGGTATGCCCGGATGAAGACCGCGGGGGCCGGGGTTCGTAGATTATCCGCGCCGGTCAATCGAGCCGGTACCGGTATCCAGGATCGCGCCATACGCTCCAGCAGATCCCGCGCCTTGGCGGTGCGCCAGGTCACCGGGACGGAGCATCCTTGACGCATGGCCTGAAAAGTTCCCAGCGTCTTCAGCTCCAGCACGATGCCTAGATTGGATTCCGTCTCCGGCGATTCCCGCGACCTGATTCTCGCCAAAGCCTCCGCGGCCAATTGCGATACGGCCCCGTCGGGATCGAGCGCCATCGCCGTCAGGATCGAAACCGCGTCTTCACCCCCAATCTCTTCGAGCGGCGTGACGGTCCGCAAGCGGATGCCGGCGTCGGCGTGTCGCGCCAGCTCGCCCAGGAGCGGCTGTTCTTCCGGGCGGACAATGCCAGGGTCTTGCGGGCGTATGCCGCCCCTCGGCGGCGCAAAGGAGGACCATCGCCGCATAGGCGTGTCCCAAGGGGCGCGGAAAACCCATCTCCTCCAAGCTAAGAATGGCCGCGGTCAACATCTCTTTTGCTTCCCGTTTCTTGCCGCAAGACCAGTAGATCGAGGCGCCCAATTCCTGGCAGATGGCCAAGGCCAACCGGGAAGAGTTCTGGGCTTCCGCCAGTGTCGCCTCCATCATGGCCAGGGCCTCCGCCAACCGGCCTTGCTCTCTCAGACAGCGAGCCAGGTAAGCCTGGCTCAGGCTCAGGTAGAATCGTTCCCCGCTGGTTTTCTCGATCAGGTCGACCGCCCGCCGGAAATACTCCTCCGCGTTCTTTAGGTCCCTGCGGTTCAGATAGATGTCGGCCAGTTGGAAATAGGCCGAGGGAAGCGTATCCGTCAACTCAAGATTCTCTTTGAAAGCCACGTTGCGCCGGGCGTATTCAAAAGCCTGATCCAGCTCGCCCCACTCCTGATAGATGGCGGCGGTGAAATCCTGTACGTAGTAATACGGAAAATCCCGTTCCGGGGCAATCTCCAGCCGTTTGCGATACATCCGCAGCGCCTTGCCGTACTTCCCCTGCAGGTAATACGTATGTCCCAAGCCCTCGAGCATATAGGCGGCGATGAGATCGTCCCCGGCCCGCTCCGCCTCCGCCAGAACGTTCTGTAGAAGGGCTTCCGCCTCTTTGAAACGGCCGGTCATGACCAGGCTCAGGGACTTTTCCATGGGCAGATCGAAACGGAGTTGGCCTTCGCCCTGATGCAGACAGGGATCGGCCTCTTCCAGCAGCGCCAGGCTTTGTTGGTACAACCCTTTGTACCGCAGGATCCGAGCCTGCAACACACGGCTCTCCGCCAGGCCGGCCCGATCGTCCCGCGCGGCGAAGAGCGCGGCGGCCGCATCCACCCAGTACGCCGCCACTTCCATCCGAACCCTGCACGCCTCGATCCGGGCCTGAAACAGCGCGAACCATGGGTCGGCGGCGATCTGCGCCCGCGTCAAGGACGCCAGCCAACGCTCGACCGTCTGCCAGCGGCCTTGCCGAAAAGCTTGCTGTCCGGCCTCTCTCAAGACCGCGATCAGTTCCTCGTCGGCGCCGGCGTCGGCGAAGTGCTCCACCGCCATGGCCAGGTCACGGCGCTCCCTGGCCATGTGACCGGCGGCCAGCTGCAACGGCCGTCGCTCCGAGCCCAAGCGTTCCAGGAGAAACTCCCGAAAAAGCTGGTGGTAACGATAGGATCGCTTCGCCCCCGCCAGCCGGGTCAGGAACAGGCTTTCCTTTTCGAGCCGGCTCAAGATCTCCGCGGAGTCACGCCGCCGCAAGAGGAGATCGCTCTCTTCCGGGGTGACGACCGCCAGGACCGCCGTCTTCACCAAGAATTCCTGCAGATCCTCGGGAAACCGCGCCAGGACTTCGTTGGCAAGGTACTCGTAGATCTCGGTATTATCCTGCGCCTCCGCCAAGTGGGATCCCGAGTCCGCCGCCAATCGGACCAGCGCCGGCCAGCCATTGAGTTACCGCTCAAAAACGGCCGTCGTCTCCGCCGGGAACGGGATCGATCGCCGCGCCAAGTATGAGCGGCTCTCATCGCCGGTAAAACGCAGTTCCTCAGGGCCGATGACCGCGGCCTCGTTGGCGAGTTTAAGGCGGGACAGGTTCAAGGCGGACAAGGACCGGCCGCCGATCAGCACATGCGCGTGACCGGGCAGATTCTCCAAGAGTACCTGGGTGAAACGAAGGACGAGGGGATCGGTGACGGCGTGGAAGTCATCGAGGACGAGCAGCAACGGGCGGTCTACCTGCAGCAGCATTCCGTTGGCGATGGCGTGACCAACAAGCGCAGGCGGGACTCGATCTTTCCCTGCTCGATGAGTTGGAGCGCCTGCTGGCCAAAGGCCGTAAATTGGCGAAGGAGACCGGTCGCCAGATACTGAATAAAAACCGCCGGGTCGTTGTCATATCCATCCAAATGATACCAGACGAGCGCCCGGCCCGCGCTCTCGGCCAACTGGAGCATGGCGATGGTCTTGCCGTATCCGGCCGGCGCCAGCAGCAGCGTCGCCTTGCGGTTTTCGAAATCGGACAGCAACCGTAAAAGGCGCGGCCGCTCGATGACGTCCTTTCCGCGGGGGCGTAAGTTTGGCAAGCATAGCTTCGGTCATCTTGCACCAGCCCATGAAGGCAGATTGCGCGTTCAGTTGCTTATTAATTCAGCGGCTGACGAAAAATCCCTCCGGTCCGATGTTGTGTTTTTGTTGAGAGAGGGTTGTTTCGGGGATACAAAAGAGCCCATCCACGTGATGGGCTCTTTCTTGTACCGATTCCTTTCGTGTGCGGCGCGGCAACCCGATCCTAGAAACGCCTTCCACGGCCGCCACCGCCGCCGTAGCCACCGCCGCCGCGGTTGCCGCCGCCACCGTAACCGCCGCCGCCGGAGCGTTCACCGCGGGGACGCGCTTCGTTGACGATGAGGTTGCGGCCCTGGAAGTTCACGCCGTTGGTGGCCGCGATTGCATCGGCCGCCTTCTCCTCGGGCACATCCACAAAGCCGAAGCCCTTGTCGGGAATGATGCGGACCTCACCCGGGCTGTAAGCCGAGAAAAGCCCCCGTACATCATCCTCGGAGGATTGGTAGGACAGGTTTCCCACGTACAAGCTTTTTGACGCCATGACGATTCTCCTCGCATTTCTTTTTTGGGGCTGGCGCGACGGTCTCCGTCAGACCGCGCGCGGACACGTTTGCCGATTGGAGTCGATCCGCGGTATCGGCTTGGACCTGCTTCCCTCTCCGCTGCCCGTGCCCCCGGCTGTGCCTTTGCCAGTGCTCCGGGATTGGGCGTCCTCGGCCGCGGCCATCCTCCAAGCGTACGACCGCGCCGGCGGGGTGGCCGGATGGCCTGCCGTCAGGCGCCGGGGTTGCACGCGGGAATCGCACGGCCGGCCCGACAATCTCCGGACATCGTGGCAGGGGAGAACATCGTCTGGCGTTCGAAGGGCAGAACTGCCAAAATACGCTGTAAGTCGGGCGGAAAACCCATGTCCAGCATGCGGTCGGCTTCATCGAGGACCAGAAAGCATGACCCGGTCCGAGGGTAACATCGGTATTCTTTCCCGGATGGGGTGCCGCAATTCTACCAATGCCTTTCACCGCGGCCCAATGAACACAACCCATCGCATTCCACGGTTGGCGGGCAATAAAGAAGGCGCCCTCCAAGCCGGCGCCTTCCGAGTCGCTTAGCGTCAGGTTGCAGGTTCATATTATCATATTTACCTCCCTCTGACAACAACTGGTTTGCCCGGATTTCGAAAGCACCTTGAGGAACTGCTGCCATAGCGGGCAATCGACACCGGCTGAGCGCCCCGAAATAACACCGGCGAACTATGCCGGCCGTCTTGCAAACCCTCCATTTGCACACCAAGGTTGTATAATCGGGATGAACAAAAAAAGGGAGGGTTTATCATGCTTCCACGCGTCATCCTGCATAACGCCGTCAGCCTTGACGGCCGTCTCGATCATCTGAACGTGGATCTGGGATTGTACTACGGTTTGGCGGCCGGCTTCGGGGCGGACGCCATGCTGAGCGGGAGCGAAACCTTGCTGACCGCCATAGACGAGATTCCCCCCGATGACGGCGGCGAGCCCGCCCCGGCCGGAACCGGCGACGCGGAGCTCCCGCTCCTCGTGGTGGCCGACGGCCGGGGCCGCATCCGTACCTGGCATTACTGGCGCAAACAGGCGTATTGGCGGAGCGCCGTGGTCCTCTGCCACCGGCAGACCCCCGGGGATTATCTGGACTACCTGAGAGAGAAACGGGTCGATTATATTATCGCCGGGGAGAACCGGGTGGACCTGCGGGCGGCTCTACTAGAACTTAACAACCGCCACGGCGTGCGGACCATCCGCGTGGACAGCGGCGGCACGTTGAACGGCGCCCTGCTCCGCGCGGGGCTCATCGACGAGGTCAGCCTGATGCTTCACCCCGTACTGGTGGGCGGCGAATCTCCGCGGACGTTCTTCAGGGCGTCCGATCTGGCGGGACCGGAGGGGGTAATCGCGTTAAGGCTCAAGCATCTGGAAAAGCTGACCGGCGATCTTGTCTGGCTCCGGTACGACGTGGTGAAATAACACGGAGGGAAGATTATGCCTGACGATCTGCTGGCGAAAGCGCAGGAATACCTCGCGCACCTGTGCGCGGCCATCCCGGAGAGATGCGTCGGCAGCGCGGGGAACCGGGCCGCCACGGACTTTTTTGCCGAACACATGCGGTCATTTGGTTTCGCGACGGCAACTCAGGAATTTTGCCTGTCTTGACTGGATTGACAGCCCATACACTCCTTTCCTACGCCAACGCATTCCTCAGGTCGGCGATCAAGTCTTCCCCATCCTCCAGCCCGACCGAGAGCCGGACGAGCCCGGGGGTGATGCGGAGTTCCTCCCGCCTGGCCCGGGGGAAGGAAGCGTGCGTCATCGTGGACGGCTGGCAGGCCAGCGACTCCACGCCGCCGAGGCTTTCGGCCACGGCAAAAACCCTGAGCTTGCGGAAGAACGTCTCCGCGCGCTCAGGCTCCCTCAGTTCAAAAGAGACCATTCCGCCCCACCCCCGCATCTGCCGGCGTGCGATCTCATGATTTGGATGCGACGGAAGTCCGGGGTAGAAGACCTTCGCCACCGCTGGATGGTCCTGTAGGAACGCCGTCACAACGGCCGCATTGACCTGGTGCATCTCCATCCGCGCCGCCAGCGTCTTGACGCCGCGAAGGATGAGCCAGGAGTCGAAGGGTGAGAGCGTGGCACCCGCCGCGTTTTGGAGGAATCTCAGTTGTTCATGGAGCTTGGGGCAGGATGTCACAACCGCGCCGCCGATGGCGTCGGAGTGTCCGTTCAGGTACTTCGTGGCGCTGTGCACGACCAGATCAGCGCCGAGCGCCAACGGATTCTGCAAATAGGGCGTGGCGAAGGTGTTATCCACGGCGACGAGGGCTCCGGCGGCGCCGTGCGCGATCTCGGCTATAGCGGCGATGTCGAGCACATTCAGCAATGGGTTCGTTGGACTCTCGAGCCAGACCAATCGCGTGCGTTCCGTCAGGGCGGCGGCGAAAGCCGTGGCATCCAGATCGTCCACGTAGGTTACGGTGAGGCCCCACCGGTTGAAGACCTTGGAAAAAAGCCGATAGGTGCCGCCGTAAACCTCACCCGCGGCGACCACATGGTCTCCGGGCGACAGAAGGTGCGCCACGGCGACATTGGCCGCCGATCCTGAGGCAAATGCCAACCCGTATGCGCCGCCCTCGAGCGAGGCCAAACAGGTCTCGAGCGCGGTCCGGGTGGGGTTGCCGGTGCGGCTGTACTCGTAGCCCTTGTGTCTGCCCGGCGCCTCCTGGGTAAAGGTGGACGTGGCGTAGATCGGCGTGATGGTGGCGCCGGTCGTGGGGTCGGGCGCCTGTCCCGCGTGGATGGCGCGCGTGGCGAAGCGGTCGGTCTCTTTCATTTTGAACTTCCTTTCCCCCCGAGCGCTAACTTAGGTACAAAAGACTGAGATCGGGGTCGGTATCGGAATCGGGGTCGAAGGTTTTTTCGAGGATATCGAGTGCAGCGGTATCGATTCCGATCGCGATACCGATTCCGACCCCGAGGAAGGACCAGTTAAGCGTAGTAAGAAGACTAAAGTTAGCGCAGCGCATATGGGGACCGAGGGGGAGAGGGCCTTCGTCGATTCCGCGATAGCGAGGTTTTTCACATCACTTCAAAGAGTCTTCAACGCGCTTTGCCCAATATGCCATCAGGTCCCCCTGCGCCAGGAGCCGCCATGGTTTGCCTTGCCGCGTCACCACGATGTTGGCCGGCTGGGCCAGGAAGACCCGGTAGGCTTCCTCCACCGGCGTCTCTTCGTCCATGACCGGCAGCGGCCGGCCCATAATCTCCCCCACCGTGTGCGCGTTCGGGTCCAGCCCGTCGTGGAGCGACTTCAAGACCCCGGCCATGCTCAACCGGCCCACGCTTTCGGTGCCCGCCAGCACGGGCAATTCGCTCAGGCCGTCCCGCCCCAGCAGGTTGAGGGCTTGCGCCAAAGCGGTCTCGGGGCTCAGATGGACGAGAGCACGAGAGGCCACGCGGCCCACGGTTTCGCAACTAACCCGCCGCGCATCCGTGGCGAAGCCGTTCTCAGCCATCCACTCGTCCGAAAAGATCTTCGTCAGGTAGTTTCGTCCGGTATCCGGCAGTATCACCACCATTACTCTTTCCCGGTGGAAACGCATGGCGTACTTGACCGCGGCCGCCACGGCCGTGCCCGCCGATCCCCCAACGAGCAGCCCTTCCTCCCGCGCGAGCCGCCGCGCCATGGTGAACGACTCCTGGTCGGTCACCCGCACGAGATCGTCCACCACCCGGCGGTCGTAAGTGTATGGCACGAAATCCTCGCCGATCCCCTCGACCTTGTATGAACGCGGAGAGTCGCCGGAGAGGATCGATCCCGCCGGGTCGGCGCCCACCACGATGACACCAGGGTTCTTCTCCTTGAGATAGCGGCCGGTACCGGAGATGGTCCCACCCGTGCCCATGCCCGCTACGAGGACCTCGACCTTGCCGTCCGTATCCTCCCAGATCTCCGGCCCGGTCGTATGATAGTGGGCTTCGGGATTGGCCAGGTTGCCAAATTGATTGGGCCGGAAAGCGCCCGGGATCTCCTGTGCCAGGCGTTCGGCCACGCCGTTGTAGCTCTCCGGCGAGTCAGGCGGCACGGACGTGGGTGTGATCACGACCTCCGCGCCGTAAGCTTTGAGCAAATCCACTTTATCCCGACTCATCTTGTCCGGCAGGACAAAGATGCACCGGTAACCCTTGACGGCGGCGGCCAGAGCCAGGCCGACGCCGGTATTGCCCGCGGTCGCCTCGACGATCGTCCCGCCCGGCTTGAGCAGGCCTAGCTTCTCCGCCTGTTCCACCATGGACAGCCCAATACGGTCCTTGACGCTGCCGCCAGGATTGAGGTATTCCACCTTGGCCAGCATCAGGACCTTCAGCCCGGCCGTCACCCGGTTCAGCCTGACGAGCGGCGTCCGGCCGATGGCTTCGAGGATGTCCCCGTGGTAATTCATCTGGTTCGCTCCCCATAAATGAGCTGTGAAATAGCCGTTGTTCTGCTCGCTTCCCAGAGCCAGACCCACCGGTTCAACCGCTTGAAGGAGGTCCCGAAGCCAACCTGATGGAAGGCTTCCTCGACCACGGCGAGGGTGGGGTAATACTCCGCCTGCAATTCATCCACCCAGTCCTGCCGGCCTCTTCCAGCCAGTTGTGTCAGGATCTCGTCCCGCGCCCGATCGCTCTCGTAGGCGGTATCGGCCATGACCACCCGGCCCCCGGGGCTCAGCACGCGGGCGATCTCGCGGGCCGCGTCGGGTTTTTGACGGTCAGGCACGTGGTGGAAAGCCCAGGTGCTCACCACCGCGTCGGCGACGCCGTCAACGAGAGGTAGATGCAAGAAGTCACCCGCGCGGATCTCCACCGTATCCGGGAGCTTCTCCCGCGCCCGCGCGCGCATGTCCGGGTTAGGGTCCACGCCGAGCACCGGCAGGCCCAGGCGAAGGCAGGCGAGACTTAGGTTGCCCGTACCCGCGCCCACGTCCACGACCAGCCGCACGTTCTTCTTTACCCGGCGCGCGACCTCGTAGAGCGTGTTTTCATAGCCGTCGAAGACCTCGGCCAGGATTCCCCGGGGGGCGATGACGGTCTCATCGTAGTTGACCGCCCAAGCTGAAAAGTAGCGCGCAAAGTCCCGCTGGACCGAAGACATCATCCTGCCTCCCCGGGCAATATAATTTCAGGTATTCCTATCAAGATAGTAGGATATGATTGTTCAGTATACCATCTCCCGGCCCCACTGTCAACGGGAGCCGTACCTAAGCATTTGCGATGTGACCATTACCTAAGATCGGGATAAAAGATATGGCGCACAACCCAGATGAAGCTATCAATATCTTGAATCCCAGATGTTAAATCCTGTTAACATCACAAATGCCCCTTTATCCCAGATCGATCGTCTGAGGTACCTCCAAACCGCCGGGTTTTCTTACCACGTATTGCAGCACCGCCACGCCGATAATGACGACCGCGGCGTAAAGAATGAGGAGCGCCCGGGGGACCGGCCCCCAGAGCCGCCACCGCTTGAGGGAGATATGCATGCCGTAGGCCGAGTGGACGGCGAACGCCGCGCCGCCGATCATGGGCAAGAGATCGTCGTGGAGGAACTCGGCCAATTGTACCGGTATCACGCCTTTGGTCATGCCGTAGCCGGAGATGAAGAAGACGATCGTTACGCCCACGAGCGCCCAGGCACAGAATCTATCCAACTTGATGAGGATTTTCTTCCGATCGAGAGCCAATTACAGACCTCCTAACGCGGCTCATGGCTGCCCCAATACCAATCCCGGGGAAGCCATGGTCTTTCCTTTCGCATCCACGAAAAACGCCTTGATACCGGCCTTCTTTGCATAGGCGAGGCTCCATGCGGGCCCGTTGACGAAAAAGGCCGTGGATAGGATGTCCGCCTCCGTGGCATCGTTGGCGATGACCGTGGCCAGGATGGCCTTCCGGGCCGGATACCCCGTGCGCGGATCGATGAGGTGCGAATATCGCGTACCGTTTCGCACGAAGAACCGCTGTGAATCCGAGGAGGTGCCGACGGCTTCGCCCGAGCGGAGCGTCACCACGCCGAGCAGTTCCCCCGCCCTCCGCGGGTCGCCGATCCCGATGCGCCAGCCGCGTCCCTTGGGGCCCCGGCCGATCACCTTGATGCTGCTGTTGCCCCCGTTGACCATCGCGTTCTCAATGCCGTGGCCTTGCAGGACTTTGACGGCCTCCTCGACCGCGTAGCCCTTTGCCACCCCGCCCACATCCGCGATCATGCCGGCGCGGGCCAGGGCCGCCTCGTTGTCTTTTTCATTCAGGATGAGTTTTTCGCCGCCGACGAGCGGCAAGGTCCGTTCGATCTCGGCCGCCCCGGGGAGCCGCCCTTCCCCCTCGAAGTCGAAATCCCAGAGGCGGACCAGCGGGCCGACGGTCACGTCAAAAGCCCCCTCCGTGGCCCGCCAATACGCCATGGACTTGGACAGGATCGCCCGCGTATCCCCCGTTATGCGCACTTTCCCTTTGCCGGCCCGGGCGTTCAGCCTGGCAAGATCGGAGGATGCCGACCCCCCGGCGCGCCGCTCGATCGTCCGCATCCGGGTGAAGGCGGCCTCGATCGCGGTTTCGGCATCCTTTCCATAGGCCGTGATCTCAATCAAAGTGCCCATGAGATACTCGGTCCGCACGACAGGCCCGGCGGCGGCGTTTCGTACGAAATATGCGGCAAGGCCGAGGGCGGTGACTAATACGGCGATGATGGCTAAGAGGCCTGTCTTGACGGATCGCACTTTTGCAGCAACTCCCTATCCCGGATCGGTTACATCATGCCCATCCCGCCGCCGCCGGCCATACCGCTCATGCCGGGCATGGACGTGCCCGTGGCGAGGTGGGTAAAGAGCATCTGGATCAACATGTTCTGGTTGGCGATCATCTGGTAGATCGGCTGCAGGTTGGCGGCGTTCTTGCCGTCGGCAAGGGTGCTGAGCATCTGGATGAGCGAGGCGTTGTTCGCCATGAGCTGGGTCAGCATCTGCCGGCCCGCCGCATCGAGGCCGCCCGTGG
>JBLNCE010000078.1:0-3042 GCA_050260415.1 Bacteroidota bacterium | reverse complement strand
CGATACTGGCCAGTAACGTCAGGACAAAACACGCCAACACCAACCTGCGGACATTTCCCATTACTCTTCCTCCCTGATTTTGATGTAGGTCGTCCAAAGGTTACGCGCCGCGACCACATTCGCCGCCGGTCACATGCTGTCGATTGCCGTCGCCCGCACATGAACCGTTGCGGCCCGCAAACCACCTCCTTCATTACCCGCCTCGTCATGAGCTTTCGTACGGGAGAATCTTGGTTAATTTTTCTAAAAAAGTTTGGGGACAAACTCAGTTTTCGTGCTCTGCCCAGGGGTGCCAACCATTATATGCCGCCAATCGCAAATCCCTTTGCAAACAAAGGGTGTTGGGGCGATCTGGGGCTTGGGCCAAGCGCACCCATCGAGACCTAGTTTTTCTCTTTCATTAAGTAATTTCTTTGCGATGCATCGTTTTCCTGCCGCCGAAACAAAAAACCTCGAAGCGCGCTCTGGGATGTGCTGGCGTTCGTGATGCTTGCCGCGTGCCATCCTCGCTATCTTGAGGCTTTTTTCTTTACTCAAAATAAGTCAGATTTGATTTGGAGCTCGGTCTCTTTGTGGCCTTTGTGTGATATATGGCTTGTACAGCGTCTTCAATGCGCCACGAGATCGGCGACCAAGGGGTGATGATCGGAGGCCGGCGAGGGGATGACGGAGGCCCGGCGCGCCCGAAAGTGCGGTGAATAGAAGATGTAATCGATTCGCGCGCCGGACGGGATGAAGGTTGGGAGGTCGACGCCGCGCTCGGACTGCGCTTCCCGCCACCGGTCAAAGAGGGGCGCCAGCTCGGGTGCCGCGGGTAAAGCATTGAAATCCCCGGTTAAAACGATCGGACCGCGCAGGCAGCATGCTTTTGCCAATATCGCCCGCACCTGGCGCGCGCGTTCTCCGGGATCGAGGCCGAGATGGCAGACGAGGAAGTTGAGGCGCCCCACCGGGGTCTCGGCCGTGATGCCCAGGAGGGACCTGGGCTCCCGCCCACCTGGAAACCGTAGTTTCCATGACGAGCCGATCGGCCACGCGCTCAGGGCGGCGTTGCCGAACTTGCCGCGGTCCGTACCCGGCCGCGCATCGATCGCCGCGGCAAAGCGGCACTCCCGCCCCAGCATCTCCGCCAGCAACGCGGCTTGGTCGGCGAATCCCGCGCGCGCGCGAAAACCCCGTTCCACTTCCTGGAGCCCGGCCAGATCCGGCCGGATGGCGCGGATCGTCGCGGTGATCTGTGCCAGGGACGGCCGGTTGAGGCGGTCCAGTCCGCCGTGGATATTGTAGGTCATGACGCGGATGAATGCCTCAGCCATGCATCTAGCATATGCTTACGAAAAAACGAGATGCCCCACTCCCTCCCGCGCCGCTATCTTGGCGTCAAAAGGCGCCGAAAGCCGGCCAAGCCACGCAAGTGCCGCCGCCTTTTTCCGTCGAAAGCTCTGGCCGGTGCGGAAACCGACGGTCGCGTCACCGAGCGGGTGTACCTTTGCTTCCAAGATCTCCTCCGCGGTGCGCGTCAGTTCGCGCATGGCTCCATAACGGGGATTCATTCCGCGGTCGAAGACGAGATTTCCAACCGGGTTGACAGGCAAACGGGGCGCGTAAAAAAAAGGACGGCATGCGCCGTCCCCCTGGAGCCGTCAGGCTCCCGACCACCTCTGGTCGATCACGTTCGACCACCCCCCTCGGTCCACGATTTGTCGGGCCCGACAAGAGGATCGTATCACGATCTTCGCCGCTTGCGGAGGGGCGAGATCGAAGGGGAGGCGTTTTATCCTCTATATAGGTTTTTCACGCCTCTCTTAATGAAACGCCAGATACTCCGCGGCCGCCAGCGCCGCCTTGGCCCCCTCGCCCGCGGCGATGATGATCTGCTCCCCGCAGGCGGTCGTGACATCTCCCGCCGCAAAGAGGCCCTTGACGTTCGTCTTGCATTCGCAGTCCACCACGATCTCCCGTGCCTCGTTCCGGCCGACCGCATCGCCGACGAGGTCGCTTCCCGGCTCGAGGCCCACTTCGATGAAGACGCCCTCCACGGCCAAGTCTCTTTCCCGCCCGTCGGGTCCCGCGATCCTGACGCCCTCCACCATCTTTTTCCCCAGGACGGCTTTGACCGTATGATGCTCGTGGAGTTGAAGCTTGGGCCGGCCCAGGACCTTGTCCCTGACCGCCTGGTCCGCCGTGATGCCCTCGTTCGTGATGAGGTGCACCTCGGCGGCGATAGCGAGCAAGTCGTGGCAGGCCTGCAGCCCCGCGTTGCCGCCGCCGATCACCGCCACCCGCGCCTCCCGGTAGAGCGGGCCGTCGCAGGTCGCGCAGTAGCTGACGCCCTTGCCGCGATATTCCGCCTCGCCGGGCACGTCTAGCGTCCGCGGCTGCCTCCCGGTCGCCACGATGACGGCACGGGCGCTGTAAGTCTTGCCATCCGCGCAATGCACGTCAAAAGCTCCATGCGCGGGCGCGATCCGGCCGACCTCGCATTCTTCGTACCGGAGACGTTGGGACTTCATGTGTTCCTCGAACCGCCGCATCAATTCCGAACCCCTGATGTCCTTGAAACCCATGTAGTTCTCAACGCTGGAACTCCAGGTCGCCTGCCCGCCGATGTCCCGGCTGACGACCAGCGGCGTGAGCCCCTTGCGCGCCGCGTACAAGCCGGCGGTCATGCCCGCCGGCCCGGCGCCGATGATGAGGAGGTCTTCCATAAGAACCACGCTCTCCAATCAAGCTTCCGGCAGGCTGAGAGCCTGCCGCTACAGCATGGGAAGGGCCTGAAGGCCCTAGGATTGGAACCCGCATACTCAGGAGCCAGGATGGCTTACCTGGGGCAAAGCAAATTTCCTTGATTTAGAAGCGTTGTGAAAAAGTCAATTATGGCCGACGGCGGCAGGCCGCCGCGACCTAACCCCCGACCCCTTTAAGACCTGTGCCAAATAGGCATCACGGCACGAGCGAAAAAGCAGGCAAGGGGAATTAGGACCGGCAAAATCGACTTGTTTTTACCAAGTGGTTACTATAGATGCCTTAGCCTGGTGACTT
>JBLNCE010000077.1:0-11316 GCA_050260415.1 Bacteroidota bacterium | reverse complement strand
TTCCGGTCGCGGGATTCCAAAGGGTGTGCGACCACACCCTTTGGTCCGGGAGGGTGCGGGAGGACGGATAGTGCCTCCCGCGACCCAGACTAGTCTACATATGAAAGCTTATACGACCCTGAAGATTTACGGATCCTAGCTTCTTGAAACGGAGGCCGACCGGTGCGGGTTTCCCTGACGACGCTGGGCTGCAAAGCCAACCAATACGATACCGAGGCGATCGCGGAGCAATTCAGGACGCATGGCCATACCATCGTTCCCTTTCCATCTCCAGCCGAGGTATATATCATCAACACCTGTTCGGTCACGCAGGAAGCGGTGCGTAAATCCCGCCAGCTGGCCCGGCGCATTCATCGCGCCAACCCCGGCGCCATAATCGCCTTGACCGGCTGCTACGCCCAGACCGGCGCGGAGGAGGCGGGGAACCTGCCCGGGGTCGCGCTCGTGGTCGGCCCCCAAGATCGCGCCAGGATGGTGGAGTTGGTCATGGCCGCCGCGCAACGCGGAGGGACAAGCCGCGTCGTCCGCCCGCCCGGATCCGAACCGGGCTTCATCGACCTGCCGGTAACCGCCTTTGGGGAACGTACCCGGGCTTGGCTCAAGATCGAGGATGGCTGCGAAGAGTTTTGCGCCTACTGCCAGATTCCCTATGCCAGAGGACCGGTGCGGAGTCTTCCGCCGCAAAGGGTTCTCGAGGAGGCGGCGCGGCTTGTCGAAGCCGGTTACCATGAGCTGGTCCTGACCGGGATTCATCTGGGGGCTTATGGCCGGGATCTGAAGACGGAAGCGACCCTGGCGGATATCATCGCGTCCCTGAACGATCTGCCCGCCCGCTTTCGTCTCAGGCTGGGTTCTCTCGAGCCAAACGACGTAACACCCGCCTTGATCGCCGCCCTCGCCGCTTCGCGCTCGTTCTGCCGTCATCTGCATATACCCCTGCAAAGCGGGGACGACGCCATCTTGGCCAGCATGCGGCGGCCGTATCGGACGGCGGAATATGCGGCCCTGCTCGCCTCATTGCGGGAGTCCCTGCCCGGGTTGGCCGTCTCCACGGATCTGATTGTGGGCTTTCCCGGCGAGACCGAGGAGCGTTTCGTTTCCTCCCTGTCCTTCGTGGAGCGGGCCGGCTTCTCCCGCCTGCATGTTTTCCCGTTTTCGGCCCGGCCTCAGACCGCCGCCGCTTCATTCCCCGGCCAGCTACCGCGGTCCGTTCGCCAAGCCCGAAGCCGGGCGGCGGTGGCCGCGGGGGAAAGGATCGCGCTGCGGTTCAATCGTTCGTTGCTCCAACGCGATCTTACCGTCCTGGTCGAGAATTGGGAGGACGGCGCCTGTACCGGCCTTTGCGAACAGTACGTGGAAGTGAGGTTTCCTTCATCCATCGACCTTCGTAACGAGGTCGTAACGGTGGTCGGGCAATCGGCCGCGGCGGGCTATATAGCCGCGATTCCCAAAGTTTGAACCGGATTCGCTCCGATCCTGGCGAATCCTGCAGGAATTTCCGGATCAGGGCAGAATAATCTGTGTGGAACCAATGCCACAGGTGGTGACGGAGATTGGATGGCTGCCTTTTTTGCCGGATCGCGGCCGGTGAGGTTCCCGCAAAGATCGTGTATCAGGACGACCTGGTGGTGGCGTTCAGGGACATCAACCCCGTCGCACCCACCCATATTTTGATCATCCCCCGAAAACACCTGGCCGATCTGCGTGAAAAGGAAGCGGCGGCCCCCGAACTATGGGGAGCCATGATCGGGGCGGTGCAGCACCTGGCCCTGACGGAGGGTGTGTCCGCCGAAGGTTTTCGCATCGTGGCCAACACGGGGGCCAAGGCCGGGCAGTCTATCTTCCATTTGCACCTGCACCTTCTTGGGGGCAGGGAATTCAACAGTCTCTAAGTTGACAGGGATTATGGCATGCGTTATAATAATGTGGTTATCGCAGCTGTTCCGACACTAAGAACGACCCTTCGTTCGCGGTGGAGGGAGGGATAGACAACAGATGGCCGAAGTCAAGGTTGGTAAGAGCGAATCACTGGACAGTGCATTACGGCGCTTTAAGCGGCAGTGCCAGCGTTCCGGGATCCTGGCCGAATTCAGGAAGCATGAGCATTATGAAAAGCCGAGCGTGCGGAGGAAGAAGAAGTCCGAAGCCGCTAGAAAGAAGAAAAGGTTTTCTTAAGGCCTCTTTCTAACCGTCGCATCAAGAAAACCCGTTTCTCTCACCACAGGGAATCGGGTTTTCTTTGTATACGGCGCAACTTAAGGCGGTCGGCCGCGTTTTAAGGAATAGGCAAAGGTGGGAACCCCGTTGGAATCCGCCGATGTGGATCTAGTTGTCCGAAGCCAGGCAGGTGACAGAGAAGCCTTTGCCGAATTGGTGCGGCGGTACCAAGCGCGCCTTTTTAGCTTTACCTGCCGGATTTTGCACGATCGCGAAGAAGCCCTCGACGCCACGCAAGAGGTTTTCTTGCGGGCTTATCGCGCCTTGGGCCGGTATGCGCCGAGCCAACCGTTTACTTCGTGGCTCTATACGATCGCCAATAATCTATGTATCGACCTGATCCGCCGCCGGCGCATCAGGGCCTTGTCCCTGTCGGCACCATTGGGCGAGGATGAAACGTACCAACTGGAGGTCCCGGATAACACCAACAATCCGGAACTGCTCTTTGCCAGCCGCGAGACGCAAAAGGCGATAGAAGCGGCCATCGCGTCGCTCCCATATAAATACCGGTTGGTGACCGTGTTGCGGCACATTCAGGGCCTCAGCTACCAGGAGATCAGCTCCATCACGGGCCAGCCGGAGGGTACCGTCAAGGCCCAAATCTTCCGCGCCAGGCGCATTCTCCGCGAAAAGCTGCGCGATGTGGGATGAGGTGCATCATGGATTGCCTGCAGGCGGAGAAATTGTTCGATCGTTATCTGGATAGGGAGATCACCGGCGACGATTTCGGCGCGCTCGAAGAGCATCTGCGCGCCTGTCCGCGCTGCGCGGACAACTGGTTCGCGACGCGCAAGGCGGTTGATCTACTTTCCGCCCTGCCCGAACTGCACCCCGGTCCGGAAGTCCTGTCCAGGCTCATGGTTACGTTGCCCAGGGCCAAGCATAGGCGTTCCTTCCATTTAACACCCGGGCAGGCCGCGGCCGCGGTCGCGATTGCGGCGATCGCGGTCAGTATCGCCTTCTGGTCGGGCTCGCGGCAGATGATCGCCGCGGCGGTGGAAAACCGGGGCGGGCACGTCGTGGTGGTACCCCGGGCGGGTCAGCCGCTCGTCATTCCGCCGGGGGCGACAATCGCCGGCAACCTCGAAGTCGCGGGCGATGTATATGTGAGGGGACGCGTGGAGGGGCGGATCTCCGCCGAAGGGCGCGTATACGTTGAGAAGCCCGAGGGGTTCTGGGCAAAGGTCGCCCGCGAGTGTTCGCGTCTATATCGGGCCTTGCGCGGGGGATTATGAAGCGGCCTGCTTCAACCCAAGACCCCCTATGCGCCATGGCAACCGCATAATTAATCGGGGTCGGGATCGAGGCCGCAATCGGAGATCGTTGCGGTTGCGAATCGGATTTCCGGTCCTTCGATCCCGATGCCGATTCCGACCCCGATACCGTTCCGTTAGTGCTTATCCCCGGCGCTCCCTCTTCTTGAGATCCGGATTCTTCTTGTAGCCTCGAGACGGCGAGCCGCGTTACGCTTTCTTTGCCATCTTGAGCTGCCCGCGCGCGCAGGCCCAAAAACCCAGCGCCGCTCCGATCAGTCCGGCCACGACCATCGCGAGGATGGACGCGGGAAATTCGCGCCATTCCACCGGCAGCCAGGCCAAGAAGAACCGTCCCTGGACCAAGCCTACCACGGCGCCAGCGAGGGGACTGAGCAGGGCGGGCCATTGGGTGCCGCGCCGCGAGGCCCATAGGCCCGCGAGCCAGGGCGCGAGGAAGGCTGCCAGGATTACGGACGCCTGGCCGAGGAATTCGAGGCCGGCGAAGACACCGAAGAGGATGAGCCCGACCGCGATCGCCTCCCAGAGAGGCCAACCCCCGTTGCCCAAGAACCAGCCACGCAGGACACTCCACCATTTTCCCGTCAGGGCGCGCGCCTTGTCGTCCGCGCTGAAGAGGACCAGCAAGCCGACCAGGGCAAGGAGCAGGCAAAAGACGAGTGGAACCAGGGTGAGTTGTGACAAGGCCGCCAATGCCGCCGCGGCTACAAGCAGGGTGACGCCGCCGATTAGATTTGCGGGATTCATCAGACACCTCCTAGCTTTTTCGTTGGTTATGAGTTTGCGATCGGGATGCTCCCCCTGATAGAATTCGAGGTTCAGCACGGATAAAGGGGGAGTAAAGCGGCAGCCATTTTTGTCCTCCGGGTTGACCGGGTAAGAAAGGAGGCCCGTTTGGGCCTCCCGCTCGATACTATGAGCATAGGGGCATTAAGTCCGCCGCTTAGGCGGCGATGAGGCCGAGTTCGCGGCCCACGGCGACAAAGGCCGCGATGGCCCGGTCGACCTGGTCCGGGGTATGCGTGGCCGACAGGCTGGTGCGAATCAGCGCCCGGCCCGGCGGCGTGGCCGGACTGACCACGGGATTGGCATAAACGCCTTGCGCCAGCAGTTTCTTGCAGAAGACAAAGACCATCTCATCGGCGCCGATGACTACCGGCACGATCGGGGTGATTCCTTCCTCGACGCCGAAACCATGGTCGCGGAGGCCGTTGCGCAGGCGCGAGGCCATGGCGAGCAAATGTTGGCGCCGTTCCGGTTCCGTGGCGATGATCTCCAGGGCTTTCATGGTGGCGGCCACCGCCGCAGGCGGCATGCTGGCGCTGAAGATGAGCGGGCGCGAGACGTGCCGCACGTAATGACAGATGCTCTCGTCGGCGATCATCACGCCGCCCAGCGAGGCAAAGGATTTGCTGAAGGTACCCATGATTACGTCCACCTGGTCTTCCAGGCCGAAGTGTTCGGCCGTTCCCCGGCCGTTGGCGCCCAGTACGCCCAGACCGTGCGCATCGTCGACCATCACCCGGGCGCCGTATTTCTTAGCCAGGCGGCAGATCGCGGGCAGGTCGGCCAAGTCCCCTTCCATACTGAAAACTCCGTCCACCACGATCAGTTTGCCGCCCTTGTCGCCGATGGCGGCCAAGAGGCGCTCCAGTTCGTTCATGTCGTTGTGGTCGTATTTAAAGGTCTTGGCAAAGGAGAGGCGCGTGCCGTCAAAGATGCTCGCGTGATTCTGACGGTCGCAGAGGATGAAATCCCCCTTACCCGCCAGGGCGGAGATTATCCCGAGGTTGGTCTGAAAACCCGTGCTGAAGATCAGCGCCGCCTCGCGGTTCATAAAGCCCGCCAACCGGCGTTCGAGTTCGACGTGCAGGTCGAGATTGCCGTTGAGAAAGCGTGAGCCGGAACACCCCGAGCCGTATTTCTCCAGCGCTTCGGCCGCGGCCGCCTTGACGCGCGGGTCGCTGGTCAGCCCCAGATAGTTGTTGGAGCCGACCATGATGACTTTCCGGCCATCGATGTAGACCTCGGTGTCCTGGCCGGATTGAAGCTCGTAAAAATAGGGGTAGATGCCGGCCGCGATGGCTTCACGGGCGGCGGTGAAATCGTAGCATTTCTGGAAGAGGTCCAAACACGGCGCCCCCTGTCAGTAATGTCCTGAATCCGTGTATCGATGCATACCCGGATAAGAGCCGCCGCAAGCCCTCGCGCTCTTGCCGGGCCGCTCAAGGATCCCACGGTCGCAGGTGATATGAGAACCGTGGATGTTATTCGGCGCGGATCGGGGTTTACCTGCTTCAGCCGAAAATTGGCGTTGATGATAGTCTTGATGGTTCCGCTACGCAAAAACGGCAAGGCAATCAACGGCCTGAGGATGCAGGAGACCCGGGCCCGATGTGGAAGTATCGACCGGTATCCTCCGGGCGAAACTGAACTTGATGGTGGCTATCGATGCTGGCAAGGGTCCAAGAGTTCATCGCGGCTAACGGGCTGATGCGTCCCGGAGACCGGATCGGCGTGGCCGTCTCCGGCGGTGTGGATTCAGTCTGCCTCCTGCATGTGCTCAAGAGCCTCAGCCTTCTTCACCTGGAGCTCGTGGTCTGTCATCTCGACCACGGCCTCCGGCCGGAGTCCAAGGAGGAGGCGGAATTCGTCCGGCGCCTCGCGGCGCGCTGGCAGCTCCCGTTTTGCGAGGCGCGCTTGCCCGTCCGCGCCTATGCCGGGTCCCATCACCTTTCGCTTGAGATGGCCGCCAGGGAACTGCGTTATGCCGAACTCAACCGGATGGCGGACGAACGGCATCTGGACCGGGTAGCCCTTGGGCATCAGCGTGACGACCAAGTGGAGACGATCCTGCTCCGCATCATGCGCGGGACGGGGCTCGAGGGCTTGGCCGGCATACGCGCCAGCCGGGACGGCGGCCGGTTCGTCAGGCCTCTGTTGGAGATATCGAGAGGCGAGATATTGGCATACGCCGAAGCCAATGGACTGACCTGGGTCGAGGACACCAGCAACCACGCCATGGATATCCCGAGAAACCGGGTGCGCCGCGGCCTTCTGCCGGCGCTCAAGGCGGATTACAATCCGGGCATCGAGCAAGCCCTGTTGAGTTTGGGTTCCATCGCGCGTGAGACCGTCGCCTATCTGGAAGGCCAACTTGAGGCGGCGTGGTCCGGGCTTTCCGTTGAGGTATCGTCCGGGGGAGTGCTTTTTTCCGCGCGGGGTGTGAACGAAATGCCGGCACCGTTGGCCCGCATGGCACTGCGTAGACTTTTGGCATACGCCGGCGGCGATCCGGGCCGGTTGTCGCGGCAGGCCACCGCCCGCCTCTGGCGGTTTACCCGGGGAGAGGGCGGCTCGCGCCTGTGCGTCCCCGGCGGCCTCATCCTCGCAAGGCGTGGCGAACTGTTCTACCTCGGACGTTTGTCCAAAGCGCCGGCGCTGAAAGAGCAGGATCTCCCGATCCCTGGGACGGCGAGGATCAAACCGGGCCTTGTCCTTGGCGCCCAATGGTGGACAGGGAACCTCCCACGCTGGTCCGACGTTGACAAGAACGAAGTTTTCCTCGATGGCGAGGTTCCGGCCTGGCCTTTGCGGGTGAGATCGCGCCGTCCGGGCGATCGCTTCTACCCCCTCGGACTCGGGGGCGCCAAGAAAATAAAGGAAGTGATGATCGAAGCGGGCGTACCGCGAGAAAGCAGGGATGCCGTTCCGCTGGTGGTCGATGCGCGGGAGCGCGTGGTCTGGCTGGCGGGTCTTCGCTTGGACGATCGGTTTCGCGTCACGGGCAAGACCAAACGCGTCCTGCATCTGTCGTTGCACGAAGAATCGCGCCCGTTGTGTTGATTTTGGGCGTATGCTATAATAATTAAGATCATCTCTAGAACGCAGGCAAAATCGGGGAATGCCGCCCCAAGGCGGGTTCTCTTGGATATGGTCCTATCCGTGGAAGGGGGCCTTTTTTCTTGAAGGTCTGGCGCGATCTGGTACTCTATCTTGTCTTGGCCGCGATATTGCTCTGGGTTGTATTCAAGGTCCAGGTTCCGACCCAGGGCCAGACGGCGCGCATCACTTACCAGGAGTTTAAGACGGAGGTCTCCCAGGGTAAGATCAGGTCCGCGACGATCGACAACAATAGCGGCCAGATCTGGGGAAGCTACAAGGAAGGCGCCGGCAGGAACGGCGCCACGGATTACAGGACCGGCGGCCCGATCGAGACGCAGTTCCTGGAGCCGCTCTTGGACAAGCACAAGGTCAGGTACGAATACAAGCCGGTGGGGAGCAGCATCTGGCCGCTGATCCTCGGCCAGCTCGTGCCCGTGATTCTAATCTTCGTCTTTATGTTCATCTTCCTAAACCAGATGCAGAACTCGGGCAATAAAGCGTTGGCTTTTGGCAAGAGCCGGGCGCGCCTGCATGCGGAAGACAAGACCAAGGTAACCTTCGAGGACGTGGCGGGCCAGGACGAAGCCAAGGAAGAACTGGAAGAGATCGTCGAGTTCTTGAAACAGCCGAAGCGCTTTACGGAACTGGGCGCGCGCATACCAAAAGGCGTGCTCCTGATCGGCGCGCCGGGCACCGGCAAGACTTTGCTGGCCAAGGCCGTGGCGGGTGAGGCCGGGGTCCCGTTCTTCAGCATCAGCGGTTCCGATTTCGTGGAGATGTTCGTGGGCGTGGGCGCGGCGCGGGTGCGCGATCTCTTCGATCAGGCCAAGAAGAACGCGCCATGTATCGTCTTTGTCGATGAATTGGACGCCGTGGGGCGCCAGCGCGGGGCTGGACTCGGCGGGGGACACGACGAACGCGAACAGACGCTGAACCAGCTCTTGGTGGAGATGGACGGTTTCGAGCCCAACTCGGGCATTATCATCCTGGCCGCCACCAACAGGCCGGATGTGCTTGATCCCGCCCTGTTGCGCCCGGGCCGTTTTGACCGGCACGTGACTTTGGATATGCCGGACATCAAAGGCCGCGAGGAAATCCTGAAGGTGCACGCCAAAGGCAAGCCGTTGGCGGACGTGGACTTAAAGGTGCTTGCCCGCCGGACCCCGGGTTTCACCGGCGCCGATCTGGCCAACGTCTTGAACGAGTCCGCGCTATTGGCCGCCAGGCGCGGCAAGAAAAAAATCTCCTTTGACGAGGTGGCCGAGGCCATCGAGCGGGTGATCGCGGGTCCGGAGAAGAAGAGCCGCATCATCAGCGAGAAAGAGAAACGCATCACCGCCTACCATGAGGCGGGTCACGCGGTCGCGGCCTATTTCCTGCCCAACTACGACCCGGTGCACAAGGTCTCGATTATCCCCCGGGGGCGGGCGGAAGGCTACGTACTCGCCCTTCCGGAAGAGGATAAACGCCACATGACCCGGGAGGAACTTCTCAACCGTGTAATCATGGGCCTTGGCGGGCGCGCGGCCGAGGTAATCGCCTTTAACGAAGTCAGCACGGGCGCGCAGAACGACCTGGAGAACGCAACCAAGCTCGTGCGCAAGATGATAACCGAATACGGGATGAGTGAGAACCTGGGCTATATGACCTTCGGCCATCTTCATGAAGAGCAGATCTTCCTCGGCCGCGACATCGCCCGGGACAAGAATTACAGCGAAGAGCAAGCGGCGGCGATTGACCGCGAGATGCGCCGCATCATGGATGAGTGTTACCACAATGCCGTGAGCCTCCTCAAAGAACACCGGGAGGAGTTGGAGGGCGTCTGTGAGGCGCTGATGGAAAAGGAAGTGCTCGAGGCGGAGGAATTCGCCGCGCTCATGAAGACCCTGGTGGCCAAGGGCGGGAACCGGCAGGAGGGCAAGCCGGAGGTAGGATCGGCGCCAATGGGCGGCTTCGCGCCCGCGGAAGCGTGATTGTGAGGGCCGCCCAAGCAGGCGGCTCTTCTGTAATTATCTTCTCCCTAGGGGAGAGGGCGAGAGCAACGGGGGTTTAGGCTCGATGGCCGCAGGTTTTCCGTCGGCTCGGAGGGAAGCGGCGGTCGCGTGGGTGAGGGAATACGCCGCGAGGATCAAGCCTCTCCCCGACGGCAAGCTGCCGCTGGCGGTCATTACCGTCCGGCGTCGTGATTGAAGCGCGCAAAGATCTCGCCTTCGCGCCCATTGGTGAAAATATCGGCCAGTTCGGCCAAGGTTCCCCGCCAATCAGGGCAAGCCCCCAATCGGCCCCGGTCGATCAGACAGTCGGTGACCAGCGCCGTGGCCAAGCCCAGTCGCTGGGCCACCATGTCTTCCTCCATGTCGTTGCCGACCATCAGGCATTCGGCGGGGGTACGGCCGATCCGGGCCAGGATTTCCGTGAAGAACTCCAGGTTGGGTTTGCAGTAATGCATCTCCTCGCCGCAGGTGATATAGGCGTAGGGAAGATCGGCGCATCCCGCCCAGGAGAGGCGTTCCAGAATGGCTTGTTTGGGGAAGAGCGGGTTGGTCGCGATGACAGGCGTGTACCCCCGCGCGAGTAACGTCCGCACAAGCCGGCGCGCGGCTGGATTCATCGCGCCGGCCGGCCGTAATTTTGGAAACTCGGCCTCGTAGAAGCGGGCGAAGATGGGCTCGAGCACCGTGCGCTCCACCCCGAGCGACGCCGGGAACCCTTGCCAGAAAACTTCCAGATTGGTCAGGTTCGGGTCCACGTTTTCCACCATGGCGCGGCTCCAGCGCAGAAGCTCCTTGGCGAAACGATCGGCGGGCGCGATTTCGGCGAAATGCGGCGCCAGGGCTTTGATGTAACGCTGCAGGAAGAACTCCAGATCCAGGTTCAGGAGCGTGCCATCCAGGTCGAACAAGACCGTCGTGAGCATCCACGAATCCGCCTCCCTTTGGGTGGGTCAATACATTCTTCGGCAGCGGCGGATGCTTTAGTGAGTCATTGGGCATCACTTCCTGCGCAATAAGTGCTAACGGTAGACGAAAAGACCGGTGTCGGGGTCGGGATCGGTATCGGGATCGAAAGGTTTTTAAGGATTAGAGTTCGTGGAGCGATTCCGATAGCGATACCGATTCCGATCCCGATACCGACACCGAAACAAACCAGTGTGGGGGTTATCCGTTGCAGGCAAAGCTACCCCTTCCCCGTTCCCTCAACCGTAAGATCTGGCGCGCGATCACGGAGTTCGGGCTGATCGAACCAGGCGATCGGGTGTTGGTCGGATTTTCCGGCGGTAAGGACAGTGCTTTTCTGCTCTATGCCTTGCGATCGCTGCAGTTGCATAACAGGCTGGTCTCTTTCTCCCTGGCGGCGGTCACGCTCGACGCCGGCTTTAGGCAGGATTTTCCGCCGGAGGCGCTGGTAGATTATCCGGCCCGGTTGGGAGTGGAATGGCAACTCATACGGACGCAGTTGGCCGCCCTCCTCGCCGACGGCCGCGACCCCTGCGCGCGCTGTTCGTTCTTCCGGCGCGGCGCGCTCTTCCGCTTTGCCAGGGAACACGGGTTCAATCGCGTCGCCCTGGCGCATCATCACGACGATGCCGTCGAGACGTTCCTCATGTCCATCCTGTACTCGGGGAAGATCCAGACTTTCCTGCCCCGCGTGGAACTGGACGGGAACTTAGCCGCCATCCGGCCTCTGGCTTATGTCCGCGAGGCCGAGATCCGCAAGCATCTGGAATTGACCGGCTATATGCCGGTTGATAGCGGTTGCCCCTTCGAGGGCGATACTCAGCGGCGCGCGGTCAAGGACCTTCTGCGCCGCCTGTGCCGGGAGAACCGCTATGTCTACTCGAACCTCGCCGCCGCCATGCGCGCCGGCGGGACATTGGATCTCTGGCCGCGCCTGCCGGACAAGGAAGAGATGCGCGCGCTTCACCGGCGCTATTTTGAGG
>JBLNCE010000076.1:0-21629 GCA_050260415.1 Bacteroidota bacterium | reverse complement strand
TCGCGATACGGCTGCATATCGTACCTGTACGCGTCCTGGAAGGGAGGGTGTTTTTTGCCAGGTTTTCCCGACAGAGTTGGGGACGTACTTCAAGACTGTGCGGCGTTACCCCATGGGAGCGGCCAGCCGGAAAGAGGCGGCAATCGCCTCGATCCGTTCGCCTTCCCGGGTGAAAGGGAATATACCTTTCTTGGCGGCGATGATCTGGAGTTGGTCGATCGCCTGCAGCAACTGGCCGGATTTATGAGGTTGTTCTAAGAAAGATGTGAGGGGAGGAACGGGACATTCTCGGGCAAATCCTGTCTTCCTTCCCCCTCTCCCGCGCTCGCGGCTTAACTGGTCCTTCCTCGGGGTCGGAATCGGGATCGCGATCGGAATCGATACCGCGGCACGATATCCTCGAAAAAACCTTCGCCCCCGATTCCGATACCGACCCCGGATCTCAATCTTCTGCACCTAAGTTAGCATCCTCCCTCGTCTCGGCGGACCTTGACCGCATGGAAACAGCGCGCCACGGGCACTCAGTCAGACAGAGGCCGCAGCCGTAACACCGTTCCGCGGCAACGGCGGCGACGCCCAGCTCTGTGTCGAGATGGATTGCGCCGAATGGGCATCTCCGCAAGCAGATGCCGCAGCCCCGGCACGCCTTCTCGTTTACGGCGGCCACGGATTCCCCCGGATGGAGGACCGTGAGGCCGAAACGGAGGTTGCCGCGCATGGCCCGGCACCCCTCCGCGTCGCAATTGCACAACCCCCCGATATACGGCGTCTTGAAGGTCCAGACGGAGTGAACCAGATCCTCCCGTTCAAACCCGGCGAGCAGCGCGAGCGCCTCCTCCCGCGTGAGCCGTTCGAGACCAGTTCCGCCGGGACCGGACCAGTAGCTTGGGTCAGCCAGGCCCGCCGCGCCCAGGCCGCCGGGGAGCATGCTGAAACCCAAGCAGTACCGGTGTTCGCCACCCAGCGTGATCCGCCGGCAGACACATGGCAGCCGCACCACGCTGTTGACCAGCGCGAGGATCTCCCGCGCCTCGGCCGGTGTGACAACCTGGCCAAAATGGTCACGCCGCAACCGGTGCTCGATTACGCGCCGAACCACCGGCTTGAGGGGCCACGGCAGCCGGGCGTAGCCCGCCATCGCCTCCGGCGCGCCGATCTGTGCCCGCTGGCCGCGCATGAACCGCTGTACGTAGTCGCGACGGCGGAGATCGCTGAGGAGGTCATCCGCGTAGTTCTTGGCTTGCAAAAACCACTTGCCGCCCTCGCCGTGTCTATGGCAGAGTTCGCACACCGGAAACGCCTCCGCGCCATATTTGATCCAGGCATCTCCCCGGGTCAGTATTTCCACCGCGGGATGGGTTTACATGATGGATGGGGGCCTTGTCCATAATAACACGGAAACGATCCGACGGGAACTGGCGCCGCATGACCTGGGACGAACTTGATTTCGCCAGCCTGGTATCGGCGCATGAGAACTGGTTTGCCGTGGCCATGGAAGCTTTCCAGGCTCTGCCCGCGCCGGTTGGCGGATAGGTGCCACCGCCGCTTGGCTCTACCGCGTTATCATTACTATTAGACTGAAAGAGGCGCGGACGCCCGATGGGGATGTCTACGGCGGAATTGGGCTTCAAGCTCAAGGAGTTCTACCTGCTCGAACTCTACCAGGTGAAGATGTTCGGCGATCAACTGCCGGCCTTAACGGACGATCACTTGCGCTACGCCTTCACGGTCATGGTGGAACGGGAACGGATCCACCTGGATTACTTCGCCGGGAAGCTCCAGGAAATCGGGGCGGAAAAACCGGTATTGGCGGGCGATCTATTTGGCTTTGCCGGCACCGTCTCCGCCAAGGCGCTGGACCTCTTCACCCTGGAGGAACGATACAAGTTCGGGATCTTCGCCGAAACGAAAGCCATCGAGATGTACACCGATTTCGTCCGCCGGGCCGAAGCGGAGGATCGTTCGCTGGCGGAGATGCTCTGGCGTTACCAGATCGACGAGGAACTGCACAAAGGCTGGTTTGCCGCTCAACTCGAAGCACTGCGCAAGCATGCGCCTCAACCGGCTGGAACGTGATGCGCAAGGACCGCTTCTTCCAGATCGCCCTGGCCGGCCTTACGGGCGCCGTCGCCACCGAATTGCTGCAATGGAGTATGGTTCTGCTGGGTTGGACCCATTCCACCTCGGGACACTACCTAGGGGCGATAATTTTCGCCAGTGTCAAGCTCGATAGCGCACGGATTCTCGTGGGGGAACTGGCGCATCTGATCGCCAGCGCCGCCCTGGGGATCCCTGTATATTTCGTGCTCAGCCTATCCGGCCGCGACTTCGCCGTGGCCAAGGGAGGGGCCTCAGGCGCTGTCTTCTGGCTCAACCATGCCATTATCGTGCCCAGCTTTGTCGCCGCCAGAGTCCCGCTCAGATGCTCACCCGCCGAGTCCCTGATCGACCTGCTGGCCCTTGTCCTCTGGGGAGCGATTACGGCATACGTGCTGACGAGGTCCGGCCTTCCCGACAGCCAAACCGCAACCCAGCCCCAACAGAGGCCGCCTACTCCGCCGTAGAAGACGCGGCGACAAAGGCTGGATGCTTCGCCCGGCCCGGATGCGTGCCTGCAGACTGCGTTCACCCCTTATCCGCAAAACACCCGCAATCGTATTGATTGGCCCCGGCAGGAATGACGAGGTAACTGGCGAAACAACACCGTACTACGGCGTGCTTGCCATGTTTACCGGCGTAATATTTTCTGTGAGGTGCATCACATGAGTCTACAAAAGAACCTCCTCGGCCGTACCGGGATCGAGGTTACGGGACTTTGCCTGGGCGCCCTGCCGATGGGTCCCTTGCAGAAAGGTTTGCCGCTTACCGAGGCGACCGCCGTGGTCGCCCGGGCCCTGGAACGCGGGATAAACTTCATCGATACCGCCCAGGTCTATGGAACATACGCGCCCATTCGCGAGGCGATCAAGGCCACCGGTCTGCGGCCGGTCGTGGCCACGAAATCCGCCGCCGAGACTTACGCGGAGATGGAGGCCGCGGTGCGCGAAGCCCTGGCCGAGCTGGCTTTGGACCAGATCGATCTCTTCCATCTCCACGCGGCGCGCGTCGGCACGGAGGTCTTCGCGGAACGCGCGGGCGCCCTCCGGTGCCTCCACGACTTTAAGAACCGGGGCGTCATCAAGGCCGTCGGCATCTCCACCCACGATGTGCGCACGACCGAGGCCGCGGCCGCCCGCGACGATATCGACGTGGTCTTTCCGATCTTCAACCAGGCGGGCCGGGGCATCCTGAACGGCACGGTGCCCGGGATGGCGCGGGCAATCACGCGCAATTACGAGGCCGGCAAAGGCGTCTACCTGATGAAAGTCCTGGGGGGCGGGACGCTGCTGGATTCGTTCGCGGAGAATCTGGATTTCGCCAGGCGCGCGGTTCCATCGCACGCGATTGCCATTGGGATGGTGCATCCCGCCGAGGTAGACTATAACGTGGACTTCTTTGCCGGGCGGACGGACCTCGGCCCGCCCCCGTCCATCATTGGACACGGGAAACAGGTCAAGGTCTCGGCCAACCTCTGCCGGGGTTGCGGCGCCTGTCTCGACGCCTGCCACAGCGACGCGCTGGCTGTTTTTGCGGATAAAGCCCGCGTGGACGCGGACAAATGCGTCCGCTGCGGCTATTGCACCGTTGCGTGCCCCCAATTCGCCATCCGGGTGGTGTAGGGGCGGGTGATTTTGCGGGTGGTTTTCTTTATCTCCACCCGATCCGTTCCTGGTAATCATAGGCCAGCTTGCTTAGGGCGGCGATATTGTTGAAACCAACGTCCTCGTTCGGGACGCCGGTCGACATCACGGCAAGGATATAGGGCCGCGATCCGTACACCACGCCGATATCGGTCGCCACACCGGTCAGGTCCCCCTCCTTGTGGGCGACCGTCACCCGGTCGGGCAGTCTCCCGGGCAACCCCACGTGCCAGATGGGATTGGCCATGTCGTCGAGCAGCTGACGGCCGCTGGGATGGGTTTTGGCGTAGTTGATGATGGCCTCCACGTAACGCCCCATGTCACGCGGGGTCGATTTGTTCTCGCCGCCGGGATAGACCGTGCCGGCGCCGAGGCTCCACAGATAGTTGATGAAATTGTTCTTGCCCACGTGCCGCAGGAGCATCCGTGTGGCGATGTTGTCGCTGATGGTGATGGCGAGGTTGGTAAGCACCCTGAGCGAGTACTTGTTGCCGTCCTGGGCGAAGAATTGCAGGCAGCCCGCACCGCCCTGCCAATCGAGATCCGCCGTGTAAGTCACCTTGTCCTGCCAATCGAGTTTGCCGCGATCGACCAGCTCGCTAACGTAGAGTGCCAGCGGTGCCTTGATGCTGCTGGCGGCCGGAAAGACCCCGTAATGATTGATGCCGAAACTGCTGCCGCTCGCGAGGTCCTTGAAATAGATGCCGTAGGTGATCCCGGGGTAACGGGCGATGTAGTTTTGCATCGCCTGCTTGAGCGCGGTATAGTCGGGTACGTAGACCCGCGGCGCCTGACGCAACTCGGCCGCCCGCGGGGTGCGGTTTTCTTCCGGAACCGGATTTCCTCTCAGGCCTACCACCACCGCCGCCACCGTCAGTAAAGCCACGGCGATCTTTTTCCCTGCCGGATAACGCATCCACAACACTCCTTCCCCTCCGCGCTCCCCGTTTCCGGAAACGCGGACGGCAGACTGGAAAAGACGATCCGCATGTTCATCTTAACCATCCCGGCAGCGCGTTGACCAGGAGTGATTTCCGGAAAAACAGGCAAGACGGTCCGTTTCTTGTCATCCTATCCGGGATTGGAACCGGGCAGGTCGCATGCCTTTTCTATCAGAAACAGGCTCACGACCGAGCCGAAGAGCGGTGTTTGGTTGACCGGGCTGTGCGTGAGGCGGCTGATTCTTTGCCCCATCTCTTCGCGGCTCAGAAATCCCGCCACCGAATCCGGCAGATAGGCGTAAGCGTACCGGTCGCCGCCGAGCATGCGCGCGAGGATTGGCGCAAGCCGCGCGAAATAGAGGGAAAAAAGGCGGCCCCGCAGGTTCTTTCGCGGACGGGTAAGCTCGAGCACGGCCATCATGCCGCCCGGCGCCAGCACGCGGTACATCTCCGCCACGCTGCGATCGAGATCGCGCGAATTGCGGAGACCGAAAGCGTTGGTGACCAGATCGAACCGATCGTTCTCGAACGGCAGACGGTTTTGGTCGCCCAGCACAAGCGTGGGTGGAGTCCCCCGCATCCGTGCCAGACGTTCCCCGGCCTCGCGGAGCATACCCGGGGCGAAATCCAGCCCCACGGCAGCCGCGGCCGGATACCTGCGGCACAGCATCATCAAGAGTGTGCCCGTGCCGCAACACACATCGAGGAACTCGCGCGGCGCCCAGCCTGAAGGCAGCCGCCGCAGAATCGCCCGCCGCCAGGAAAGGTCCAGCCCGCCGCTGATCACGCGGTTAATCCGGTCATAGCGCGGTGCGATCAGGGAGAACATCTCGGCGCGGTCCGGGTCCCGCTCGATGGTCAAGGCCTCCAACCCCCAGGCCACACATTGGTGTCATGTACGTGAACGTGTACCGCTCACCGTGGACGTGCACGAGGCAGTCGTGGTCGTTTTGGATGATAGCGTTCCCCGAGCGCGCAAAACAATCGGCGCTCGGGCACAAAAAAACGCGGCCTGTTGGCCGCGTTTCGAACTCTTATGACTGTTACCGTTTGGAGAACTGTGGCGCCTTACGCGCCTTCTTCAGCCCATACTTGCGGCGTTCCTTGGCCCGCGGGTCGCGGGTAAGAAAACCCGCCTTCTTGAGCGGCGCCCGATATTCCCCATCGACCTGCAACAAGGCCCGGGCGATCCCATGCCGTACCGCGCCGGCTTGACCGCTGACGCCACCGCCGGCCACGCTGGCCACCACATCGTACTTTTCCCCGACGGCGACGGCTTCCAAAGGCTGACGCACAATGACCTCGAGCAGCTTACGTCCGAAATAGTCGCCCACCGGCTTGCCATTGACCACGATCCTGCCCTGCCCGGTGATGACGCGGACCTTGGCCACCGCGCTCTTGCGCCGACCGGTCCCGTAATAGGATAACTTGGTTGCTTTCTTGGCGCGCGGCATCTTCTTACCTCCTGATTGCGTCCTTGATCTCGTAAGATTCAGGTTGTTGCGCGGCATGCGGATGCTCGGCGCCACGGTAGACACGGAGCTTGCGCAGCATATGGCGACCCAATGAATTCTTGGGGAGCATGCCCCGGATCGCTCTGGTCAAGGCTCGTTCCGGGCGATTGGCGAGAAGATCGCCGTACTTCACCGCCTTGAGGCCGCCCGGGTAGAGCGAATGGTGATAAACCATCTTCTTCTCCCGTTTCCGGCCTGTCACAACCACTTTGTCGGCGTTGATGACGATCACGTGGTCGCCACAGTCCACCCCGGGAGTAAACGTCGGTTTGTGCTTGCCGTGCAGGACGCGGGCGACCGCCGTTGCCAGGCGGCCGAGGGTCTTGCCCTCCGCATCAACCAGGTACCATTTCTGGCCGACCTCCGCCGGCTTGGCCATGTACGTTTCCATTGCTGACCTCCTCGAACAATCCCAAAGGCCGTCCGGTTTCCATCCGGAGCGGACCCCATTTACGCGCGGACCACTTTATTATAGCAAAGGGCGGAATGACCGTCAAGAATCGTCATCGCAGCAGGGTTACAAATGAGCGCGTGATTCCCTGAAAGCCAGTTCGATCAGGCGCTCGGCCTCGAGCAAGTCCCGGGCTCTGATCGCTTCGAGCAGGAGACGATGGTTGTTGAGAGCTTTTTCCGGGCCCATGCTCCGCAGGGCCACCCGCATCGGCTGGGCGAAAAGCTGCATTACCGCCATGGCCACGCGGGCGAAGGATGGATTACCCCCGATCTCAAGCAGGGTACAATGAAACGCCATATCCTCCTGATTCAAGGCTTCGAGATTACCCGCGGGGATCAGGTCGGCAAAGGCCGCCAGCCTTGCCTCGAGCTTCTCGAAGTCCGCCGCGGAAGCTTTCTTGATGGCAAGCTCCACCGCATCGACCTCAAGGAGCACGCGCAGTTCATAGAGTTCGTCCGGCGAACCACGCTCGATGATCAGGCCGAAGATGAGAGGGTCCAACATACGGGGCGAAAACTGGGCCGCGACAAAGGTTCCACCGCGCCGTCGCGCCCTGAGTACGCCCAATCCGCAGAGAGTCTTGGTCGCCTCCCGCAACGCGGTCCGGCTCACGCCCAGGTTGGCGGCCATATCAGGCTCGGGCGGCAACCGATCGCCCGGATGCAGCTCACCGTTCATCAGGGCTCCCGCGATACGGTCGATGATGGCTTGCACGACAGTCTGTCCCTCTACTTGTTGCAGCAAGGCAATACCCCTAGAGTAGTATAGCACCTGCTCCACGCTTGCGTCCAGCATGAATGTCAATCGACCGTGACACGGGGGGCAAGAAAACGGCGACCCGTAAATCCGGGTCGCCGCTCTTGGATATGGACCATGATCAAAAAGATACGGTCCGGACGGTGACGCCCTCGATCTCCTCGAGCCGCTTGGCCAGATCCCTTATCGCGCCATCCTCGGCCTCGAGTGCCAAGGTGATCAAACCTTTTTGCCGATCGGGGCTAGGAACTCCGGCGCGCATCAGGATCTTTTCACCGAAATCGCTGAGCACCCCCTGCACCTTTGGCGAGAAATCCTCGCGATGGTTCAGCGAGATACCCATAATGGCCAGTTTGCCTGCCACCCACCTCACCTCGGAGGGTATTATATGCCCTTGGCGGTGAGTTATGAGTTGTTTTACTGGTTCCCGAGTTCCGGCATCATGCTTTTGACCACGGTCTTGACGGCCTTTTCGAACTTGGGCCGCGGCACCATGACCACGCGCCCGCATTTCAGGCACTTGATGCGAAAGTCCATCCCCACGCGCATTACTTCCCAATCAAGGCCGCCGCATGGATGCTCTTTGCGCATCCGCACCACGTCACCCAGGTAGAACTTCAACCGTCGTCACCTCGCTCTCCAACGCAGCCCGGCGCCGGTCACGGCCTGGTAAAGGGCACGCCGCAGCAGCATTTCCAATTGGTCCTGCCCTCCCCCCACGGCCTTGAATGTGACGCGCAAGGCCGGGCCGACGCTGGTCGAGACGAGCCCTGCCAGCCGTGGTCCTTCGGCCAGGCCTTCGTGCTGTGCGGCGAATTCAGTACATACCGCGCGTACCAGTTCTTCATAGCGAACGAGTTCCGCCCGCGGTCCGAGAGGCACGTCCACCTGGCCAAGGCGGGCCGGGGTCGAGAGGTTCGTCACCTGTGTAATCTGGCTATTGGGGATGATGTGCAGGCGCCCATCCCCGTCACGGATCCGCGTGATCCGCAAGCCGGCTTCCTCGACATGCCCCGTGACACCCGCGGCGGTCACCTGATCCCCCACGGCCATCTGATCCTCGAAAAGGATGAAGAAACCATTGATGACATCCCTGATGAGATGCTGGGCCCCAAAAGCAAGGGCGACCCCGCCGATGCCCGCGGCGGCAAGCAGAGCGCTGATATTCACCCCTAGCAGCGGCAGCAGCGTTCCCAGGACGAGAAAGTAGATCGTATAGCGCAGCAGCGAAGTAAGCGCGGAGGCAAGCGTATCCGACCGGCGTTTGTCCAGATAGCGCCCGCGCATCGGTCCGCTGATGAAGACTCGCCTGATGGCCGCGCGGGCGGCACGATAAAAGATCACCGCCGCCAGCACCACCGCGATCGCCTTGGCAACGCCTATGGCGGGACCGGCCAAGAAAGCCCGCCAATAACCGCTAAGCAAGCTCAGCATGCTTTACCACCCCGCGTGGACGCGGCCAACGCCCTCGCCAATTGGTCCGGACAGGAAGTCCCGTTCTGACAACTAATCCCGCGCAGCAGCGCCTCCAGTTCGCGCACGGGGCGACCGATCGCCAGCCGTCTTAGTCCTTCCAGGTTGCCACGGCAGCCGCCGGCAAACGAAAGCTCCTCGAGGACGCCTTCCCGCACTTCGAAAACTATCTCGGTCGTGCAAGTCCCGACCGGGTGAAACACTTGACGCATCTGAGACCTCCAGATATTGGGTTTTCGGTGAAGACGCAAAGCGCAGCCGAAGTCCTGTCTTGAACTCGCCCCCTGCTAGGGTCATTGCCCCTCTGAGGAACAGGGGGTGAGCCCCGATCCTACATCACGCTAATGACACTTGGCCGACCAGGCTTCCTCCGCGTATTTTGGACGCAACTCCTCGGCCAGCCTCTCCTCTTCCTCCGTCAAACCTCCTTCTTGGAACTCGATCGGCAAAGCCTCCATGAATCCTTTCACCATCGCCGCCGCCAGGCGGGGTATGGTGAGGCCGGGCGCAAACTCGCCGAGCCCCGCGGCTGAACGGGCCAGCTGGGCGGCATAATCCGGCATGGGCTTAGACGGGCGAAGAACGGCCGCCAATTCCGCCGGCGCAAAGGAGACCATGATCGACCCGTGCTGAAGAAGGGCGCCTCCCTCGCGCCGCTGCGCGCTGCCCGCCACCTTGCGTCCGGCGACGGTCAACTCATACCATGAGGGACTGGCAAAACAGGCCGGATTCCCCCGGGCCCCCTCTTTCCCCGCCGGCGTGTGGAGTTCCGCCTTGATGCCCAGCAAGCTCAGGCCGGACAGGAGGCCCTGGCTGAGGTATAGATAGGCGGGGAGAACGCCCGCCGGTAGACCGTCACGCGCGCCGGTGACGACGGCGTAAGTCAGATCCCCCCGGTGCAGCACGGCCCGGCCGCCGGTCGGCCGCCTGACGACACCGAACCCGAGCCGGGCCAGGCCGTCCAGATCGACCTCCCCCGCCACGTTCTGAAAACGGCCGCATGAGACGGCCGACGGGTCCCAGGTATAGAAACGGAGGGTCGGGGGAACCCGGCCCTCCGCATAGACGCGGAAGATCGCTTCGTCAACGGCCATGTTACGCGCGGCGTCCTCGGCGCGGAGGGGTATGAGCCGCCATATCCGCCTGACGCTCACGCCTTTTTGGTGAGCGGTTCGTATTCTTCGGCCGACATGAGCTCCGGCAACTGCGACGGCTCGCTTATCTCGATGACGGCAATCCAGCCCTTGCCGTACGGATCCTGGTTGACATACTCCGGACTGTGCTCCAGATCCTCATTGACCGCCACGACTTCGCCGATGAGCGGCGCATAGACGTCCGAAACCGCCTTGACCGATTCCACCGAGGCTAGAGTGGCGCCGGAAGTCATTTTCTGCCCGACATCCGGTAAATCCACAAAGACCACGTCGCCCAGTTCATGCTGGGCAAAATCCGTGATTCCTATGGTGGCCCGGTTCCCCTCGATCTTGACCCATTCATGCTCTCGGGTGTACTTTAGTCCGCGTGGTACCATCACGTAGCCCTCCTAATCGGCCGAGCCTCGTTTTAGCGCCCTCAATTTGCTTTCGACGAAGGTTCGGCTTTTCCTCCCGGCGAAAGCAACTATCCGCCGTCCACAAGTTTATGGCACGTCAACCCGGGCTTAAGTCATATACTGTACCGAAATCTTGCTTTCACGCTCGCAACCCCGGTCGTACCTCTGGAACGCGCAGACGCCATCGGATCGCCGGATTACGAGGAGGGGTCCGCTTGTTTCAACTCCTGGCCTGCTTGCTCAATCCCATACTCAAGAAACGGCGCAAGACCGTGTTCATGATCATCAAACGCCGCCGCTAGTGTCGAACGGGCCGGCGGGCGCCGGGCCCCGCCGCTCATGCATAAGCCCGGGCGCTGTGCATAAGCGTCAGAACATCCGGCCGGACACGGCAAGGAGCGTGGACAAAATCACCTGTACCGGCAAGGCCGGGAGGAGATTGGCCACCCGGAAACGCTTGATCCCGGCGATGCTCAAGCCGATGGCCAGTACGAGGATACCCCCGGTCGTGTTGAGATCTGTGAGGACAGGCCCGCGGAGCCATGGTTGCACATACATGGCGCCCAATGTCATGAGCCCCTGGTAAACAAGCACCGGTACCGATGAGAGCAATACACCGACGCCCAAGGTCGCCGCCAAGGGGATGGACGCAATCCCATCCAACATGGCTTTGGTGGCCAAGACGCCATAGTCCTGGCTCAGTCCATCGGAGACGCTGCCCAGAATAGCCATGGGACCGACGCAGAACAACAGGCCGGCCGCGAGAAACCCCTCGGCGGGCGACCCCCCGGCCTGCTTGAAACGGCCCAGGATGCGCTCGCTCCATTGCTGCAGCCGATCCTCGATCCGCAACCATTCGCCAATTAACCCGCCGACCACGAGACTGGCCAGGGCGGAGATCAGGGCTTGGCCCGGCCAAAGCATCCGCAGACCGATCACCGCCGTAAAAAGCCCCATTACTTGCAGCACCGCGCTCGTGGCCCGCTCGGGCAAGGCCCTCTTGCCGGCAAGGCCGATCGCGCCGCCAACCAGAATCGCGCCTACATTAATGATGGTACCCAGTCCGGTCAATGATGAACCTCCTAAAAAGCAATTAATCAGCACCTTTGGTCACGCACTGTTTCGCCATCCGTATAAGCAAGGTTGGCGTCAATTCGCGGGGATGCACAACCCATCTCCGGCCCACGATGGGGCCAAAGCCTGCGACGACCATGGCCCGCTCTGAGCCATCCTGGCTTTCGCATTACAGTTTCCGTTCCTGTGTGGGGGCGCAGCATCCGGCCTCCGTACAAAGCTTTTCCGGGATGAATGACATAGTTCGAACTACCGCTCGTCGCTGCCGCGATCCGATCCGCGATGGATCAAGAGCGCCCCGCCGACGGCGATGAGCAGGATCGGCCAAAAGTAGCGTCGAAACTCATGCCAAAAACTCGCGAGCCAACCGCCCGTCAACCGGTCGGCCAGCAGCACGATCCCCACGCCCACCAATAGCCACCCGATCAACTGCCCCAAGCGGCGGTTGCCGAAGGCGCGTTCGCTGGAGACGGAAACGGGCGGTGCTTCGCCTTCCTTGGCTCTCACCGGCAAAACGAACCAGGCAAGCAGATAAAAGCCTATACCAAGAAACCAAAGCCAGGAGACCAAAGTCAAGAGAACCCAGGCCAAGCGGACCAATGTCGGGTCGGCCCGCAGGGACTCGGCCAGACCGCCGCAAACACCGGCGATCATACGGTCATGCTCCGAACGGTGTAAACCTTGGTTTGGATCGGTCATGGTCTTTCCTCCTATACGCCAATGTGTGACACGGTTACCCTGGCCGCCAGTCCCGTGGTCGACCGGCCGGGCACCAGCGGGAGGATTACAAGCCGCGCGCCGCATGCTCTGACCTCCGGCGCCTCGGGGATATCCTCCTCGCGGTAATCTCCCCCCTTGGCGTAGATGTCCGGCCTGATCTCCCGGACGAGTCCCGCGGCAGTATCCTCGCTAAAGATAAAAGCGTAGTCCACCGGGGCCAAGCCCGCGATCATCTCCACCCGCTCGGCTTCCGGAACATACGGCCGTTCAGGACCCTTAAGCGCGCGGACGCGCGCGTCGCAGTTGACGCCCACCAGCAGTACGTCCCCGATGGCTTTGGCCGCGCGCAGATAGCGCAGGTGGCCGATATGGAGCAGGTCAAAGCAGCCGTTCGTCAAGACGGTCTTCATGTCCTGCCGGCGGAGGCTCGCGGCCAGGCGCCCGACGTCACCTCTCCCGATGACCTGCCCCATGAAGCGCTCCTTTCGCCCCGAGCAGCCGCCAAAAAAAGTAGCCGCCCAGGACCAGCGTCGAGTAGAAGGTATAGGCTTTCCACAATAAGACGAAGACTCCCGCCTGCCCCGGCCGGAGGACCGGCGCGAAAACCCCGAGGAGCAAGAGTTCAGAACCGCCGCTGCCACCGGGCGTCGGCAGCAATACCTGCAGGAAATTATGGGCCAATTGGGCGGCGAGCACGTATCCCCAGGCCACCTTGAGGCCCATGCCCCAGAGGATGATCGGTGCCACCATGAGATAGAAAAACCAATACCCGATCGTCAGACCGCAGATGATCGGCAACCGTACGGGGCCCCCACGGGCCGTCTCCACGAGTCCGCGTCGGAATACGGCGGCCTCGTGGCGCCATCGCGCGAGTATGCCGGCGATACCCTGATGGCGCGCGCCATATTGTTGCTGCCAAGCCCACCCGAGGACGATGAGCGCGCCCAGACCGCCGGCAACCCAGCCGAGCCATGCCGGGATCGTGATGGCCGGTCCCTTTCCGGCCAGGCTCAATGCCACCGGGATAGACAAGATAAAGGCCAGGGAGTTCGCGCCGAGGTCGACCGCGGTCAGCGCGGTGGCCGCCCCGACGGACATTCCCTCGCGGTGGACCAGATAGACTTGCATAGGAACGCCGCCGGCGCTAAAAGGTGTGATATGTGAGACAAAGCAAGTGGTCAGATAGATCTGCAGGAAACGGCGAAACGGGATGGCGGCGCCCATCGTGCCCGCGATGATCCACATCCGGGCCGCTTTGGCCAGCCAGACAAGGATCATGGCGGTGCCTGCGGCCGCAACGGCCACAGGAGAGACTTGACGCCACGCATTGGTCAAGTCCCGCCGCGCATAGATCAAAACCACACCAAGCAGGGCAAGGGCGCTGAAGAAAACCGAACTAGCCACGCCGCGCTGGAGCGAGCGGAGGGAAATCAATGACGAAGGCCCTCCCCGCTTGAATGCCCCGCTTGCGACATACCCAACCTGGCCAGCACCGCCGAAGCCACCTCGTCAACGCCAATCGCTTCCATGCATTGAGGTCTCGTGCATCTAGGCAGATATTGCCCCAGTCCTCCGAGAAACCGAAAACAAGGGCTGCAGGGCAGGGATTTGCAGATGACCACATGCCCGGTCCCATAGGGGCTGTACTGTGCCGGACTGGTCGGGCCGAACAGGCCGATGCTCGGCGTATTGACCGCGGCCGCCATATGCAGCGGCGCGGAATCATTGCCCACGAAGAGCTGGCAACGGGCGAGCAAGGCCGCTGTCTCCCTGATCCGCATCTTGCCCACAACCGTCACCGCTCTTGCACGCATCTGCTTGTCCATGAGCGAGGCAAGCTCGCTGTCCTCCGGTCCGCCGACAACCACTACGCCAAGGCCGCGGCCCATCAGGATCTCGGCCAGCCGCGCGAAACGATCGACCGGCCACCGTTTGAGGGGGAAATAGCGCCCGCCGGGGTGGATGGCGACCACCGGGGTATCCAGGTGGTGCATGTTCATGAAGCATGCCGCCCTGTCCAACTCGGCTTGGGTAAGAGGCAACTCGAGTCGTCGATCTTCGGGAACGGCGCCGCCAAGCATCCTGATGACGGACAGACAGTACTCGACGACGTGCGACGAGGGTTCCTCTTTGACCGGACCGGGCTCGGAGAGGTAGAGCAGTGGCGCGGGAAAACCGGCCTTGAACGGGGTGCCGCAAAAACCGGCAAGCCAGCTTCCCTGGTTGGAAAGCCCCAGGGCGAGGTCGAATCCAGACTGCCTGAACTCGATCACCGCCCGGATAAGATCCAGCCCGCTCCGGCTAACACGCAACAAGTCCAGGTACGGAAGGCCCCGCAGCACGTCGGCGGCGCGCGCCGAGGCAAGCACGACGATCGTGGCCGAGGGAAAATTCTGACGCAGGGCTTTCAGCGCCGGGATGGTAAAAATGGTATCTCCGATCGGTCCGATCTGCAACACCAGTATGCGATGGATCTCGGAGGCGCGCAGGGGGCGTCTCTTGCTCAAGGATTGACCACACCCGGCGTCGCCGCGGGCGCGATGTGCTGAGAGACCGGCTGCGGGGGCGTCCAATTGCCGAAGCGGGGTGAACCAATCCCGCGTTTGACCACCTTCTTGATCGGAGGGTAATAGGCGACCTTTCCTATCTGTTCGCGCACGGAACGTCCGTCGGGCCAGGTCGAGGTGCGCCACAGCTGGACCTTGTAACCATCCCGCCCGGCTTGCGTCACGGCCTCGACGCCCGCCGCCAGGCCGGGGTCGTTTTCCACCACCGTCTCATGGGGGATTGTCTCCTTGGTTTCCACCTCCAGCCGTACCACCGGCTTGGCGTCGCGGTGGCCGATCAACGCCACCGTCAGGCGGGAGCCATAGATCCCCGCGGCGATCAGTACCGGCCGGCCGGTGTCGTTGCTGAAACTCAAATCCACCACGTCATAGACGACGGTCGCGTCCCGTCCCAAAGGCACGTAGGTACTGGGCAGACTGTGATTGGTGCGTTTGCCCACCGGGAGACTGGCATAGAGCGCCGCGTTGAATAGCGTGCTGGAAACTTGACACACCCCGCCGCCCATGCCCAGGACCAATTGGTTCTTCAGGACCACGGGCGCTTCCATATAGCCTTTCTCCGGCACGCGCGGGCCGACATGCTCGTTAAAGGAGAATTCGTCGCCGGGCTTGATGATCAATCCATCCAGGGCCGCGGCGGCCATACTCAGGTTGTGGGTCCTGGACTGATCCGCGGCGTTGAACTTGGTGGAATAAAAAGCCAGTACTTGATCGAGAGGCCACGAGACCACTTCTTCCCGTGACAGGGGAGCTTTCACCACGAGAACCGGCAGTATGTATTCGCGTTTCTTCCTGTCCGCGAATCCTTTTTGCAGATCCGCAAGGAGTCTGGATCGATCGAGCTTCAGGCCGTCCCTGCCTGGTGTGGAGGTAAGCTTGCCGGCGGGGTTCACCGCGAAGTGTACGCTCTCCGGCTCCTGATTAACTTCGGCCTCGATGGCTTGACAGCTCGCGTTCCATCTGTCCCTGTCAACCCGAAAAGCGAGCGGTAGAGCCAGGCCCGTGCGTGCCACGGACTTTCTCTCACGCCAACGCGCCAACGGCCCCCCCCGCCGGCCCACGCGTAAAGCTTCCGCCAGGGTAGCGGCGTAATCAGGTATCAGTCCGAATGTCGCCGGCGTGACGGCCCAGCTCTTGTCGCCACAGGTAAGCGTAACGGCTGTCTTGCTCCAGACTTCGGCACGGATCCTGAGCAGGTCTTCGGCTTCCTTGACATTAAGGCGCCCCACCGGCGTACCGGCGATGGTTACACCCCGCACGATCCGGTGGCCGGTCGACTTGGCGACAAAGAAGCCCACTACCGCGCCGACAACCAACAACGCGGCCAAAAGGGCGGCGATCTGCCAGCCAAAACAAAAACGGCGCCTGTCTGCCGTCTCGGTGCGCTCTTCAGGCTTTCGCATGATGCTACTATTATACCTCCTTTGGCCTTGCTTGAAAAGCGGACCGCGACGGGTGCCGTGCCTCGCCGACGGCATGCGCTGACGCATACCCTTTATACAAACAGCATAGACTATGATGTCGCAGGTATAACCTGGAATTATGGAGGGACCGGCGTGTGGAGTCTGTTCGGTAAGCAGTCCGATGAGGACGCGGAGTGGCGGGGGCCGCATCGCGTTCATGTCGACCAGCCGGTTGCCCGGGAAGTGTTTCGCCGTCAGGCCGCCGTGTTCCTCCGCCACCTCTACACGCCCACCCGACGCTTGGCCGTGCTGTGCATCGGTACGGACCGTTCCACCGGCGACTGCCTAGGGCCGCTGATCGGCACCAAGCTCTCGACGTCCCTCGCCGCCAATGTCATGGTGCTCGGTACGCTCGACCGGCCGGTCCACGCGGTCAATCTGGTGGAAGCAATGGATAATCTTCGTTCCTGGGCCCCCGATCCCTTCGTCATCGCCATTGACGCATGTCTTGGGCGTACGGAGAGCGTCGGTTACATCAGCCTCAAAGAGGGACCCCTGCAGCCTGGCACCGGAGTCAATAAAAACCTCCCGTCCGTCGGCGATTTCCACATCATCGGCATTGTCAACGTGGGCGGATTCATGGAGTACCTGGTCCTGCAGAACACCCGCCTGTCCCTGGTCATGCGGATGGCCGAGATCATCGCCGAAGGCCTGCGGGACGTGATCGCGGAGATCCTCACGCCAGACGCCGAGGTAATTGACCCCGTGCTCGCCTCCGTGGAAGCAGCCGCCGGCCAGCCGGCTAATTAACCAAGCGCGCGTCGGAGTCCAAAAGTCGAAAGCCAAGTATCGATCTGGACTGTTGACGTTGTGACCTTTGACCTTCGGCACACCACGGGAAAGTCATAAGCCGTCGCCGCCGCTATTCGCCTTTGGCTGCGCCGCGGGCGGTTTTATTTTTCCGTTTTCCGCGCGCGTCCGCTCGAAATGGCGTTTGATGGTGTCCGCCCAAGCATCTCTCCTGAGCTGAAGGCATTTTTGGGCTAGCGTCCGCAATCCGTACTCCCCCCCGTCTTCGGCATAGAGAGTTCCGTCTTGGATCCGGGCGTCCAGCCCCCGGGCCTGGAAATACCCGTTGACCTCCCGCAAAAAGGCATCATACTGGCTGGGAGAGAAAAAATCCGCCCAGTCCGGGACGGTGCGATCGAGGTCAATCCCGACGGTGCGCAGCACCGGGCGGAAAAAAACCAGGCTGCAGAGGGCGAACAAAAAAAAGACCACTCCGAGCCAGCTTCGCTTGGCATCGCTCATCATGCTACTCCCCCTACCTCCCCGCCGCAAGTGGTTCGTCGGCCCAGCGAGTTTGGGCTTCTTGACATCGCTTCTAGTAACCGGCCTCCAGATCCACCTGGTTAAGCAACGGCTCTCCCGCCCGGTATCGATGGAGATTCTCGCAAAAGATCCCGACGATGCGCGGCAGGCAGCACTCGGTCATGCCCGCGACATGCGGCGTGATGATTACATTGGGGAGCTCCCAGAGGGGGCTGCTCTCGGGCAGGGGCTCCTCGGCGAAGACATCCAGTCCGGCGCCGGCAAGACGGCCATGGCGGAGGCATTCGACCAGCGCCTCCTCGTCCACGGTCGCCCCCCTGCCCACGTTCAGGAAATAAGCGCCTTGCTTGATGCCAAAAAGGCGTTCCCGGTTCAACAGACCTCGCGTGACCGGAGTCAATGGCAGACAGTTGACGATGACGTCCGCTTCGGCCAGGAGGCGCGCCAATCCTGTCAGACCCCAGACGGAGTCGGGTGTGTTGCCGCCGGACTCAGACCGCCGCCGGACGGCAATCACGCGCATACCGAACGCCCGGGCCCTTGCGGCAAACTCACGCCCGATATCACCGTAGCCGATGATGCCGGCCGTGAGGCCGCAGATCTCCCGGTGGATCGGCTGCCTTTCCCAGCGATGCTCCGCCTGGTTGCGGAGATGCAGGGGCAGGTTTCTCGTCAGGCAGAGCAGCATGGCGAAGAGATGCTCGGCGATGGCGACGCCGAAGGCGCCGGCCGCGCTGGTAAGGACCACGTTCGCCGGCAAGGCGCGGAACGTCTCGAGATGTCTCTCCACGCCAGCGCTCGTCAGCTGCAGCCAACGGAGGTTTTCCGCCTTTGCCAGCCATTGCGGTTCTGGCCAGCCAAAGAGGATCTCGGCCGTCCGCGCCAGGGCTTCCGCTTTCGCGGGCGCGGCCGCCGCGGTGATATCGGCTTCCGGCGCCGCGGCGGAAATCCGCGCCAGCAAATCCGGGGGCAGATCGAGGAGAATGCCTAGCTTCAGTGACGGTCCCTCCTCGATCGCCTAAGGCTTCCCAAGCAGCGCCGAGACGTCCTCGAGGTTTTGCCGGCTGTTTGCTTTGCCGGGGTTGATCTTCAGCGCTTCACGATAATGATCGGCGGCTTTTTCGTACTGCTCCAGTTGCTGATAGATGCAGCCCAGGTTATGGTGCGCCTCGGCCATGTGCGGCTCCAGCGCCAGCGCCTCCTCATACTGGCCGATCGCCTGGCTGAACTTCCCGCTCAGTGTCTGCACCACCCCCAGGCTGTAGTGTGCCTTGGCCGACTGCGGTTTGAGCCGGACGTAAGCAAGCATCTCTTCCTCGGCCTCGCCGTATTTTCCCTGGTCGACCAGGATCAGCCCTAGATTGAGGTGGGAATCCGGCCAATCCGGCTTCATCGCGATGGCCTTTCGGTAGTATGCCGCGGCTTCTTCCGCTCGGCCCCGTTTGTACAGAATGGTGCCCATCGCGTGGTGGGGCAAGAAGTAATCCGGGCTGGTCCGCAGCCATTGCTGGTAAAAGACGAGGTCATCGCGGAAATACCGGCCGCGGTTGACGGTGCACGCTCCGCAAGCCGCGATCAGGATGGCGCCGAGAACGGTAATGAGCCGCCGCCGCGAAGGGTCCCGCCACCAAGACGCCGCGACGCATGCCCCGATGCCGGCGGCGGCGGCGGCGGAGAGGAATATATAACGTTCTTCAAAGTGGACATCCTGTGCGACGAGGCCGGATGTGGGCAGCATGGCAAGTAGAAACCATCCGCCCCAGAACAGCGCCATTCTGCGACTGGCCGGCCACTGTTTCCTAACCGCGAGGCCCAAGAGCAGAACGGCCAGGGCGGCCAGAGCCACGCGCGGCGGTGAAAGCCAGGCTTTGACGCTCATGGGTTCATATACCAGGGCCAGAAAGGGCGCCACAATCGATTGCAGGGCGTAGACCGGGCTCAAGAGCGGTACGGCTGGATTGTCGGCCAGGCTCAGATGGAACTCCCGGCCCGCGAACAATCTGAACCGCAGCAAGAAGTAGACCAGATAAACGCCGCCGATGAGCCAGTAGCGTGAGAGCCATCGGCGCACGCTCCGTCCCGGCGCATCGGCCGAGACCCCCAAGGCGTCCGCCAAGACGAAGAGCGCCGCCAGAACGACCGCCTGTTCCTTGCTGAAAATGGCCAGCGTCAGGAAGACGGTGGCGAGGATGTACCATCCGCGCCCGGGCCGTAAAAAGGAATAGATCGCGGCCATCATGAAGAAGGCCGGCAGGAGCGTCTCACGGCCGGAAGCGATCGGATAAACGCTCGAGGACGCCACTGGATGCAGGGCGAACAACGCGGCCGCCAGTAGCGCCAGCACCTCCGGCACCGCGAAGACGGGCAGCCGCAAGAGTAGATGCAACACCACGGCCGCCAAACCGATCAAGAGGGCGTTGAACAGGTGGAATGGGAGCGGATTATCCCCATGCCAAGCCTTTTGAAGCAGAAAGGTCGTCCTGGTGACCGGCCGGTAGTAAGGGAGAACGGGATCGTGCGGCTCGGAAAAGACCCGGCCCAGATCGCTCAAGGAGTATAGCCCCGTCTGATTGTTCACCATATTATGGTCGTCGTAGATAAACTCGTTGCCCGCCCATAACGAGTAGACCGACGCCACCAGGACGAAGAGACAGAGCGCGCCCGCATGGCGCTTGCACCATGCGCTGAAGGATGTCCGGCCGCCCGCTGGATGCGCGCGGTGTTGCGAATTCGCCATGCGCTTCACCCTTTCCGGGTATCTATTCGCTATTTTCCGCAGTTTTCCTGCGCCGATGCCGACTCGGGGGATGCGGCAGGGGTGGACAAAACAAAAAGGACCGGCAATGAGGCGGTCCTCGCGAGAAGTATCCGCCTCGACATATTGCCGAGACGGGATGAAGATGCGGTCAACCATTCGTGCTCGATGGCGCTAAACCCTCTTGAACACCAACTCCATGTCACCGATGCGGATTAAGTCGCCGTCCTTCAATACCCACACGGTGGCGATGCGTTTGCCGTTCACAAAGGTACCGGTCTCCGAGTCGAGATCCCTGAGCACGAACTCGCCCCGCGCGTCCTTACTGACTTTCTCGCACCGGATGCTGGCGTGCTCGCCGCCGGCCCGGGGATCATCTAGGTAGATCTGCACTCTGCTGCTGCGCCCGATCAGGCTGCGCGGCCGCTCCAGCCGATAACAGGTTCCCATGCGGCGGCCCGAGACAACGACGAGGAACGCCAATTCCCGCGCCACCTCCGCCGGCGTGAGGAGAATGGTTTCGGGGTCCTTCCCGTCGCTTGGCCGAATCGCTACGGTTTCGCTGTCGATGGACATGGTCCGCCTCCGTTCCGTGGCGGGCACCGCGGCCCCGCGATTGCACGCGATGGTCGCGGCCGCGCCGCAGCCTGCGTGTCCCCTCTCCAATAATAATACTATGCATGACGCCGACAGGCATTCAACTGGGATTGCAGGAGGGATCACGCCTCCAATAACCTCCGTGCCTCCGCCTCCTCCTCCGCGGTCAACGGGCATGTCTCGGCCAGAGGAATCCCGGTCGCGGGGGCCAGATCCTCGCGCGCGACCGCCTCCTGCTTTGTGTTATGCGCGGTGCCGCCCCGCAAGAATAGATGGTTGCAGCCGAGGCACAAACGGCAGACAAAGGTCGTGCCGACGATGGTTAGCAAAGCGGGCGTCAACTCGTGTCCACACTTCGGGCAGCTCATAAGCGGTCACCCCTTTCGCGCTGCGGCGGCCGGCGCCAACGCACCCATGCGCAACATCTTGGTAGGCGGCCCTTTCCTTCATTATAGCGCACCGCCGAGACTGGCTCAAGGCGCGATTCTGTCTTTTAAGTGGGCATTTACCTTCAGAGGCCATCGGCAGCCTGCAAGCCCAGGGTTAATCTTTCCGATGGGTACCTCATGGCGTTTTAGACCAGACGTCCGGGTCGAAGGTACGGCTTCCTAGGAGAGGGATGCTGGCACAGCAACCGCCCAACCCCGTCTCCACATGGCCGGTCGGGTGGGATACGGCGATCAGGACGTCGCTGTAGGCGATCTCCCGCGCAATCTTGACGGTCTGCTCCACTTCGCCGTCAATCCGGACC